>NZ_JBEZKP010000002.1:0-309419 GCF_040706335.1 Streptomyces sp. NPDC048389 | reverse complement strand
AGGAACCTCGACCATCCGAAGATGGACGGGGTATCAACATATCTGGCGTTGATTTTTGGCACACTGTTGAGTTCTCAAGGAACGGACGCTTCCTTCGGACCCTTTTCAGGGGCCCTCCGGGCGCTTCCCTTCGGTGTTCCAAACACTACCAGGCTTTTCCGGCCCTCCTGACCACCCCCCTGCAGGCACCCTGAGGGCGTGCAGTGGTTTAGACCAGTTAGGATCTCGGCTTGATAAGCGCTCCGCCGACCCCCGACTCACTGTCGCGTCGGGGTCGAGCAGGGCTACGACAGTACAGCGGAACCGGCATCCGGTGCAAATCACTTCTGGTGCCCCCTAGGTTCGTCAACTGGTAGAACCCGGACGGATCTAGGACTTCTCATGACCTACTCTTCAAAACAGCGCGTCGTCCGCGGCATGCGGTGGCGGCGCCGTACCAATCTCCGCCCCTGGGAGGCTCCATGACCACAGTGACGTCCCCTCTTGCCGGCCGGGCCATCGGACTCACCGCAGTGCCCGATCCGGTGTTCTCCGGTGCGATGGTCGGTCCGGGAACCGCTATCGATCCCGTGCGTGAGCCGTCGGAGGCCCTCTCGCCCGTCGACGGCATCGTCGTGTCCCTGCATCCCCACGCCTTCGTGGTCGTGGACACGGAAGGACACGGTGTACTGACGCACCTGGGTATCGACACCGTCCAGCTCAACGGCGAGGGCTTCGAGCTTCTCGTCAACAAAGGTGACACCGTGCAGCGGGGCCAGGCCGTGGTGCGCTGGGACCCGTCGGCCGTCGAGGCTGCCGGGAAGTCCGCCATCTGCCCAGTCGTGGCACTCGAGGCCACGCCCGACGCCCTGTCCGACGTCCGCGAGGACGGCGATGTGAAGGCCGGCGAGAGCCTCTTCGGCTGGCAGTGACCCGCCGACGTCGGTGACGGCGAGTCCGACAACCATCGCGGCGGCTGGGCCGCCGCCCAATCGGAGACGGTGAAATGGAGACAACGCTGCGAGGCGTCGGCGTGAGCCACGGGGTGGCGATCGGCGAGGTGCGGCACATGGGCACGGCGGTTCTCGAGCCGCCGGCCAAGCAGAACCCCGCGCAGGACACGGAGCGCGAACAGGGGCGCGCCCGCAAGGCCGTGGAAGCCGTGGCGGCCGACCTGATCGCTCGGGGAAACCTGGCAGGCGGTGAGGCACAGGCCGTGCTCGAGGCGCAGGCCATGATGGCGCAGGACCCGGAGCTCATGGCTGACGTCGAGCGCCGTGTCGCCGTCGGCAGCACGGCGGAGCGCGCGGTGTACGACGCGTTCGCCGCCTACCGTGCCCTTCTGGCGGGTGCCGGCGAGTATCTGGCCGGCCGGGTCGCCGACCTGGACGACGTACGGAACCGGATCGTGGCGCGGCTGCTCGGTGTGCCCATGCCGGGTGTGCCCGACAGCGACGAGCCGTACGTGCTGATCGCGCGGGACCTCGCACCGGCCGACACGGCACTGCTGGATCCGGCCCTGGTGCTCGGCTTCGTCACGGAGGAGGGCGGGCCGACCAGCCACAGCGCGATTCTGGCGCGGGCTCTCGGCGTTCCCGCGGTGGTCGCTCTGCCCGGTGCGGGCGAGCTCGCCGAGGGCACGCTGATCGCGGTCGACGGCAGCACGGGAGAGATCTTCGTGGAGCCGGGCGACGAGAAGCGGGCACAGATGGAGCGGGCCGCGGCCGAGCGGAAGGCGGCGCTGGCTGCGTCCAGCGGCCCGGGTGCCACGTCCGACGGGCACAAGGTGCCGCTGCTGGCGAACGTCGGCGGGCCCGCGGACGTGCCGGCCGCCGTGGACGCCGGTGCCGAGGGCGTCGGACTGTTCCGTACGGAGTTCCTGTTCCTCGACGACAGCAAGCAGGCTCCGTCGGAGGAGAAGCAGGTCGAGGCGTACCGGAAGGTGCTCGAGGCGTTCCCGGAGGGTCGGGTGGTCGTGCGGGTGCTGGACGCGGGTGCGGACAAGCCGCTCGACTTCCTGACCCCCGGCGACGAGCCGAATCCGGCGCTGGGTGTGCGTGGGCTGCGGTCGCTCCTGGATCACCCGGAGGTGCTGCGGACGCAGCTTTCCGCGCTGTCGAAGGCCGCGCAGGGACTGCCAGTCTACCTCGAGGTCATGGCGCCGATGGTGGCGGACCGTACGGACGCCAGGGCGTTCGCCGACGCTTGTCGCGAGGCCGGGCTGCAGGCGAAGTTCGGGGCGATGGTGGAGATTCCGTCCGCCGCGCTGCGGGCACGTTCGATCCTGCAGGAGGTCGAGTTCCTCTCGCTGGGGACGAACGACCTGGCGCAGTACACCTTCGCGGCGGACCGGCAGGTGGGTGCGGTGTCCCGGCTGCAGGACCCGTGGCAGCCGGCGCTGCTCGACCTGGTGGCGCTCGCCGCCGAGGCGGCGAGGGCCGAGGGCAAGAGCTGTGGTGTGTGCGGTGAGGCTGCCTCCGATCCGCTGCTCGCCTGTGTGCTCACCGGCCTCGGTGTGACGTCGCTGTCCATGGGCGCCGCGTCGATCCCGTATGTGCGGGCGACACTGGCGAAGTACACGCTCGCCCAGTGCGAGCGGGCGGCCGCGGCGGCGCGTGCCGCGGACACCGCGGAGGAGGCCCGGGTCGCCGCGCAGGCGGTGCTGTCCGGCGAGTAGACGCCGGGCGGCACGGGCCCGGATGCTCGGGCGAGACGGGAGAAGGGGGCTTTCCGCCGGGAGCGGGAAGCCCCCTTCGGTGTCAGTGGTGGCCCTCCGGCTCGTCACTGGGGACGGGGAACCCGGCACAGTACTCCACGCCGGGTTCCGGGGACAGTGGGTCGCCGGTGGCGGCATCGGTGCAGTAGGCGCTGAACACCTCGCCCGCGGTCAGGGGGTCGAGGCGGCCCCGGTGGAGACGCCAGCCGTGGAGATGGTCCGGGGTGCCCGGGGTGCTGGTGCGCAGCACCACTCCGCCGGATCCTTCGAGTGCGATGCCCGCGGCGAGGACGGTGACGAATTCAGCGCCCTCCGTGGCGTCGATCTGTGCGGAGGAGGACGGGCCGCCGCGGGCGTGCAGCACGGCCAGGAGCTGTTCGTCTGGGGCGGAGACGCTGCAAACGAGGTGGTGCTCGCCCGGCCCAACGAGCTCGAGGAGGCGCATCAGGATGCGGGAGGCCCGGTCGAACACGGCGCTGCCGATGTCCTGGCCGCAGTCGGCGCAGACGCCGAGGCCGGCGAGGAGCAGGGTGGCGTACTCCCAGGTGGCCTGGCGTACGGTCCGGTTGACGAGCTCGGGCAGCAGGGTGGTCAGCGGCTGTCCGGTGTAGGGGACGCCGGGGCCGCGGCCGGCGAGTTCGGCGGTGAAGCGGCTGCGGCCCGCCGGGGCGTCCGCGTCGATGCCCGCTTCCGCACAGAACTCGGCGAACTCGTCGGGGTCGAAGAGGGCGACGGAGGTGTGCAGTTGCTGGGTGGACAGGGTTTTCAGCAGCCGTTCGGACTGCCGCAGATAGGCGGTGTAGTCGTCGAAGGGGAAGGTGCGGTAGCGGCACATCCGGGTGAAGTCCTGTTCGTCGGCGAGGATGCCGACGGTGCTCGGGACTTCGCGGCGCAGGGCGCGCCGCACGGCTGCGTCGCCGCCGGACCGCCTGGACTGCCCGGGTCGCTTGGACGGTCCGGACTGCCGGGACCGGTGCTTGGACTGGTGCTTGGACTGCTTGGTGTTCGCCATGCCGATTCCCCCGGTGAGCTGTCGATCAGTTGTGACTCACCGTAGTGGCCGGCACTGACAATGCCGGTTTCCGCAGTCGGTCGCGTATGAGTCGGCTCTGTGCCAGGCAGACCGTGGAAAGGCCGGCGCCGAGCAGGGCCCAGCCGATGGGGCCGGCTGCGATGGTGGCGGTCATGACGAGCGGGCCGAGGCTGCGTTGGGCCGAATTGGCCAGGCCGTGGACGCCCAGGTAGGCGCCCTGTGCCTCGTCCGGTGCCAGGGCTACGGACAATTCCCATGACGCCGTGGCGTGCAGCATCTCGGCGAACGTCAGGGCGACGGCTGCGAGAGTGAGGGTGACCGTCGCGGTCCACATCCCGCCGGCGGTCGACAGACTCAGCGCGAGGGCGCCCACCGCGAACGCCGCGAGGACCATGAGCAGTGGGGCGAGTCCGTGCGGTGCGTCGGTGGCGTGGACGATCCACAGTGGCAGTCCGACCTTGAACACCGCGTCGTCGAGGAGCAGGAGGGTCTCGGTCGCGGTGTACAGGAGGTAGGTGCGGTCGCGCCAGGGGCCGGCCGCCTTCGGCCGGAGCGCGGTTCCGGCTCGCGTCGGCGTCCGGGGTCCGCATCACGGCCGCCGACCTGCTTCCCGCGGACGCGGCCCGGCCGGCCTCGGACTTCGCCCGTGTGCTGGGGGAGTCCGAGACCACGTACGGAGGTTGGCGCCTCACCCGTGGGAGCCGCCCACGGCGGGTGGCGGCGCTACGGGCGCGTTCGGGTGCGGGCGATGTCCTCGTAGAAGCGCAGGAGTTCGAGGTTGTCGACCGAGCCGGGGTTGACCGCCTTGTCGAGCGCGGTGCCCTGGAGGAGGCGCTTGACCGGGACCTCGATGCGCTTGCCGGTGAGCGTGTGGGGCACGCCGGGGACTTCGATGATGTCGTCGGGGACGTGGCGCGGGGAGAGGTTCTCGCGGATGGACCGCTTGATCCGGGTGCGCAGGCCGTCGTCGAGTACGGCGCCCTCCGCGAGGTGCACGAAGAGCGGCATCCAGTAGCCGCCGTCCGGTTCCTCGAGGCCGATGACGAGGGATTCGCGGATCTCGGGGAGGCGTTCGACGACCTCGTAGATGTCGGCGGAGCCCATCCGGACACCCTGCCGGTTGAGAGTGGAGTCGGAGCGGCCGTGGATGATCACCGACCCGCGGTCGGTGATGGTGATCCAGTCGCCGTGCCGCCACACACCGGGGTACGTCTCGAAGTAGCTGTCGCGGTAGCGGCTGCCGTCGGGGTCGTTCCAGAAGCGGATCGGCATCGAGGGCATCGGGTTGGTCACCACCAGCTCCCCCACGTCGCCGACGAGGGGTTTGCCCTGCGGGTCCCAGGACTGGAGGTCGGTGCCGAGGCAGGCGGCCTGCAGCTCGCCGATCACGACCGGGAGGGTGGGAACGGCGCCGGCGAAGCAGCTGCACACGTCCGTCCCGCCGCTGACGGAGGCGATCCACAGGTCGTCCGCCACCTCGTCGTGGATCCAGCGGAAGCCGTCCGGGGGCAGTGGCGAACCGGTGGTGGCGACGCACTGGACACGCGAGAGGTCGAAGTCCCGCCCCGGGTGGACGTCCGCCTTGGCGCAGGCCATGACGTACGCAGCGGAGGTGCCGAACAGGGTGGCCCGGGTGCGCTCCGCGACACGCCACTGGGCGGCGGTGTCGGGATGGCCGGGGCTGCCGTCGTACAGGACGACGGTGGTGCCGGTGAGCAGGCCGGAGACGAGGAAGTTCCACATCATCCAGCCGGTGGAGGTGTACCAGAAGAGGCGGTCGCCGGGGCCGAGGTCGCAGTGCAGGCCGATCTGCTTGAAGTGCTCGAGCAGGATGCCGCCCTGCGACTGGACGATCGCCTTGGGCAGGCCGGTGGTGCCGGAGGAGTAGAGGACCCACAGAGGGTGGTCGAAGGGAACCGGTTCGAAGACCGGCTCGGCGTCTCCCGAGGTCACCGCGGACCAGTCGAGGGCGCCTTCGGGGGCGTCGGTGCCGAGCAACGGGATGTGGACGACCGCGCGCAGGGTGGGCAGTTCACGGCGGAGCTCTGCGACGGTCCCGGTGCGGTCGTGCTCCTTGCCGCCGTAGCGGTAGCCGTCGACGGTGAAGAGGACGACCGGTTCGACCTGCTGGAAGCGGTCGAGGACGCTGCGGGCGCCGAAGTCGGGGGCGCAGGAGGTCCAGACGGCTCCGACGGCGGCCGTGGCCAGCAATGCGGTGACGGCCTGCGGGATGTTCGGGAGGTAGCCGCTGACGCGGTCGCCGGGGCGTACGCCGAGCTCCCGCAGCTCCGCGGCCAAGGCACCGACCTGGCGGCGCAGTTCGGCCCAGCTGATCGGTGACGGCTCGTGTGTCTCGTCCACATGCAGGAGCGCCGGGTCATGTGCGCGCGCCGGGTCTTCGGCGGTGCGCAGGGCGTGTTCCGCGTAGTTGACGGTGGCGCCGGGGAACCACTGGGCGCCGGGCATGGCGCGGTCGCCGAGCACCCGGTCGTACGGCGTGGAGAAGCGGACCTCGAACCACTCGGCGACCGCCTGCCAGAATGTCTCCAGCTCGTCGACGGACCAGCGGTGCAGCGCCGGATAGCCGCCCTCGGCGGGCGCGCCGTGGCGTTCGGCGGCCCAGCCCTGGAAGCGGGTGATCCGGGCGGCGGCGACGCGGTCGGGATCGGGCTGCCACAGAGGGGCAGGGTTCGCTGCTGAGGTCATGGGGCGGCTCCCGGGCTGGCTCTACGCGGTGTGTGCGTGCGCCGCGCACGGGCTGGGGTGTGCGCGGACGCGGCTGACAGGACGATGCCATGTGATCGTCGTTCGCACCAGGGCGGATCACCCATGACCGGGTCGCCGCATATGTGCTCCCACCATGGGTGAACGCCAGTTGAACAGAGCATCTGAGCCCGCATCCGGGTGGCAGGGTGAACAGCATGGACGGTCGTGATCTGGTGCGCGCGGTGAGAACTTTGGGTACGGCACAGGGGCTGCGGGCGGCCCGCTCGGCGTGGCGCCGCCGCCGGACCGATGCCGAGTGTCTGCCGCCGCGGGGTGCGGAACGGGCCAGAGTGCCGGGTCCCGCCATCGGTGCCGAGGTGCTGCCCGGCGGAGGGGCCGTGCGGTTCGCGCGTTCCGGCCTGCGGATCGTGGTGACCGTCGGAGGGGCGGTGTTCCGCGGCTGGGACGGTGCGCTGCCGGAGCCGTCGTACGCGCTGTCCGGCGCTCCTCCGGAGCCGGATCCGCGGGTGGGTCTCGAACCGGACAAGGACGGCGGCTGGAAGGTGGTCTCCGAGCGGCTGACCGTCGCGGTCTCACGACATGGCGCGGTGGAGATCCGTACGCCCGGCGGCGTGCTGCTGCGCCGTGACCTGCCGCCGCGCTGGTGGGAGCCTGCCGCGGGCGGACCGGCGCGCTGGGTGCAGCGCAGCGAGATCCCGGCGGACGCGCGGCTGTTCGGTCTCGGCGGCCGTACGTCCGGGCCCCGGCTGCGTGACGGCTCGTACCGGCTGTGGAACAGCGCTCCGCCGGCCGGGTTCGGTCCCGAGGACGGCCCCCTGCACATCACGATGCCGGTGCAGACCGTGGTCGCCGACGCGGGCACCCATCTCGCCTTCCACGACAACAGCTGGGACGGCCGGGTGACCGTCCGCGAGGGCGAGGTAGGAGCCGGTTCCGGCCATGACAGGCCCGGCACGATCGAGCTGCGGATGGACGGCGGCCCGCTGCGCAGCTGGGTACTGGTGGGGACACCGGCGCGTGTCCTGAGCGGCTGGGCACAGCTGACGGGCGCGCCCGCGCTGCCGCCGTCCTGGGCGCTGGGCCCGCAGCATCTGCTGCGGACCGGTGGGGAGCAGAGCGTGCGGCGGACCGTGGAGGCACATCGGGAGAGAGACCTTCCGCTGTCGGCCGTCCATGTCGGCGGCGATGTCGGCGGCGATGTCCCCGAGGCCGGTCTGCCCGGGGGGCCCGAGGGTTTCCCCGGGCTGCCCGCCCTCGCCAAGGACCTGCGCGAGGACGGGGTGCGGCTGGTCCGGGCGGTCGCTCCGGCGGTGCCCGCCGAGCCCGGGGACGCCCTGTATCGCCACGGCTCCGCCGCGGGACTGTTCGTACGGGACGGGCGCGGGGCCGAGGTGCGGGGTACGGCCGGCCGCGGGGAGTGTGTCTTCCCCGACTTCACGGACCCCCGGGTGCGCGAGTGGTGGCAGGAGCTGTACGGGGAGACGGCGGCGCAGGGCTTCTCCGGCGTGTGGCTGGACCGGAACGAACCGGTGGCCTGCGCTTCCTTCGACGGTCTGACGCTGCCCCGTTCCGCACGGCACGCGCTGGACGGGCGCGGCGGCGACCACCGGGAGGCGCACAACGTGTACGGGCTGGCCATGGCGGCGGCCGCCCATGAGGGGCTGCGCCGGCAACGGTCCGGCGAACGGCCCTTTGTGATCTCCCGGTCCGGTTGGGCGGGCATGCAGCGGTACGGCGGTGCCTGGGCCGGTGACGTCACGACGGGGTGGCCGGCACTGCGGGCCTCACTGTCGCTGGTGCTGGGGCTGGGACTCTGCGGCGTTCCGTATTCGGGTACGGACGTGGGCGGAGCCGGCGGGGTGCCGGCGGAGCTGTATCTGCGTCGGCTCCAGCTGGCGGCGTATCTGCCGCTGTCGCGGACGACGGAGTCCTGGCCGCTCTGGGCGTACGGGCCGGAGGTGGCGGCGCACGCGCGGGCCGCCCTGGTGGAGCGCGAGCGGCTGGGCCCCTACTTCGTGACGCTGGCGCAGCTGGCGCGGCTCACCGGTGCACCGTACGTGCGTCCGCTGTGGTGGCGGACTCCCCAGGACCGTGCGCTGCGGAACTGCGAGGACGCGTTCCTGCTGGGCGACGCGCTGCTGGTGGCGCCGGTCCTGGAGCCGGGTTCGGACCGTCGGGCCGTACGGCTGCCGCGTGGCCGGTGGTACGACACGGCGACGGGCCGGCCGTACGAGGGGCCCGGGCAGGTGCTCGTGGAGGCGCCGCTGTCCCGTGTCCCGGTGCTGGCACGGGCGGGGGCGGTGCTGCCCGTGCTCGACGGGCGGGGCGACGGGGGCGGGGCGCCGGCCCGGATCGCTCTCGAGGTGTGGGCGCCGGCCGCGGGGCGCAGGGGTGGCGGGCTGGTGGTGCGCGACACCGGCGCCGGGTGGGACGAACCGGAGATCGAGCGCTACACGACGCGGCTGGCGGGTGGACGTGTGGTGGTGGAACGGACCACGGAAGACGGCGCGGTGGCGGTCGAGGGGCCGGTGCGGGTGCGCGGTCTGGAGTGACGCGCCCGACCGGCCGGCTGCGGTTCCGGGGCTCTGGTTCAGTGCCTACCGCCCGGGGGCTGTGGTTCAGGTGCTCTGGTTACCGGCGAACGGCGCAGTGGTCGTAGGCGCCGGCGAACCAGTTGCGGACCGCGGTCGTGTGGAGCGGGAAGGCGAGGTCGCTGGGGGCGTGCAGCAGGTCCCAGCCCTCGGTCTCGTCGGTGGGCACGGACGGCGGCAGTCCGGCGGCGGGGCGCTCGGGAAGAAGTCCGAAGACGAGCAGGTGCCCGGCCGGGGAGCTGAGGACGTCGGCGAGGCGTACGTCGCCCCGCGGGGCCTCGATACCGGTCTCCTCACGCAGTTCGCGTACCACCGCGTGCCGCCAGTCCTCACCGTGGTCGATGAAACCGCCGGGCAGCGCGGTGCCGCCGAGGGCGGGTTCGATGGTGCGGGTGATGACGACGAGTCCGGTGCCGTGCTCGTCGTGGGCGGGCTGCAGGGCGACGGCGACGGGCAGCGGGTTGCGGTAGGCGGTCCCGCCGCAGGCGGGGCAGGTGCGGGGCCAGCCGGCGTCGGCGCCGTAGGGCGTTCCGCAACGGTCGCAGTAGGAGTGAGGAGACACGGGCGGACTGTAACCGATCACTCTGTCCCGGCCCGGTGGTTGCTGGTAGACCGGGGCGCATGACTCGACTTGCTTGCGCCGTACGCGTCCTGACCGCCGCGGCCGCCGCGCTGCTCTGCACCACGTCGGCGGCGCCCGCCGCCCGGGCCGCGCCAGAACCGAAGGCGCCGCGGGAGTTCGTGGCGCTGCGTACCGTGGCGCCGACGATCATCCAGGAGATGCGGTACACGACGGACCACAACTTCGTGGGAGAGCCGGTGGACGGCTACCGGCAGCCGGTGTGCATCCTCACCCGGCCGGCGGCGCAGGCGCTGCGACAGGCGCAGTCCCGGCTGCTGCGGCGGGGATACTCGCTGAAGGTGTACGACTGCTACCGCCCGCAGCGGGCCGTCGACCACTTCGTGCGGTGGGCGGAGGATCTCGATGACGAGGCGATGAAGCGGGAGTTCTATCCGCGGGTCGACAAGTCGCGCCTCTTCGCGGACGGTTACCTCGCACAGCGGTCCGGGCACAGTCGCGGCAGCACGGTCGACCTCACGATCGTGCAGCTGCCGGCGCAGCGCACCCGGCCGTACGTGCACGGTGAGGCGCTCGTGCCGTGCACCGCGCCGCAGACCGCGCGGTTCCCCGACAACTCCCTCGACATGGGGACCGGCTTCGACTGCTTCGACACGCGGTCGCACACCGACGACCCGGGGATCACTGCCGAGCAGCGTGCCAACCGGGATCTGCTGAGGAGCACGCTGGCCTCTGTGGGGTTCGCCAACCTCCCCGAGGAGTGGTGGCATTTCACGTACCGGCCTGAGCCGTTCCCCGGCACGCACTTCGACTTCCCCGTAGCCGTGCGTTCGGTCGCGGGGCACCGGCCGGGCTGACGGCGGGGGCCGTGGCGGCTACGGTGCCCGCATGGCAGAGCAGCGGACGGTCGAGTCGTACGAGGAGTTCTGGCCCTACTACGTCGCGATGCACTCACGGGCGGCTACCCGGTGGGTCCATCTGACGGGGACGCTGACCGGGCTCGCGGTCGGCGTCTACGGGCTGGCCCGGGGGCGTAAGCGGTACGCGGCGGCGCTGCCGCTCATCGGGTACGGGACGGCCTGGCCGGCGCACTTCTTCATCGAGAAGAACAACCCGGCGACGTTCGGGCACCTCGCGTGGTCGCTCCGCGGTGATGTGCGGATGATCCGGATGATGCTGGCGGGCAGGGACGCCGAGCTTGCCGAGATCGCCGGCACGTGGCTGGCGGAGAACCGCTGAAGCGCTTTTCAGCTCGTTGCCTTGACGCCCCGTCACGGCAGGTGGAGACTCCCGTCTCGTCGGCCGCCCGGCGCACCCGCGCAGCCCACGGCGCGTACCCCGGTCGGTGGGGGTACGGGCCGTGTCACTTCGGCGGATCCGTCTCCCGGGGGCAGCGGCCGTGTCGGTACGGACCGGCGACGAAGAAGCCGGGGCTCAGGTGACGGCGGGCTCCCGCACCCGGTCCGCGCGGGCGAGCGCATGCTCGACGACCGCGACGAGGATGTCCTTGACGGACTCCCTCTCCCGCGCGTCGCCGATCAGGACGGGCACCTCCGGGTCGAGGTCGAGCGCGGCACGTACGGTCTCTGCCGGGTACCGCTTCGCCCCCTCGAAGGAGTTGACCGCGACGGCGAAGGGGATGCCGCGGCGCTCGAAGTAGTCGATGCCGGCGAAGCAGTCGTCCAGGCGGCGGGTGTCCGCGAGCACGACGGCGCCGAGCGCGCCCTGCGCCAGTTCGTCCCACAGGAACCAGAAGCGGTCCTGTCCCGGTGTGCCGAAGAGGTACAGGACCAGGTCCTCGCGGAGGGTGATGCGGCCGAAGTCCATGGCGACCGTGGTGGTCGTCTTGGCCTCGACGCCGGCGATGTCGTCGACCGGCCTGCCCGCCTCGGTGAGTCTCTCCTCCGTGCGCAGCGGTTTGATCTCGCTGACCGCGCCCACCAGGGTGGTCTTGCCGACACCGAAGCCACCTGCGACCAGGATCTTCAGAGTGACCGGCTCGATCGGCGCCTTGCGGCGGCTAGAGCGCCCGAAGACCATTGATCACCTCACGGAGAATGCTCACGTCCGGCAGTTCCGCCGGAGGTACGGGACGGGTTACGTGTACGAGTGCGTCGTCGACGAGGTCTCCGACGAGGACGCGGACGACACCGACGGGCAGGTCGAGCCCGGCGGCGAGTTCGGCGATGGACTGGGGGACGTCACCGCAGCGTTCCACGATCTCGACGTGTTCCGGCGAGAGCGTCTGGTCGCGACCGGGATCGTCGGCCGCGGGCTCGGGTACGACGAGGGCGATCAGGTCGAGCCGGTGGCGGCCGGCGTGACCGGTGCGGCCGCGGGTCATGGCGTACGGGCGCACCACCGGGCCCGCGTCGGCGTCGATCCAGTGGTGCGACCTGTGACTGTGCCGGACTGAGTCACTCATGGCCGGCCCTCATCCTCCGGCGGCCGGTCCGGTCCGGGGCGCCGTGACGAGGTGGGCTCCGACGCGCTTGACCATCAGCGTCATCTCGTAGGCGACCTGGCCCACGTCGGAGTCGGCGTCGGCGAGGACGGCGAGGCAGCTGCCGTCGCCGGCCGCGGTGACGAACAGGAACGCCTCGTCGAGTTCGACGACGGTCTGCCGGACCTGACCGGCCTCGAAGTGGCGGCCGACTCCCTTGGCGAGGCTGTGGAAGCCGGAGGCCACGGCGGCCAGATGCTCGCCGTCCTCGCGGGTGAGCTCCCGTGAGGTGCCGGTGGCGAGGCCGTCGCTGGAGAGGACCAGGGCCTTTCGGATGGTGGCGACGCGGTCCACCAGCTCGTCGAGGAGCCAGTTGAGCCCGCCCGGGCGCCGGGCCCCGGGGAGGGCGCCGGTGGCGTCGGTTGCTGCGGCGTGCGGTGCGGTCATCGACCGTCCCCCTCAGATGTCGGTCCTGGTGCGGTCCGGCCGTCGCCGGTCTGGTCTTCCTTCTGCTCCGCGGCGGCGCCCTCTGCGTTGCGGCGGCGGCCGCGCTGCCAGCCGCGCTGCATGGAGGCCATACGGTCGCGCACCTCTTCGGCGTCCCGCTCCGGACCGCGCCCCGCGTCCGCGGCGGAAGGCTGCGCGGGTTCCGGCGTCGTCCTGAGCTGGGGCACGAGGCTGGCTTGCCGTATCCGGCGGGGCAGTTCGTCGAGGAGCGGCGGTGCCGGGCCGTCGGCGGGCCTCCCCACCGGACGTGTCCCGGGGTCCGGGAAATGGGGCACGGGCACCGGACCGGCCGGCGGCCGGCTCGCGGACCGGTCGCGGCGCTCGGCGGCAAGGGGCGTCGGGGCGGCCGTGAGCGGCGGCCGCGTGAACGGCGCCGGTTCCACGGGGCGCCCCGGTTCGGCGGCCGGGTGGCTGCGGCCGTTGGTGCCTCGTTCGTCGACCCGCCGGCCGTGGTCGGCGACGAGCGTCGGCGGGCGGCGCCTCGGCAGCGGCACCGGGCCTGCGGCGCGGCGCTCCCTCGGCTGCGCGGGGGCCTGCTGCGGGCGGGGGCCGTCACCGCGGCGGTCGCGCCGGCGTGACCGGAAGATGCCGCCCTGCTCGCTGTCGCCGTCGTCCGGGTCGGCAAGGCGGTCCGGGTCGCCGGTCAGGGACCGGTCGTCGCCCAGCAGCGAGCGGTCGCGCTCGTCGAGGCCCAACGCCTCGACGGGTGCTTCCAGTTCGACGGGTCCGTCGAGGAGAGCGGCGCCCGTGAGGCCGGTGTGCCGCTGCGACGGGGCCGCCTGCCTGCCGTCGCGCCGTCCGGCCGCGCTCTGGCTCTTGCGGTCCAGCCGGAACCCGGCGCCCTGGGTCTCGGGCGCCTCCGTGAGCAGCGCCGCGGGTATGAAGACCACGGCGGTGGTGCCGCCGTACGGGGACTGCTGGAGCGACACCCGCACGTTCTGGCGCTGGGCGAGGCGGCTGACGACGAAGAGGCCGAGCCGGTCCGTGTCGGAGAGTTCGAACTCGGGGGTCTCGGCGAGCCGCAGATTGGCCTCGAGGAGGGCGTCGGCCGCCATGCCGAGACCGCGGTCGTGGATTTCCAGGGTGAAGCCGTTGGCGACGCGCTCGCCGAGGACCTGCACGCCGGTGTGCGGGGGCGAGAAGACCGTGGCGTTCTCGAGGAGTTCGGCTATGAGGTGGGTCAGGTCGGCGACCGCGGGGCCGCCCACGCCGATCCGCGGCAGCCTGCGCACCTCGATGCGTTCGTAGTCCTCCACCTCGGCGACCGCCGCCCGCACGACGTCCATCAGCTGGATGGGCTTGCGCCACTGCCGGGAGGGGGCGGCGCCCGAGAGGATCACCAGGCCCTCCGCATGCCGCCGCATGCGGGTGGTGAGGTGGTCGAGGCGGAACAGGTCGGCCAGTTCCTCCGTGTCCTCCGTGCGCCGCTCCATGGTGTCGAGGAGGGACAGCTGACGGTGGAGCAGGACCTGGTTGCGGCGGGCGAGGTTGACGAACACCTCGGATACGCCGCGGCGCATGTCGGCCTGGCGCACGGCTGCCTCGACGGCCGCCCGCTGGAGGGTGTTGAGCGCCTGCCCGGCCTGGCCGATCTCGTCCTTGTCGTACTCGAGGCGCGGCGCCTCGGTCTCCACGTCGACATGCTCCCCGGCGGCAAGGCGGCGCATCACGCTGGGCAGCCGTACGCCCGAGACCTCGTGGGCCTCCCTGCGCAGTCGCGACAGGTCGCGGACCAGGTCCCGGCCGATCCGTACGGAGACGACGACGGAGACGAGCAGGGCGAGGAAGCCGAGGACGCCTGCCACACCGGCCTTGACGAAGACGCCGTACGCGGCGGGTTCGACGCGGTCCTGGTAGCGGTCGCGGGCCTCTGCTGCCTCCCGGTCGAGGTTGTCGAGGACCGGGGTGGCGGCCTGCTGCCAGCGTTCGGCCTCGGACGCGGGAAGCCCGTCGGCGGGGCCGCCGGCGATCAGGCGCTCCTCCGCCTCTCGCAGCGGCGCGGTCTCCGGACTGCCCCAGTACTCCTCGAACCGCTCACGGTCCTTGGCCGGCAGCAGTTCGAAGGTCGTCTCGTAGTGGATCCGGCGGTGGGCCGCGTGGTCGGAGAGCGCGCGGATCTCCTTGGCCGACACCTTCCGCGCCGTCAGCGAGGAAGCGATCAGGGCGTCCTCGCGGGCGAGCATCTCGCGGGCGCGGGACAGGCCGACGAGCGCCCGGCCCTGGCGCTCGAGTTCGACGTCCTCGAGGGGGTGCAGCGACAGCAGGAAGCTGTGCGAGGGATCGATGATCCGGTTGAAGAACTCCAGCACCTGCGGGCGGGTGATGGTGTTCGTGTCCACGGACCGGCGAAGTACTCCGATGCCGTCGAAAGCGTCCATGAGGGTGGTGAGACGGTCGCGCGACTGCGGGGTCATGTCGCTCCTGACCGACGATTTCCGGGCATTCTCCCGAATGTCGGCCAGGGCCTGGTCGGTGGCTTCGCGGCGGCTGCGCAGCGCGGGCAGCGCGTCGGCCGCGCGGCGGTCGGCGAGATAGACCAGTGTCTGCCGGCGCTCTTCCTGGATGACGCCGACGCTGTCCACGACGGGCTTTCCGACCTGCTCGGCCACCGAGGCCGCTGCGAGGAGTTGGTTCGCCTCCCGACCGGTCAGTACGGTGGCGAAGCCCCACAGAGCCGTGAGCGAGACCAGCGGGACGAGCAGCAGCGCCACGATCTTCCGGCGGATGGACTTCCCGCGAAAGCGCATGGCCTCCCCCTGGTCGACCCCGCACGGTGCGGGTGCTGTTCCGTCAGCAAACGGCGTGAGCCTACTACTGTCACACAGTCAACTCGAAGACTCGTCCGGACGGTTTTCGGCCGCAGCGCAACGGTGCGATCGCGCGTTGTCCCGGCATTCGCGGAGATGGCGTTCTCGGCCGCGCCCGGACTCAGCGGCGGCACAGTCCTTTTCGGACCAGGGCAGATGGCTGGAACTCTTCCCTCTGCGGGAATCATCGCCCCTGGTCGTTCGTCATTCCGGGTGGGGGCGCCGAGGGTTCGCAGTCGCCACGCGCACCGGATCCGGCCGCTGTCACAGGCGGCCCGGGCCGAACGGCCGTGCGGAGTGTGCCGCGGACGTGGGGCAGTCGGAGTAGAGCGGCAGAATCCGGGCACCCACCGTGGAGTCGGGACAGAGGCGGGGAGTGACACGATTCATGGACACGGATGAGCGTCGTGACGCGGCGCCGACGGCGGACGACGCGTATGTGCCGCGGCAGCTCTGGGTCGAGGAACCGGCGACCAGACGGCGCATGGCCGACCCCGTCCGCGCAGCCGCCGTCCGGGCGGTGATCATCATTTCCCTGACGATGATTCAGGCGATGGCCGCGCTGCTCTTCACGCTCTCCGGGGCGTGGCTGGCGTTCCCGGTTGTGCTCGGCTCCGTGGGCAGCACGGTGGTCGCCACCTGGGCCGTGCTCGACGTGTGGGTCACGCGCCAGGTGTGGAACCAGCGCCACGGCGTGGTCTCGGTGCCGAGCAGCACCGCCCGCCGGCTGCGCCGGGACCGCCGCCGTGCCCGCCGGGCGGCCCGCGCCGCCGCCCGCGGGACCTCACGCATACGGCGGCGCGACGGCAGCCTCTCGCAGGCGTGACACCCATGCGCGGCGGCGCGTGATCACAGAACCGGCGCCTGACCACGGCTCACATGTGGCACCCACGCGCGCGGCGGCGCGCGGGCACGTCACCTGCCCCGGTCAGGGGCGGCCTGCGGACCGCGGCTCGGGCTGCTCCGTGGCGGGTCCGTGCGCCGACTGCTCGGGCAGCGGTGCCCGCTTGAACATCCGCGTCGCGGTGATCTCTCCGTGCACCGTCGCGCCACCGGGATCGACCTGCGGCAGACCGGGGCGCAGGTGCTCCTCGACGCTGATGTACTTCAGTCCCGCCCGCAGGTCGGCGTCGTTGCGCAGCCGGATCACCAGGGGGAACTCCGCCAGTGCCGTGGTGTCGAACAGCCCCGTGGTGTAGAGCAGTTGCACGCCCAGCGCGTCGGACACCGCACGCTGGAGCTCGAGGAGATACGTCGCGTTCGCCCGGCCGATGGGGTTGTCGAGGAAGAGTGTCCCGGCGTGCCGGTGCCTGTCCCGGCCGCGGTCGTTGCTGCGCAGCGCGGCCATCGTGCAGTACAGGGCGATCGCCGCGGTCAGCAGCTGGCCGCCCGAGAAGACGTCGCCCATCTGACCGACCGGCACCCGCTCGGCCCGCAGCACCGCGTCGGGCTTGAGGATCTCCACGGCCACGCCCCGCGGTTCGAGGGCCGCCTGCACTCCGCGCAGCAGCAGCGACATGCCGTCCCTGCGCAGGTCGGAGTTCTTCTTCACCGCCGCCCGGGTCGCCTCGTCGACGACCTCGCCGAGGCGCTCCGCCAGCGTCGCCTGGTCCGGTTCCTCGAAACGGATCCGCAGGAACTCCTGCCCCGACCACTCGCCGAGCCCGTCCGGCAGCCGGGAGAGCCGCTGCGCGGAGCGGAGCGTCGCGAGCGCCGACTCCACGAGACCGCGCAGCCGGTCGACGATGGTGTCCCGGTTGCGTTCGAGCTGCTCCAGTTCGTCGGTCAACACCCGCAGCCGGGGTGCGAACGCCTCCGCCCACTTCGCCGCGTGCTCCGGCAGGGCGGCCGCGGGCAGTTCGCGGATCTGCTGACGGGCCGGGGTGCGCACCTGCTCGTAGCGGGTGGAGTTGGCGTGCCGTACGAGTACGTCGCTCGCCTCCCGCACGGCCGACTCCGCGGCCGACAGGTCCCCGGCGCAGCCGCGCAGCGAGCGGCGCGCCTCCGCGGCCGACTGCCTGGCCTCCTCGAGGCTGCCGGGATACGGCTCCGGAGGCTGCGGTGCCTCCTCCTCGTGGTGGTGGTCGCGCAGCAGGTCGCGCAGGAGCGCGGCCGTCTCGTCGAAACCGCCGGCCGCGTCCTGGGCGGCCCGGTGGGCGTGGAGCAGACCGGCGTGGGCGGCGCGGGCCGCCTCCAGGGTGTCGGTGCAGGAGGCGAGTTCGCCGGTGGCCGTGCGCAGGAGTGCCTGGGCGTGCTCTGCGTCCACGGGGACGAGATCGCCGGGCAGTTCGGTGTGCGCCTCGCCGTCGGCGGGGGCGAGGCGTTCGGCCTCGCCCCGCAGACGGCCCAGTTTCTCGCTCGCCTCGGAGGCGCGCGT
Organism: Streptomyces sp. NPDC048389; assembly: GCF_040706335.1. NCBI lineage: Bacteria > Bacillati > Actinomycetota > Actinomycetes > Kitasatosporales > Streptomycetaceae > Streptomyces > Streptomyces sp. NPDC048389. The sequence continues at coordinate 291,659 of NZ_JBEZKP010000002.1, read as the reverse complement.
TTCCAGCATCTGCACCAGCGACTCGGCCCTGACCACGGCTGCCTGGCGGGACGGACCGTCGGCGCCGTCCGTCTCCTCCAGCAGCTGTGCCGCGCGGGTACGGACCTTGTTGGTCAGCCGGTCGAGCTCCGCGAGCGCGGCGCTCTCGTCGCTCTCCGCGCGAGCCTGCTCTGCGCGGAGGTCGGCTCCGACGCCGACCTTCTCGTAGAGCTGGGACGCCGCGCGGTACGCCTCCCTCAGGGCGGGCAGCGAGGAACGCGGCGCATCGGGGTCCTGGTCGGGAAGGGGCTCGGGCGCTCCGGCGATCTCGGCGCGCTCCGCCCGCAGCGCGCGGGCCGTACGCCGGGCGTCGTCCCCCGCGCGCTGGGCGGCGCGGCGGTCCTCGTCGGCGGCCTTGGCGCGCTCCAGGCAGCTCGCGGCGCGTGCCTCCGATTCGGCGGCCTCGTCGGCCAGCTCCCGGAGCTTCACCTGCCAGCCGGCCCGCTCGCGCAGCCGGAAGGCGAGGCCCGCGAGGGCGTCGGCGGCCCTGCGGGCGCGCTGCGCGGCGTCCTGCCGCTCGTCGCGGACGCGGGCGGCGTCGGCGGCCGCCTCCTCGGCCTCGGCGCGGGCGGTACGGGCCTCGGCGAGCGCTTCCCGGGCCTCCTCCGCGGCCTCGCGGGCGCTGCGGGCGCCATCGGCGAGCTCGGTGAGCATGCCCGGCGGGCAGTCCGCGCGCCATGCGCCGAGGCGGGCCCCGATGGCCCGGTCGGCGGCGAGACGGGCGGCGAGCGCACGGATGTCCTCGTCCCGTGCGGCCGCCCTGGCGCGCAGCGCGTGGCGCTCCTCGTCGGCGGCGTGCTCGTCGTGCATCGCCGGGTTCGGCGGCACCAGGAACACGCCCGCGTCGTCGTCCGCGCCGGGCCGCGGAACGGGGGCGAGCAGCGCGGCGGCGGTACCCACGGCCACGGCGGAGCGCGGCAGCAGGGCCGCGCCCGCAAGCACGTCACGCGCCCTCAGGTGCGAGGCCGGGTCGGTGATCACCACACCGTCGACCAGCTCCGGCCGCGCCGCGAGCACGGCGGCGTGGTCGGCGGGGTCGACGGACTGCGCGAGATAGCGCCAGCCGGGCAGGGCGGGGATGCCGTGTTCGCCCAGGTACTCGACGGTGGCCAGTACGTCGGGCCCGGGCGGCAGCAGTCCCCCGTCGCCGAGGGCGCCGAGGATGCGGGCGTCGTCGGCGGCGGCGGTGCGCAGATCGAAGAGCTGCCGCTCGGCGGAGGAGACGGACCGGTCGAGCAGTTCGCGCAACTCGTCGGCGAAACCGTCGAGTTCCTCGACGGTGAGGGGACCGCCCGGGGTGCGCAGTGGTTGCTCGCGGGAGGCGGCCGCGACGGTCGGGACCGCTGCCCCGGACTGCGGGTCCGGCGTGGCGGTGGCGTCGTCGGCCGCCGTGGCGCCGCTGCGCGGGGAGGGAACGGCGCCGGTCGGGACGGGCGGGGCGAGGCTCAGCAGGTCCGTGAGGCGTTCGTCCGCCGCGATGGACTCGGCGGCGCGGCGTTCCGCTTCGTAGGCGTTCTCAGCGGCCTGCGCCGCGTCCGCCGCGCGAGCCGCGGCCAGTTCGGCGCGGCTCTCCGCGGCGGCCGTCTCCTTCGCGCGGTCCGCCGTGGAGCGGGCTGCCTCCCGGGCCTCGTCCCACGCGGCCACGGCCGACTTCTCGGCGTCGCTCGCCGCCAGCGCGGCGCGCGCCGGGTCGGCGTCGGGCGCGGTGTCGTCGAGCCATCCGGCCCGTACCGCCTGCGCGGTCTCCTGCTCCACCTCGCTGAGCCGCTGGCGCAGGTGCCCGATCTCGCTGCGGGCGCGCTGCGCCTCGGTCGCGGCGGCGGTCGCGTCGCGGTGGGCGGCCTCCGCCGTCTCCTGGAGCGCGCGGGACCGCTCCTCCTCCTCGTCGGCGACGCGTTCACCGTCCTCGGCCGCCGTGTGCAGGGCACGCACCAGGTCACCGGCGGCCTTGGCACGGGCGGCGAGCGCGGGGGCCGCGTCGCGCTCCGCCTCGCGGATCGCCGCAGCGACACGGGCGGATCGGTCGCCGGCCGCCCGGTGGCGCAGCACGGCCTCCGCGGCCAGCCAGGCGGAGTGCATCGTACGGGCGTCGATGAGTTCCCTGCGCTGCGCCGCCGCGCCCTTCTCCGCGGCGGCCAGTGCCAGCGAGGCGTGCCGGAAGGCCAACTCCGCGGCGATCAGCGAGCTGCGGCCGCGGGCCTCTTCTGCCTCGGTGGCCGTGTGCGCGGCGGCGGTGACCTGCCGGGCCAGCTCGGCGGCCCGGGACCGTTCCTCCGCGGCACGCGCGGAGAGCCGGTGGGCCAGGGTGCGGATGCGGCGCTCGGCGCCGGCGTGGACGTCGCGCGCCCGCGCCCTGGTCCCGGCGGCTTCGACGATACGGCCGAGCAGATCGACGGATCCGGCGGTGAAGTCCCGTTCCGCGGTGAGTTCGGCACGGCGGCCCAGCTTGTTCCCGAATCCGCTGACGAGGTCGGCGAGGCCGTCCGTGTCACGGGTGTCGGTGACGGCCCGCAGCAGCAGATCGGTGAAGTCGGAGTCCTTCTTCACCGCGAAGAGGCCGGCCGCCTCGCCCTCGTCGGCGTTCATCTCACGCTGGTAGCGGAAGAGTTCGGGGTCGAGACCGAGGTCGCCCAGGTGCTCGTTCCACCGGTCGTGGATCTCCTCCCAGTACACCTCCAGGTGCGGGTACGCCTTGCCGGCCTCGGTGAGCGCGTCGCGGAAGCCCTTCATGGTGCGGCGGCGCCCCTGGGCGCCGGAGACGCCCTCGACGGGCGGGCGCACGGCGGTCGACTCGGCGACGGGCAGAGAGTCCAGGCCGAGGCCCGGTCCGGGACGGAACGAGTACCACGCCTCCGCGAACTTCCGCGGATCGTTGGACACCTGCCGGCCCCGCCACTCGCTGACCTTGCCGACCACGACCAGCTCGCCGGTGAGGGTGTGCTGCCACTCCAGCGCGACGTGCCCGCAGTCGTCGGCGAGGAGGAACTTGCGCAGCACCCCGGAGCTCGCCCCGCCGAGGGTGTTGCGGTGGCCGGGCAGCATCACCGAGAAGATCAGCTTGAGCAGGACCGACTTGCCTCCGCCGTTCTCCAGGAAGAGCACACCCGCGGGCGCGGGGCGGCGCGGCGGGCCGACCGGCTCCTCCTCGAAGAACTCCGCCTGCATGGGGGCCGGGTCCGGCACGGGGGCGCCGACACCACGCAGGTCGAGCACGGTGTCGGCGTAGCGCGCACCGGCAGGGCCGATGGAGTAGAGGCGGACGCGGGACAACTCGTGCATGGCGGCGGACTCTCGGTTTCGTCGGTGGCGCGTGTGCGTGCGCCGGTGGCGCGTGAAGGTGCGCCGGTGGCGCGTGAAGGTGCGCCGGTGGCGCGTGCTGAACGGGTTACGCGTGGAAGGGCAGGCCGGCGTCGGCGGCCAGCTCGAGGTCGTCACCGTCCGGCGGGGCGACGAGCGTCGCGGAGCCGTCGCTGACCGGTACGACACCGAGCTCCAGCAGTTCGGCCATCGCGGCGCTGCCCGCCATGTCGCGGACCTGGAGCTGATAGCGGGCGGTCGTGCGGTACGCGCCGCCGGCGTCGTCGCCGGTCCGCTGGAGGAAGCCGGAGTCGGTGAGGAAGGCGACGGCCTTGCCGACGATGCCGGTCGTGGAACCGGCGAGGCGCCGGGCGTCCTTGGTGGCACCGGCCGCGCTGCGGCGCGCGTACACCCGCCAGGCGGCCTCAAGACCGGGGGCGTCGCTGGCCGGGTCGGTGTTCTCGCCCTGCTCGTCCGCACGCTCCTCGAGGCGGCGGCACGCCTGGCGTACGAAGGCGTCGACGCCGTTGACGGTGATGCGGCCCACGTACCCGTCGTCGGCGAGGTCCTCGGGGCGGGGAAAGGCCATGGCGGCGACGGCGAGATGGGCGAGTCCATGCAGAAAGCGGTCCGCGGAGTCGGCGGAGGCCCGTCGCGCGTAGTCACCCATGCGGACGGCGAACACCGAGTCCTCGTCGGCCGTCACGGCCATGCCGGCCCGTGGGGACACTTCGAGGACGACCAGGCCCAGGCCCGTGGCGACGGCGTCGGCGAGGCGCGCGAAGGCGGTGTCCTCGCGGTAGCGGCGCAGCAGTTCGGCGTATTCGGCGTCGCGGGCGGGGAGCAGCTTGGGCTGCAGGCCGAAGGAGACCAGGCGGGCGGCGTCGGCGGCGTCGGCGGGTGTGACGGAGGCGGCGGAGACGGGGCCGGCCGGCGGGCCCTGTGGGGTGACCGGCTCGCTCCACGCGGCGCCGGGCTCGGCGTGGTGGTCGCTCACGGTGTGGGCTCCTTGATGGCGGGGTGGTGTCGGTTCGGATGCGCGGACGAGCGGCGGTGCGGGGCCGGGCCCCGATATCGGGCGGGACCCTGGTGATGGGCGGGGCTGCCGCCGCAGGCGGGGGCCCAAGGGCGGGCGGGGCCGCGATCGGTGACCGGGCCGCCGTCGCAGACGGGACCGCGGTCGGGAGCGGGGCGGGTCATGTCGCCTCCGAGCGGGCCGCCGCCATGCCCGCCGCGTCGAGGAGCGCCGTACCGACGACAAGATCGGCGCCGCCGAACTCCGGGTCGTCCAGCTCGGTGCCGTCGTCGACGGCGAACAGCAGACGCCGCTCACCCTGCCGATAGGCGGTGCCGACCGGAGGGCTCGCCGCGTGGACGGCGAGGAGCGCCACCAGGTAGGGGAGTTCGGGGTCCCGGCCCCGCGCCTCCGCCAGCAGGCCCGAGAGGCGGCGCGGTGCGTCGTGTTCGAGGTCCAGCAGCTCCATGGCGCTCGCCAGCTGCGACTCGCTGAAGCGACTGTCGTCGGGGGTGGCGATCAGGTCCGGTTCCGGCATTTCCGCGCCGAGGTGCTCGCGCTCCGGCGGCGGCGTCAGCAGCAGATCGACCAGGTCGCCGACCCGGACGGAGGGCGGCGTGCGCAGCCCGGTGCCACGGGCGAAGAACGCGTCCGTGACGCGGATCGCCGACTCGACGGGCAGCGGCAGCAACGGTGCCACCAGCTGCCCGTACAGATCGAGACCGGTGCGGGCGGTGGGCCGGGCGAATGCCTGGCGGTCCTGTTCCGCGCGGAACAGCGGCCCGGCCTCCAGGAGTCGGGACTGGAGCTGCGTGTGCCGCCGGATGCAGTCCTTGACGATGTCCACGAGCTCGGCGGCGCGCCGCTTGTGCTCCGGCTCCTCGGCCTCGTCGCGGGCCTTGCGGATGTTCGTGAGGATCGCGTTCTCGTGGCGGTAGCGGTCGGCCACGTGGTCCAGTGCCTCGGCGATCATGTCGGGGACGGTGTGGAGCCAGTCCACGGCCCGGACGTTGCGCCGGGTGGCCTCCAGGGTCCTTCGCAGGGTCTCCGAATACTGCACGGTCCGGTAGCGGGCCTGCTCGGCGGCGAGTTGCGCGTCGGCGAGGCGGCCGCGGTTGATGAGGACCTCCAGCTTCACCTCGGCCGCGATCTGCGCGCTGGTCACGTCGGTGTCGAGCGCGCCGACCAGTACGTTGACCGCTTCGTCGGTGGTGCGGAGATAGACGGTGCCGTCGTAGCCCGGCACCTCCTCGACGAGCTTGAAGTCGTAGTCCCGGCGGGTGTAGACGCCGTCCGTGCCGAAGGTGCCGTAGACGGCGCGGAACCCGCGGTCGACGCTGCCGACGTTGATCAGGTTCTCCAGCACCCAGCGGGCCACGCGCTCGTGCTCGGCGGCGGGCCTCCGGGGGGCCTGGGCGGCCACGCGCGGCAGCAGACGCGCCACTATCTGGTCGTGGTCGGCACCGGTGTCGAAGTCCATGTTGAGCGTGACGAGATCGATCGCCGCGAGCGCGACCTCCGCCATGGCGTAGACCGAGTACTCCCCCGCGAGATTCGCCTTGCGTACGTCCAGATCGTGCAGCGGCGCGGTGCACGCGAGCGCGCGGAGCCGCCGCGCGAGCCCTTCGTCGGCGGCCGGGCCCTGCGCGGGGCGCGGCCCCGCGCTGAGCTGGGGCGGAACGGTGTCCGTCGGGGCAGGCGAAGTCACGGTGCACAGATTAGGTCCTCGCACCGACAACGGTCGAAACGGACGCAGAGCGGACCGCCCCCGCCCGGGTGTCCCGGCTCCGCCTGCACCCGGTGAGGGCCGGCTCCGCACCACGCCGGTCCCGGGCCGGCCCTGAGGCGGCGCCGTCGAAACGGCGGACCGAGCCGCCGCCCGCATCGCGGGTGGGGATGCCCGTCATGCGCACGCATCCGCACACCGGCGACCCGGGTGCCGCGTTCGCGCTGGAACTGCCCCGCATGGGGGAGACACCGTGGGCGTGCCGCCCGTCTCGAAGGCGATGACCTCCTTGGAACCGACCCGCCCGCACGTCGGGTCCGCGCCGGCGACCCCGCGGGCCGTGCGCGTCGACGCTTTCCGGCACCCCGATCACCCGGGTCGTACACCGCCTCCGGCAGCATGGCGCCACGGCGGATCTTTTCCTATGCGGAACGTCCCGTGAGGATTTGTGGCGGTGGCGGGCGCCAATCGCCTTCAGCGGCCCCCGTACGGCGCCGGCGGCGGGCGCCAATCGCCCCTTCAACCGCCCCCGACCATCGCCGAACGCCCCCGTGCGGTGCGCCCGGCGGGGGCCCCGCCGATGTCCGGGACGTCACACGGCCGGTGTGTCGGGCCCGATCCGGCTCCGCACGGCGGTCTGCACCTCGGCCTCCTCCGCGGGGTCCGCGGCGAGCCGGCGCAGCCGCTCGGCGACGCGTACGTCCCCCGTCTCCGCGTGCAGCGCGGCGACTTCTCTGGTGGTCTCCTCGCAGTCCCACAGGCATTCGACCGCGAAGCCGTTGGCGAACGAGGGGTCGGTGGCGGCGAGTGCCCGGGCGGCGCGGCCCCGCAGATGCGAGGAGGCCGTCTCCCGGTAGACGTGTCGCAGGACGGGAGCGGCGCAGCCGATGCCGAGGCGTCCGGCGCCGTCGACGAGGGTCCACAGCCGGGGCGCGTCGGGTCCCTCCGTGCGGATCGTCTCGCGCAGGGCGCCGAGCACGAGCTTGGCATCGCCCGCGCCGCCGCGGCAGGCGAGCACGCCGGCCGCGGACGCGCCGAGGTCGTCGGGGCGGTGCACCCAGCTGCGCGCCCGGTCCGTCGCCTCGTCGCCGCACATCCGCTCGAACGCGGCGACGGCGGCCTCCGCGACGGTCCGTGACCCGGCGGCCACCGCCGCCTCGATCAGGTCGAGGACGACGGAGTCGCGCGACTCGGCGAGGTAGTGCAGGGCGGCGCAGCGAGCACCGTCGGAGCCGCTGCGGGCGGCCTCGACGATGGCGGCGCGGTCGTCCGGTCCGGCGACCGCGGTCAGACAGCGGGCCGCCGGGACATGCAGTGCACTGCCGCGTTCGAGGCCCTGGTCGGCCCATTCGAGAACGGCCTGGACGCTCCAGCCGGGGCGGGGCCCGGAGGGGCGCATCTGGCGCTGCCAGCGGTCGAAGGAGCCCGCTTCCCGTGCGGTCCTGATCCTGGCGCCGACCGTTTCCCGCGGATCCTCCGCCCACAGCCGCCAGGGCCGAGGCTCGAAGGACTCGCGCATGGCGGCGGCGAGTTCGGCCTGGCCCTCCGCGGTGGCGGGGAACCGGGCGAGCACAGGGGCGGCGAGCGCGCGAAGGCCGGCGTCGTCGTCGCGGAGTGCGAGCTCGTCGAGCGCCCAGGCCCAGTTGGCACCGTTCACCGCGTACCGCCGCAGCAGGGCGAGTGCGTCGCCTCTGCCGTAGGAGGCGAGGTGGCCGAGCACGGCGAGGGCGAGGCCGGTCCGGGTCTCCTCGGTGTCGAGGTGGTCGTCGAGGTCGCACAGGTGCCGCTCGATCTCCTCGAGGCTGCCGTGGAGGTCCAGGTACAGGCGTGCGTAGTAGAGGGAGCGGTTCTCGACCTGCCAGTCGTGGCGGGGGTCGTTGAGAACGCAGTGGTTGAGGGCGGCGAGCGCTTCGGCACGGGGAGCGGCGAGCGCGTGGAGCGTGCCGTCGCCGCGGCCCCTCTGCAGCAGGCCGAGCAGGGTACCGCTCGGCGCTATGACTGGTTCGAACATGGGGAATGCCTCACATCAAGCTGTCGACGCGACCGGGAAGTGGAGTGCCTAGGCCGCGCAGCAGCATGTAGGGCCGCCCGTCGTCATACGCGTCTTCCGCTTGGTGTAGAGCATCTTCCTCTGCCTCTCTTCGGTGGCCCCAGGGGAAACTCCCGGTTGATGTCGTCCGGGATGGGGCTGACGTCATGATGACCCACCCATTTCGCCACCGCGACCACATTTACGGCGCCCCCGTGGCGACGTCCTCGGCGCTGCGCGCCGGCCGGTCAGCGGCCCTCGAACAGCTCCAGGAGTTCTGTCTTCCCGAACATCCGCGCCGTATCCGCGGCGGACGGCGTGCCGGCCTCCGGGTCGGCGCCGCCGGCGAGAAGGACACGGATCACGGCGTCCTCGCCCTTGAAGACCGCGCCGGCGAGCGGCGTCTGGCCGCGGTCGTTGGCCCGGTCCGGCTCCGCCCCGCGGGCCAGCAACGTCTGCACCGCGTCGGCATGGCCGTGGTAGGCGGCGAGCATGACGAGCGTGTCGCCCTTGTCGTTGGTGAGGTTGGCCGGGACGCCCGCGTCGACGTACGCGGCCAATGCCTCGGTCTCCCCCTGACGCGCCAGGTCGAAGACCTTGGTCGCGAGCTCGATCACCTCGGAGTCCGGGGCCTCACTCATCGGACGTACCGCCTTTCACACGCTTGACCTGGGCGCACGGCAGGACAGCCGTACGAGTGAATCGACAGGGTACTGGCCCTGCGGCCGACATGATGCCGGGCGGCGGCGGCAAGGATCAGGTCGCGGAGGCACTGTGCCGCGTCGTCCTGCCCTTTGCCCGCCGGGCAACGACCGGCCGTCCGCCAACGCAGTGAAATGCTGATAATTTCACCCTTTTGCACCTTTTGTCGCATTGATACTTTCGGTAAGCCTGGGAGAACTGATGGTGACTGTCCCCTCACCCAGGAGAAACCCATGATTCTGTCCATGTCCGGCGTCGTGCTCCTTGGCATCATCGTCTTCCTGTTCTTCCGGAAGGACGGCCTGAAGGCATCGCACGCACTCGTCTCCGCACTCTTCGGCTTCTTCCTCGCGGGTACCGCGATCGCCCCCAGCATCACGGCAGGCACGACGAGCCTGGCCGGCCTGCTGGGCGGGATCCAGTTCTGACCGCCTGTCCTTCCGCACTCAAGGAGACGATGTGGCCCGGCGTCCACTCCCCCGCATTCTGAGCAGCGGTGGCGCGCAGATCGCCCGCAGCCGCGAGATCGCGCGCACGGCCGCCGACAGTGCCACCGACGTCCTCCATCCGCTGATCACGGTCTCCCGCGGCCTGCGGAAGCTGGCCGCGACGGGCCGGCAGAAATGGGCGGCCACCCCGAAGGAACGGCGTGGTCCGACCCTGTTCCTCGTCGCCCTCTGCGTCTTCGCGGTCGCGGTCGTCCCGTACGGGCCCCTGATGGCCCTCATCACGGTGATGGCCGCGGCCGCGTGGCACGGACGCGTAAGGACTCCGGTCAGGACGGGACCCGACGAGGCCGAGGCCGGACGCCTCAAGGCGCTCTACGAGGCGCTCGTCCCGTACTTCTCCGTCCCCGAGGACCCGACCCCGCTGTACGCCCACGGCGGGGAGTGGAGCAAGGTCTTCAGCGAGTACGCGTTCGACGCGGACGGCCGGCTCACCCGGCTGCGCATCGCGTACCCCGCGTACTTCACCGACGGCGAAGCCGCCGCCAGGGCCCGTATCGAGCAGTTGCTGCACGCGAAGTCCGGGCGCGGTCGCGAACACCTCTTCACCTGGGACGAGGAGGGCAACGTACTCGTCATGAGCGTGCTGCCCGCCCTCCCCACCGCCGTCGCCGCCCAGCGCTTCGTCACCGTCCCCGGTGAGACCGTGCTCGGGTTCACCGACGCCGACGCGGTCCAGCGCACGGTGCCGGTGGCGGTCGGCAACGAGATCACCCAGGCGCCCCCGGTCGTGTGGCGCACCGGGCCCCGCTCCACCGAGCCGCACCTGCTCGCCGTCGGCGAGCCCGGCAGCGGCACCACGACCCTCCTCCGCTCCATCGCCCTGCAGGCGCTGCAGTACGGGGACGTCCTCGTCGTAGAGGGCAGCGGAACCGGCGAGTACGCCTGCCTGACCGGACGCACCGGAGTCCTGGCCGTCGAGTGCGGACCGGCCGGCGCCCTCTCCAGCCTGGAGTGGGCCTCCAAAGAGACCGAGCGGCGCCTCATCGCCGCCAACCGCGCCCGGCAGGCGGGGCAGCCGGTGCCCGACGACACCAGACGGCCGCTGTGGATCCTGGTGGACCGGCCCAGCGTCCTCGGACACCTGGCCGCCGCGGACGGCCACCGGGACCCCCAGGACATGCTCTCCGTGCCGCTGCGCCACGGGCGGGCCGCGCAGGTCATCGTGGTCGTGGCCGAGCAGTTCGACAGCCTCGGCGCCCTTACGGAGGCGGTACGGACGCACACCCGCGCCCGGGTCGTGCTCGGCGCGGCCGACTTCGTGGCCGTGCAGGAGGTCCTCGGCGCGACGCCGCGCACCACGCCGACGACCGACGTCCCTCCTGGCCGGGGGTACGCACGGCTCGGTACCGGGCCGGTGGTGCGCCTCCAGGTCCCTGCCACGCCCGACCCCTTCGACGACGCCACGACGGAGGCCCACCGCCGGGCGGTCCTCGCGCTGCTGCCGCCCGGCCCCGGCGCGCCGGTCCCCGTCGCGCCGCCGCCGGGAATCCCGGCGAAGCCCCTCACCCCGCCGACGGTCCAGGCGTAGCACCGGCCGAGCGGTCCGGACTACGCCACGAACGTCCGGGGGGCTTCCGTACCCGTCGTCGCGCCCGTGGACACGAGACGCGCCGCCGCCGCCAGCCGGGCGGCCGCCTCGTCGGCCACCGGGCCGCCCACGGTGAACGGCAGCCGCACGTAGCCTTCGAACGCGCCGTCCACGCCGAAGCGCGGTCCCGACGGCACACGGACCCCCACCCGCTCACCGACCTCCGCGAGACGCGAGCCCGAGAGGCCGCCCGTGCGGACCCAGAGGGTGAGCCCGCCGCCGGGGACGTCGAACTCCCAGGCCGGCAGCTCCCGGCGCACCGCGGCGACCAGCGCGTCCCGGTTCTCGCGGGCCTGCTCGCGGCGGATGGCGACCGCCTCGTCCCAGCCGCCGGTCCGCATCAGCCAGTTGATCGCCAGCTGTTCGAGCACCGGGGTGCCGAGGTCCGCGTAGGCCCGGGCGGCGACGAGGGAGCGGATCACGTCCGGGGCCGCACGGACCCACCCGATCCGCATGCCGGCCCAGAACGCCTTGCTCGCGGAGCCGACGGTCAGGACGGTCGACCCCGCGGGGTCGAAGGCGCAGACGGGGCGCGGCATCGCGAGGTCGGGGTCCAGGTGCAGTTCCGACATGGTCTCGTCGACGACGAGGACCGTGCCGGCCGAGCGGGCCGCCTCCACCAGGGCCCGGCGCTGGGTCTCGTCGGCGAGCGCGCCCGTCGGGTTGTGGAAGTCGGCGACGACGTACGCGAGGCGGGGCGCGGCGTCGCGCAGAACCTGGCGCCAGCGGCCCAGGTCCCAGCCGGTCAGGCCCTCCGCCATGGCGACGGGCACGAGCCGGGCGCCTGCCTCCCGCATCAGCTGGAGGATGTTGGCGTAGGAGGGGGACTCGACCGCGATGCGCTCGCCGCGGCCGGCGAACAGATGGCAGATCGCGTCGATCGCGCCCATCGCTCCGGTGGTGACCATGATCTGTTCCGGCATGGTCGGGATGCCGCGCTCGGTGTAGCGGTCGGCGAGCATCTGCCGCAGCGCGGGCAGGCCGGCGGGGTAGTCGCCGTGGGTGTGGGCGTACGGCGGCAGTTCCTCGAGCGCGCCCTGGACGGACCGGGTGAGCCACGGCTCTGGCGCCGGGAGCGCGGCGCAGCCCAGGTCGATCATGGAGCCCAGTGACTCGGGCGGGAGCGGTTCGAGGCCGCGGGCGGGCAGCGGGTTGCCCGCCGGTACGGCGGTCCAGCTGCCTGCTCCCCTGCGGGACTCGAGGAATCCCTCGGTGCGCAGGGCCTCGTACGCCGCGGCCACGGTGGTGCGGCTGACGGACAGGGAGAGCGCCAGTTCGCGCTCCGCGGGCAGCCGGGCCGCGACGGGGACGCGCCCTTCGAGGACGAGCAGCCGGATGCCGTCGGCGAGCGCCCGGTAGGCGGGCGGTTTACGGGTGCCCGGCCCGGCTGGGCGCGGCTGCTGGGAGGTGAGCTGCCGGGCGAGTTGGGCCGCGCCCACCGCAGAGGTCCACTGCGTCATGTAAGTCAGTCCACCTTCCTCGAATTGGCCATGGCTGGTACTTGTTCCGTAGCCACAGAGTGTCATGCGTCAGTCCACCCACACCAGACCAGGGGGCGCCATCGTGTCCGCGCATCTCACCCGCAGGCTGCTGCAGCTGTACGTCGGCCTCGCGCTGTACGGAGTGAGCTCGGCGCTGCTGGTGTGCGCCGGGCTCGGCCTGGAGCCCTGGGGCGTGCTGCATCAGGGGCTGGCGGAGCTGACCGGGCTGACGATCGGCGTGGTGTCGATCGTCGTCGGGGCGGTGGTCCTGCTGCTGTGGATACCGATCCGCCAGCGGCCGGGGCTCGGGACCGTGTCGAACGTGTTCGTCATCGGCCTCGCGATGGACGCCACCCTGGCGCTGGTCCCGCGGGTGGACGGACCGGGTGCGCAGATCCCGCTGATGGCGGGCGGGATCGTGCTCAACGGCGCGGCCACCGGCCTCTACATCGCGGCCCGCTTCGGACCTGGCCCGAGGGATGGCCTGATGACCGGTCTGCACCGGCTGACGGGCCGGTCGATCCGGCTGGTGCGCACCGCGATCGAGGTGGCGGTCGTCGCCACCGGCTTCGCGCTCGGCGGCACCGTCGGTGTCGGGACGGTGGCCTACGCGCTGGCCATCGGGCCGCTGGCCCAGCTGTTCCTGCGCGTCTTCGCCGTCCCGGAGAAGGGAACAGGCAGCACGGTGGTCGCCGGCGGGTCACCCGCACAGGCGATACTGCGGCGGTGACGCGCATACGCCATCCCTATCTGGACCATCCCGCGACGCTCGCCTTCGCCCACCGCGGCGGGGCGGCGGACGGCATCGAGAACACCGCGGCGGCCTTTCGGCGGGCCGCCCACGCGGGCTACCGCTACTTCGAGACCGATGTGCACACCACGGCGGACGGCCGGCTGGTGGCGTTCCACGACACGACGCTGGACCGGGTGACCGACGCCCGGGGACGTATCGCGGCACTGCCGTGGAGCGAGGTGCGCAAGGCCAGGGTCGGCGGCCGCGAGCCGCTGGCACTGTTCGAGGAGCTGCTGGAGGAGTTCCCCGAGGCCCGCTGGAACGTGGACCTGAAGGCCGAGTCCGCCCTTGAACCGCTGGTCGGTCTGATCCGCCGGGCGGACGCGTGGGACCGGGTGTGCGTCGGTTCGTTCTCCGAGGCCCGGGTCGCCCGGGCGGTGCGGCTCGCGGGTCCGCGGCTCGCGACCTCGTACGGGGTGCGCGGGGTGCTCGGCCTGCGTATCGGCTCGTACGGCATACCCGCGGCGGTCCGCAGCGGCGCGGTGTGCGCCCAGGTACCGGAGACGCAGGGCGGCATACGGGTGGTGGACCGGCGCTTCGTACGGGCGGCCCACGCGCGGGGGTTGCAGGTCCATGTGTGGACGGTGAACGACGCCGAGCGGATGGCCGCCCTCCTGGACCTTGGCGTGGACGGCATCATGACCGATCATCTTGAGACGTTGCGCACGGTGCTGACCGCCCGGGGCGTGTGGATCTGATCCGGCGCTTCTGCGACGGCACGAGCGAGGGGGCGCGGGGTGACAGCGGACACCGCGGACCGTACCGGGGACACCGGCGGGGACGAAGGAACGGCGGAGCGCAGACGCGAGCAACGGGGCTGGTATTTCTACGACTTCGCCTGCTCCGTCTATTCGACGAGCGTCCTCACGGTGTTCCTCGGCCCCTATCTGACGTCGGTGGCGAAGGCGGCGGCCGACGCCGAGGGCTTCGTGCACCCGCTGGGCATTCCGGTGCGGGCCGGTTCCGTCTTCCCGTACGCGGTCTCCTTGTCAGTGGTGCTCGCCATCCTGATCATGCCGCTCGCGGGGGCGGCGGCCGACCGCACCGGCAGGAAGAAGCCGCTGCTCGCGGTCGCCGCGTACGTGGGCGCCGCGGCGACCGTCTGCATGTTCTTCCTCGACGGCGACCGCTATCTGCTGGGCGCGTTCCTGCTGATCGTCGCGAATGCCTCGCTGGCCGTGTCGATGGTCCTCTACAACGCCTATCTTCCGCAGATCGCGGCACCCGACGAGCGGGACGCGGTGTCCTCGCGCGGCTGGGCCTTCGGCTACACGTCCGGGGCGCTGGTGCTGGTGCTGAACCTGGTCGTCTACTCGGGCCACGAGTCCTTCGGGCTGTCGGAGGGGGATGCGGTCCGTATCTGCCTGGCCTCCGCGGGGCTGTGGTGGGGCGCCTTCACGCTGATCCCGCTGCGGCGGCTGCGCGACCGGAGCGTCACGCCGTCCGGGACCGGCGCGGTCGGCTCGGGCTGGCGGCAGCTGCGGGCGACCCTGCGCGACATGCGCCGGCATCCCCTGACGCTGTCGTTCCTGCTCGCCTACCTCGTCTACAACGACGGGGTGCAGACGGTCATCTCGCAGGCTTCCGTCTACGGCTCCGAAGAGCTGGGCCTGGACCAGACCACGCTGATCACGGCGGTGCTGCTGGTGCAGGTGCTCGCCGTCGCGGGAGCGCTCGGCATGGGCCGGCTGGCCCGTACGTACGGTGCGCAGCGCACGATCCTGGGCTCGCTGGCGGTCTGGACGCTGATCCTGGCCGCCGGATACTTCCTGCCCGCGGGTGAACCGGTGTGGTTCTACTGCCTGGCGGCCGGTATCGGGCTGGTCCTGGGCGGCAGCCAGGCACTGTCGCGGTCGCTGTTCTCGCATCTGGTCCCGCGGGGCAAGGAGGCGGAGTACTTCTCGGCGTACGAGATGAGCGACCGGGGGCTGAGCTGGGTCGGACCGCTGGTGTTCGGCCTAGCGTACCAGATGACGGGCAGCTACCGGGACGCGATCATCTCTTTGGTGATCTTCTTCGTACTGGGATTCGTGCTGCTCGCGAGGGTTCCGGTGAGGCGTGCGGTCGCCGCGGCGGGGAACCCGGTACCGGACCGGATTTAGACGCCTGAGTAAAAGGCCGGTAGTGTACGCCTTTGGCTTGCCAGGCGGACCGTTACTGCGTGCTGGAATAGTGAAATCAGTGGGTGACACTTTCTGTCAGAAGTGACAAACCGGGCACTGGTGGGTACCCCAACCAATGGCAAAGCAGCGGCACGACGGGCGACGCATGACCCGGAATGGGAATCTTTACCGCCGACCGGACGTTGACCGGATGACGACGACAGCGACACCTGTCCTGTGGGCGACAAGCCCGGGAGGCACGATTCATGAGTGAGCGAGCTCTCCGCGGCACGCGACTTGTGGTTACCAGCTACGAGACGGACCGCGGCATCGACCTGGCCCCGCGCCAGGCGGTGGAGTACGCATGCCAGAACGGACATCGTTTTGAGATGCCGTTCTCGGTCGAGGCGGAGATTCCGCCGGAGTGGGAGTGCAAGGCGTGCGGCGCCCAGGCACTCCTCGTGGACGGGGACGGCCCCGAAGAGAAGAAGGGCAAGCCGGCGCGTACGCACTGGGACATGCTGATGGAACGGCGCACCCGCGAGGAGCTGGAGGAGGTCCTGGCCGAGCGGCTGGCGGTCCTTCGTTCCGGCGCCATGAACATCGCGGTGCATCCGCGCGACAGCCGCAAGTCCGCGTAGCGCGCGCAGGCGCGCCAAGCGACGCATGACAGAGCCGCGGGGGGGGGGGGGGGGGGGGGGGGGCGGGCCCCCCCCCCCCCCCCCCCCGCGGGGGGGGGCGCCCCCCCCCCCCCCCCCCCCCCGCGCCCCCCCCCCCCCCCCGCGCCCCCCCCCCCCCCGCGGCTCTGTCATGCGGTGGAGGCGGGGCCACGGGGGCGGGGCGGCGGCTGCGCGGAGCGCTCCCCCTCCCGGCTCCTTTGCGAACCGTGGGAAGCCCCGGCCCCGCGTACGGCCGTGCCCGCACTCCCCCGACGGCCGGGGGGATGCCCCCGGGCGGGCCACGGGGGTGCTCACCGGGCGGCCCGCGAAATCAGCCTCGCCGACCGGGGCGACCCCGGCCCGGTCGGCGATTGGGGCGCTGGAGGGCCCGGACGGAGCCCTGACATGCCACGCGAAACGCGGTGCCGGGATCCGGAGTTCGCACTGCCACGGGGCGCAGTCGCACGACGGGGAGGGGCAGGGCCCACCTCGGACGGCCCGCACCCACCGGAACCGGCCGACCCGCCGACGGCGTCAGGGGGCCAGCGGCGGGCGGGGGGTGTCGTCGTCGGCGCGGTCGGCGCCGGTGTCCCGGATGACCTCGCCCGGCACGACCTTGCCGTCCGGGCGGTGCATGCGGGCCTGCTGGAACGGATTGCCCGGGCCGTCGGGCATCACGGCGTTCATCCGCCGCTCCAGCGAACGTTCGGCGAGCCTGCCGAGGCGCGTCCGGACCGGTGGCAGTAGAAGCAGCAGGCCGGCCACGTCGGAAACGACGCCCGGCAGCATCAGCAGCAGTCCGCCGAGCATGAGCAGCCCGTTCCCCTCGCCCCGCGCAGGGGCGGATGGCGTGGGCTGCCCGCCCGTCTGCTGCTGGAGCGTCTGCGTGAGGTTCGCAAAGGCCCGCCGCCCCGCCCGCTTGATCACCACGGCACCGAGCACCCCGGCACCGACCAGCAGACCGAGGACGGCGAAACCGCTCGCCGCGTCCGCGACGACGGTGAGCAGCCAGATCTCGAGGACCAACCAGGCGGCGACGGCGAGCGGGAGGAAAGTGCGGGCGCGAGAGCGCCTGCGGGCGGTCGGGGGCGGTGCGCCGGTCGTCATGCTCCCAGTGTGCCTGGCCACCCGCCGAAGCGGCGTAAGGGGGTCGTCAGGAAGATCGCGGGGGCTTGGACGCCGGAGCCCTGTGGCCGAGGATGCGGCCCGCCCGCTCTCCCACGCCCCACGCGGTGACCCGCCAGAGCGCCTCCACGACGATGTCCCTGCTCATCTTCGAGTCGCCGTGCTCACGCTCGACGAACGTGATCGGGACCTCGACGACGTGGAACCCCGCGGCCACGGCCCGCCGGGCGAGGTCGACCTGGAAGCAGTACCCCTGGGAGGCGACGTCGGCGAGGCCGAGGCCCTGAAGGGTCTCGGCGCGGAAGGCGCGGAAGCCTCCGGTGATGTCCCGCAGCGGCACGCCGAGCAGCAGCCGTGAGTACGTGCTGCCGCCGCGGGAGAGGAACTCCCGGTGCTTCGGCCAGTTGACGACGCGTCCACCGGGCACCCAGCGGGAGCCGAGCACGAGGTCGGCGCCCTTCAGCGCGGTCAGCAGCCTGGGCAGCTCCTCGGGCTGGTGGGAGCCGTCGGCGTCCATCTCGACCAGGACGCCGTAGTCGCGCTCGATCCCCCAGCGGAATCCGGCGAGGTAGGCCGCGCCGAGCCCTTCCTTGCCCTTGCGGTGCAGGACGTGCACCTGCTCGTCCTGGGCGGCGAGTTCGTCGGCGTGCTTGCCGGTGCCGTCGGGACTGTTGTCGTCCGCGACGAGCACGTCCACGTCCGGCACGGCGGTGCGTACGCGGGACACGATCGCGCCGATGTTCTCGGCCTCGTTGTAGGTCGGGATGATCACCAGCGTTCTGCCGAGCGGGCCGTACCGCCTCCCCTGGGCTCCGCCATGGGGAACCGCACCACCGTCGTTCACTGCTGCCCCTTAAAGTCCGTACGCAGAGCCCAACCATAGCGAGCCGTCGGAACGCGCTCGCAGCGACACGGAGCTTCACGAAGTGGGCGGGCGGGCGCGGACGGAAATAGGGCGGGCGGCCGGGCCCGGACGCAGCGGATCGGGCCCGGCGTCCTTCGGGCCGACCTGGGGCCCGCTGGCTGCGGGTCGACCGAGAGCCGTTGTCTACTGAACGCCGGGCCCCACCCGGGTCGCACCGGCCGACCGGCTGAAACCTTCCCTCTGCCCCCGAGGCGCGGGCGCTGAACCTGGCTCCCAGTGACGGTGTGCCGGTGCGGCACACCACCCCATGACCCAGCGGCGTTCGACGACTTGCGTGGAGGTTGCCGGTCAGACGTTCTTCGGTGGACTGGCCCGAACCTACCGGCCGGTGGGCGCTCGCTGTCAACAGTCGCCTGATCAGCGAAAATTCACGGAAGTGCCAGGTCAGGCAGGAAGATCCCCAGGTCGCGGCGGAGCGGTGGGAGTATCCGCCAGGGTGCGAAATGTCCCTACGTCACCCGTTCGGTCCCTCGAAGACGGTTCGCCCCGAGACCACGGTTCGCAGACAGACGGGGAGCTCCGCGCCGGGGCCGAGATCGGGCAGGCCGGGGGTGCCGGAGCGCGGGTCGGTGGACCAGCGGGCGACCCGGTCGTCGGGAGCCTGTACCAGCAGCTCGCCGGTGCGCCAGACCGCGTAGTCCGCGGGCGCCCCCGGGACGAGCACTCCGGCGTCGTCGCGGCCGACGGCGCGCCAGCCGCCCCGCGTGTGGGCGGTGAAGGCGGCCCGGACGGAGACGCGGTGCCCGGGGGTCCGGTGGAAGGCCGCCGCACGCACGGTGCCCCACGGGTCGAGCGGCGTCACCGGACTGTCCGAGCCGAAGGCGAGCGGCACCCCGGCGCGCAGCAGCGCGGCGTACGGGTTGAGGGTGCGGGCCCGTTCGGCACCGAGCCGCTGGGCGTACATGCCGTCCTCGCCGCCCCAGGCGGCGTCGAAGGCCGGCTGCACGGAGGCGGTGAGGCCGAACTCGGCGAAGGCCGCGATGGTTTTCGGGGTGAGCATCTCGGCGTGCTCGACCCGGTGCCTCGCCGCACGGACACGGGCGGCTCCGAGCCGGTCGGCGGCCGTCCGGAGCCCTTCGACGACGGCACTCAGCGCGGCGTCGCCGATGGCGTGGAATCCGGCCTGCAACCCGGCCTCCGTGCACGCGGTCACATGGGCCGCGACGGCCGCCGCGTCGAGGTGCGCGGTGCCCGTGGTGCCGGGGCTGTCGGCGTAGGGCGCGTGCAGACAGGCGGTGTGCGAGCCGAGGGAGCCGTCGACGAACAGGTCACCGGCCGCGCCCGCGGCGCCGAGTTCGCGGATGCGCTCGGCGCCCTTGTCGTCGGTGACCTGCTCGGCCCAGTAGCCGACCACCCGGGGGCCGGGTTCCGTGCGGGCCAGCGCGAGGAGGGAGGCGAAGTCGTCCTCGTCGGAGATCTCCGGTCCCGCGCACTCGTGGACGCTGCCGATGCCGAGGGACGCGGCACGGGCGAGCGCCGCCCGCTGCGCCGCGCCTCGCTGGGCGGGGGTGACGGCCGCGTGGGCGGCGGCGCGTACGGCGTGGTGGGCCGCTGCCGTCAGCGGGGCGTCGGGGTGGAAGCCCGTGAGGGCGGTGACGCCGGGGACGAGGTCGAGCAGGGCGGTGGTGACGACGGCGGAGTGGACGTCGACGCGCGGCAGGTACAACGGCCGCCCACCGGCCGCGTCGTCGAGCTCCGCACGGCTCGGGGGCCGCTGCTCGGGCCAGCGTGTCGCGTCCCAGCCGTGCCCGAGGAGCACCCGGCCGCCGGGGTTCGCCGCGCTGTGCTGCCGTACGAGGCGCAGGGCGTCGGCGAGGGAGCGGGCACCGGAGAGGTCGAGACCGGTGAGGGCGAGGCCGGTGGAGGTGGTGTGGACGTGCGCGTCGGTGAACGCCGGTGTGACCAGGGCGCCTTCGAGGTCGACGACTTCGTCGGCGCCGGTGGCGAAGGCGTCGGCGGCTCCCTCCGACCCCACCCAGGCGATGCGCCCCTTCTCGACGACCATCGCGGTGGCGAAGGGGTCGGCGGGGCTGTGGACTTCTCCCCCGCGCAGCAGCACGGTTCGGTGTTCGCTTCGGTGGGCGGTGCTCTCGGTCATGGGAGCAAGACTAGATACGCGGCGGGCGTGCCTCGTACGGGGTGGAGAGGACGACCGTCGTACGGGTGGAGACACCGGCCAGGGAGCGGATGCGGGTGAGCAGGTGCTCCAGCTCGAGCGGGGTGGCGACACGCACCTTGAGAATGTAGTTCTCGTCGCCGGCGACGCTGTGGCACGCCTCGATCTCGGGGACGCCGGAGAGCCGGTCGGCGATGTCGTCCGGGGCGCTGGGGTCGAACGGCTTCACTGAGATGAAGGCGGTGAGCGGCAGCCCGACGGCCTCGGGGTCGACGACTGCGGCGTAGCCGCGGACGACGCCACGCTGTTCCAGACGGCGGACGCGCTGATGCACCGCCGAGGTGGACAGGCCGGTGGCCTTGCCCAGGTCGGTGTAGCTCATCCGCCCGTCCTTGACGAGCAAATCCACGATCTGACGATCCAGCTCCTCCATGCGGATCAACCTATTGCCCAAGGTCGCCTCCGGCACAGCCCACGAGGGTCGGGAACGACGACCGGCGGGGGCCATGTGACGAACACCACAGATTTGCCGCCCGTTGCGCCGTGACCTTACGGTTACCTGCCCCGCGCGGTGGGCATTGCTTGCTGTGGTCGAGGCCGCAAGTGCCTGATCGGCCCATCCGAGGGGGAGATTCTCCATGCAGAGCACCAAGACTGTGACGTCCAAGGGCGGCGGGCGTACCGAACCGGAGCCCGTTGATCCGGCCGAGCCGGCTGACACGGACACGGACGTCCTGAGCGAGTACGACACCTTCGAGATGTTCCGGGTCATCTGCCCGGACTGCACACAGCCGATCGCGCTCCTGGCGGACGAGGACGTCCTGCCCGAGCACGCGCTGTGCCCCACCCCGTGGAACCCGTTCGGGCTGACGGTGTGCTCGGGGACCGGCCGGGAGGCGTCCTCGGCCCGCCCCGCCGACGAGTCGCTGGAGCTGCAGGAGCAGGACACCGCGCTGTTGCTGACGCTGCCCCAGGGGCTGGACTGGCGGACCCAGCCGTTCTCCCATGTGGGCGGTCCGGGGTCGCGTCCGCTGAAGGTGCAGCCGTTGCGGCGGGCCGCCTGACAGAGATCCTCGGCGGGGATGCGGGCGACACGGTCCCGCAGCTGTGAGCGTCACATCCCTGCGCCGGTGAGCGTCGCCGTCCCACACCCCTGCGAGCGTCGCTGTCCTGCACCGCACCGCACGCACGCACGAACGCACGCACGCACGCACCTGCGAGCGTTACGCCGGGGCCGTGAGCATCGCGCTTGGGGCCCGTACGGGTCACTGTCACCGGGCCTGCGGGTCTCACCACCCCCGGCCCGTCTGAGTGGACTCCACGTGTGCGTGCGGCCACCGGCCCCGGCGGCGGCGCGGTGCCAGACGTGGACTCCACGCGCGTGTACGTGCGTCAGGTCCGCTGGACGGCGGATGACCCGCCGCGTGGGCTTCACCTGTGTGTGCGGGGCCCCGGCACGGCCTTCGCGAACCGCGGCGCCCAGCCCGCGGCGGCCGACCGCCACGGGACCGCGACGACGGAGCGGGTAGTTCTCGCACTGGCGCTCGGATGGTTTCGGCGGTAACCGCTTGTGCGCGTGGCGCGTTGGCCGGACATGAGCCCGCACTCCCCGACCGCACACAGACGCCGGCGTCTCGTCGTGCCCGTCCGTGCCGCATACGAAGAATCGGTTCTGCGCCCGACCGATCCGCCCATCTACGGTGAGCTGGTCCAGCTGTGGGCCAGCCGGGGGCGGACACTGCCGGGGCGCCGCGACCCCGAATGGATCAGACTCGCGGCACCCCTGGTGCCGAGCGCGCGGGTCAGCGCGTCTCCGGCCCGGCCAGGTGGCGGGCGATGACCATCCGCTGGATCTGGTTGGTGCCTTCGACGATCTGCAGCACCTTCGCCTCGCGCATGAAGCGCTCGACCGGGAAGTCCTGCGTGTAGCCGTAGCCGCCGAGGATCTGGACCGCGTCGGTGGTGACGCTCATCGCCGTGTCGGTGCAGAACAGCTTGGCCATGGCGGCCTGCTGCGAGAACTGCCGGCCCGCGTCCCGCAGCCGGGCCGCGGAGAGGTACAGCGCCCGTCCCGCCTCGATCCGGGTGGCCATGTCCGCGAGCATGAAGCGCAGGCCCTGGAAGTCGGCGATGGGGCGGCCGAACTGCTTGCGCCCGGTGGCGTATTCGAGCGCCTGGTCGAGGGCGGCCTGCGCGACGCCTACGGCGCACGCGGCGATGCCGAGACGGCCGGAGTCGAGCGCGGAGAGCGCGATGGCGAAGCCCTGGCCCTCCTCCCCGAGACGCCGTGAGTCGGACACGCGGACACCGTCGAAGTGGAGCTGGGAGGTGGGCGAGCCCTTCATGCCCATCTTCTTCTCCGGCACGGCTGCGTTCAGGCCGGGGGCGTCGCCCGGCACCAGGAACGCGGTGATGCCGCGCGGCCCCTCGACGCCCGAGCGGGCGAGGACCGTGTAGAAGTCGGCGACACCGCCGTGGGTGATCCATGCCTTCGTGCCGGTGATCACCCAGTCGTCGCCGTCCCGGACCGCCTTCGTGCGCAGCGAGGCGGCGTCGGATCCGGAGGACGGCTCCGACAGGCAGTAGGCGCCGAGCAGGCCGCCGCCGAGCATCGCTGGCAGGTGCTCGCCCTGCTGTTCCCTGGTGCCGTAACCGGCGAGCGCGTGACAGGCGAGCGAGTGGACGCTCACGCCGAGACCGACGGTGAGGCGGGCGGCCGCGAGTTCCTCCAGGACCTGGAGGTAGACCTCGTAAGGCTGGTCGCCGCCGCCGAACTCGGAGTCGAAGGGGAGACCGAGCAGTCCGGATTCGGACAGGAGCGAGAAGACCTCACGCGGGAAGTGCCCGGCGTCCTCCTCCTCGGCCGCGCGGGGGGCGATCTCCCGCTGGACGATGTCGCGGACCAGGGCGATCAGATCCCCGGCCTCCTCGGTGGGCAGCTGACGGTCCACCGGCTGCGGGGCGCGGTCGGGCATTGCGGCGCTCTCCTCCCTGTCGGGCGCTGCGGCGGTCGCGCGCGATGGGTGTGGAGCGCGCCGCCGGTTGTGCTGCCAGGCCGATGGTGCCCTTCCGGATCACGAAAGCAGCTGGACAGCGGCGTGTGGCGCGTTGAGTATGCCCGATTCGGCTCCGCCCGTCACGGGTGAGGAGGAGGTCGGGGGCCTGGTCGACGATCCCGGCCGGATCGGTCCGGTCGTTCTCGAGCCGCTCTAGATCAGGCCGACCTGGGTGATGAGCATGGCGAGGACGACCACGAGTGTCCAGCCGAGAATGTGCTCGAGAACGTTGCCCTCGTCGTCCGGGCCGCCGGTACGGGTCGTCGGCAGGGTGTGGGTGGCGGCGGTCGAAGTCATGGTGGTCTCGTTCGGTCGTCGGGCAGGTGGATCCCCCATTGCCCCACCACATTGCCAGCGGCACCGGCCCCCGGGGTAGAGAGATTGGTCACTGCCTCCGGGAGCGGCGGCGTGCGTCAGTGGATGCCGACGGCCCCGAGTGCCGTGCGCTGGGCGGCGGTGGGGTGGGCCGGCCAGTACACGTAGCAGACGCCTCCCGTGCCGGAGACCACTCTCCCGCTCGCGTTGTAGCGCTTGGTGCGCAGCCAGATGTTCTCCCACTCCGTGCGCCGGTAGACGCGGCGCACGGCCTCGTTGCTCGGGGAGGCCGGGTCGTTCGCGATCACGTCGCCCCCGGCGGTGAAACCGATCACCGTCATCAGGTGGCCCGTGGTGCCGTAGCCCGCTCCGGTCAGCTCCGACGCGAGGAAGGACTGGGACGTGATGGCCGGGATGCCGGCGGCGATCAGCGTCTCCAGGTCGGTCAGCGAGGAGAGCCGGGTGACGACGGCGCTCATGTCGGGGTAGGTGGCGGCGTAGGCCGCGTTGAAGGGCCAGTTGCCGCAGCCCCGGTACTGGTGGTCGTACGTGTGACGGGCGGCGTGGCAGACCTGCGGATCGTCGAATTCCGGGTTGACCCACGCCAGATCGGCGGCGGTGGGCGTGCGCCCCCAGTACTCGATGATCATCTGGGACGAGGTGGGGCTGCACCACGCCTCGCCGCCGTTGTCGTACTCGGGGTAGCGGCCCACGTGTGTGTTCTGGGAGTAGCGCGGCACGATCAGTTCGCGGGCGAGGGCCGGCTCGGAGGCGGGCACCCCGAAGCGGTCCGGGATGTCGGAGGCCATGGCCCCCAGCCGCCACACGGTGGGGGTGAGCCCGCTCCCCGGTCGCCGGTAGAGGGTGAGCCGCAGCCGGTACGTGTCGAGGCGCAGCCCGCTCGCGGCATCGTCCACGGAGAAGGTGTCGGTCCAGATGCTCGCCCTGCCGTCGCCCTGGCCGTCCACCGAGGTGCGGCGGATGTCCGTGTCACCGGCGGCCCAGCGTCCCATCACGAACCACGGGGTCGCGACGCCGTCCGAGTACCGGCCGCTCAGCTCCACCTGGAGCCAGGTGCCGACGGGGGTGTGTGCGTTCCATGAGGCGATGACCTCGGTGGCGGGCACACGTGAGCGGTGCACCGGCGACGTCCAGGTGGCGTACTCCCAGTACGCGGTCGTGCCGGTGTGCGGGTCCGGGTGTTCGGTGGTGCCGACGGGTTCGGCGATCACGACACCCGGGCGGCGGCCGGCGACGGCCCGCGTGCCGGCGCGGTCGCCACACCGCCAGTCCGTATGGGTGGACCAGAAGCGGTTGTCCACGAGTGTCCCCGGCCGACGGCCCCGGGCCGGTGGTGAGGCCGCCTCGGCGCCGGCGGCGGCCGCCGGTCCCGCGGAGGCGGACACCGCGCCCGCGGTTGCGGTGGCGGCGGCGGCGATCGCGGCGCCCAGGACGTTTCTGCGCGAAGTCGGTCCGGCCATGGAACCCCCAAGTCAGGTGCGCGGCAGTGCGGCCACTATCGCCGGTCCCGCCGCGCTTCTGCCAGAGACGCGCAGCGCGCCGCAGCGTCCGATATTGGTCTGAGCCACTGGCATGACCTGCGGCGCCCCGCCGGGCTCACCGCGACGCCGTCCGGCGGCCTCCTAGGCTGGCCCCATGGACGACCTCGACCGGCAAGCGGCCCGTCTGCGGGCGCTGCCACCCTCCTGCGGACCGGTGCGCCTGGTCGCCGTGGACGGTCACGCCGGTTCGGGCAAGAGCACCTTCGCCGGCCGGCTCGCGCGCGCACTCGGCGGCGACCCGCCCGTACTGCACCTCGACGACCTGGCCAGCCATGCGGAGCTGTTCGACTGGACCGGGCGGATGCTGAGCCAGGTGATCGAGCCGCTGGCGCGCGGCCGGGACGCGGCGTATCACCCGTACGACTGGAATCTGCGGCGTTTCCTCGCCCCGCGCAGGCTCCCCACGGCTCCCGTCGTCCTGATCGAGGGCGTCGGGGCGGGACGGCGGGCGCTGCGGCCGCATCTCGCGGCGCTGCTCTGGATGGACCTGGGTGCCGAGGGGTCGTGGGCGCGCGGCCGGGCACGGGACGGCGCCGGCCTCTCGGGGTTCTGGGACGGCTGGACGGCGGCGGAGACACGCCATTTCCTGGCCGACCCCTCACGGCCGTTCGCCGATGCCCTGATAAAAGAGTGCCCCGAGGGGTACAAGTGGCTCCCGCTGCCTGCAGGGACTGCGGGCCCGCACCAAAGAGTCACACACCGTGACGACTCTTCCACGACATACTGAGCAGTCGGAATTCGGGCCCAAGAGTGGCTCAACTCTGCTTGACCAGCGGACCGTACAGGTCTTACGTTCTCAATGTGCGGCCGTTCGGAGCCGCCGCAGACGCGAAGCCCCCGATTGTTCCCCCGTGATCGGGGGCTTCGTTCTGCCTTCTTGCCGCTTCCGCCGCCCGCTTTCGAGGCACCGGTGCTCACCCTGGGTCACCGTCGCGGGTCCCGTGTGAGGCAGCCACGGCGCTCTTATTCACCATCCCGCGCGCAGGTACGATGCACCCTGTGGGCCTCAATTCCCGTTCCTGGCCGGGCCGTTCCTGGCCGGGCCGCACCGGCTGCGGCCCGTCGGCGTCCATCCGGCGCGACAACACTGGCGCACGGTTTGTGGGGGGAGTGGGGGGACCCTATGGACATCGGCACGCAGGGCGCAGGGGCGCCGGCGGACCTCGCCTGGGTACGCGGTGTGGACGCCTGCACCATGGGTGCGTACCCGCAGGCCGAGGAGGAGTTCCGTACGGCCGTCCGGCTCGATCCCGGCATGGCCGACGCCTGGCTGGGCCTGCACGCCCTGCGCGTGGACACCTCGACCGCCTTGCTGCACATGTACCGCAGCCGTGACCGCTTCGGCGAGCAGCGCACCCGGCACCACCGCACGCTCAACTCCTGGTACTGGCTGGGCTGGTGGGTGCAGCCGGTGCTGGAAAGCCCCCGCGACCTGCTGCTCGCGCACGCCTCTCACTGGCTCGACGGCCGTCATGTGCCCGAGCTCGACCGGGCACTCGCCGCGCTGCCGCCGGTCGACACCGACCCCCAGGTGCGCTTCCTGCACGCCTGCCGGGCCTATCTCGTCAAGGACTGGGAGCAGCTCGTACGGCACACGGAGTCGTTGGTCGACGATCCGCTGCTGGGCATCGAGGCCGGGCTCTTCGGCGGCATGGCCCGGGTGCGCCTGGAGATGTACGGGCAGGCCGAGCCGATGCTGTCCGCCGCGCTGATGCGCTGCCGCAGCGAGCAGCCACAGCGCAAGGAGCTGCGGTACTGGCTGGCCCGGGCGCACGAGGGCACCGGCCGCAGCGCGGCGGCGCTGCCTCTGTACCGCGCGGTGCACCGCATCGATCCGGCGTTCATGGACACCTCCGCGCGCCTCGCGGCCATCGCGGAGTACGACGGGATCGACGCGTACGACGACTCGGCCGGCCTGGCCGCCGTGTCCCTCGCCGGCTACGGCAGCGACGTGGTCGACGGCCAGGCGGAGGGCGAGACGCCGCAGGGACCGGAGCCGCGGTTCGGTGGCGACGCCGGCGGGCCACTGCCGGGAACCGTCCCCGTGGTGCCGGACGAGATGCCGCAGCGCAGGGCGACCGTCCCGGCGCAGCCCGCTCCCCCGCGGTTCCCCGCCGGGCCGACCGACCCGGTGCTGCTCGCCCGGGCGCTGGCGGAGCTGGAGCGGATGGTGGGGCTCGAACCGGTGAAACGGCAGGTGAAGGCGCTGTCGGCACAGCTGGAGATGGCCCGGCTGCGGGCCGGGCAGGGGCTGCCCGTACAGCCGCCGAAGCGCCACTTCGTCTTCTCCGGGCCGTCCGGCACGGGCAAGACCACGGTCGCCCGCATCCTCGGGCGGGTGTTCTACGCCCTGGGGCTGCTGGGCGGCGATCATCTGGTGGAGGCCCAACGCGCCGACCTGGTGGGCGAGTTCCTGGGCCAGACCGCGGTGAAGGCCAATGAGCTGATCGACTCGGCGCTCGGCGGCGTGCTCTTCGTGGACGAGGCGTACAGCCTGTCCAACTCCGGCTACGGCAAGGGCGACGCGTACGGCGACGAGGCCCTGCAGGTGCTGCTCAAACGGGCCGAGGACAACCGCGATCACCTGGTGGTCATCCTGGCCGGCTATCCGGAGGGCATGGACCGGCTGCTCGCGGCGAACCCCGGTCTGTCGTCCCGTTTCACCACCCGTGTCGACTTCCCCTCCTACCGGCCGTTGGAACTGACCGCGATCGGCGGGGTACTGGCCGCCGACAACGGTGACGTGTGGGACGAGGAGGCGCTCGACGAGCTGCGGTCGATCAGCGGTCATGTCGTCGACCAGGGCTGGATCGACGAGCTGGGCAACGGACGCTTCCTGCGCACGCTGTACGAGAAGAGCTGCGCATACCGCGATCTGCGGCTGTCGGCCTGTCCGAGTCCGCCGACCCGAGAGGATCTGTCGACGCTGCGCCTGCCGGACCTGATGCAGGCGTACGGGGAGGTCCTGTCCGGCCGCGGTCCGTCCGGCCGGGGCCAGCACGATCCTCCACTGAGCTGATCCCGTACAACGGCTGGACCGTACAACGGCTCGTCCGTACGCCGTCGATATTCCTGCGCGGTGCAGCCGTCCAGCCGCTCACGAGCTCCCCCGCACCATTATTCGCGCGGCCGCTTCCCCCCGGGCGCCGGGGAGACCGGCAGGCAGGGCCCCGCGAACCGTCCGGGCGGCCCGCGCCCGGCGGGCCGGGACGCCGTCACTCCTCGGGTCGCGGGACGCCCCAACCGGCCGGTGCGCCGTGCGAGCGGGGCGCCCCCGGCGCCGCCGCGCATGGAGAGAGCCCCCGCCCGGCGGGGGCAGGGGCGCTGCCGCTCAGTGTTCGTCCGGGCGGGTGCCGGGGTGTTCCTCCGGGCGGGTGCCGCGGGTCTCGGCGAGGGCACGCAGGGCGCGGGCGTCCTCGACAGCCCGGGCCCTGGCGATACCGGGCTGGATACCGAGGACGGGCAGGCTGGTGCCGTCACTGAGGTCGAGGAAGACCCAGGGGTCGCCGGACCGCAGATTCACCCGGAGGATCTCCGCCCACGCGAGGCGGCGCGTCCGAGTGAGGTTGACGACGGTGACACCGTCGTCGTCGGCGACGACCTTGGGCCGGCTCAGCAGAGCCAGCACGCCGAGAAAGAGCAGCGCCGTGAAGACGAAGCTGATCTTCTCGGGCGGGCTGAGCCGGTCCAGTAGCAGGGTGACCGCGGTGACGGTGGTGAACATGACCGCGCCCGTGGTCAGCAGGACGATCCGGGTGCGGGTCGGCCGGAACGTGACCGGGAGGGCGGGCGGCCGGGCCGCCGGAGCAGGTGAGGACATGGTGGGTGTCGTACGTCTCTCAGAGGCGGCAGGCGTGGATGGCCGTGGTCAGGATGGCCCGTGCCCCGAGGGCATACAGGTCGTCCATGATCCGCTGTGCCTCCTTGGCGGCGACCATGGAGCGGACGGCGACCCAGCCCTCGTGGTGCAGGGGCGAGATGGTGGGTGACTCGAGGCCGGGAGTGAGCGCGACGGCCTGCTCCAGGTTCTCGACCCGGCAGTCGTAGTCCATCATCACGTAGCTGCGGGCGACGAGGACGCCCTGGAGGCGGCGCAGGAACTGCTGCACCTGGGCGTGGGCCGGGTCGGCGCCGGTGCGCCGGATCACGACGGCCTCCGACGTCATGATCGGCTCGCCGATGACCTCGAGTCCCGCGTTGCGCAGGCTGGTGCCGGTCTCGACGACGTCGGCGATGACCTGCGCGACGCCCAGCTCGATCGCGGTCTCGACGGCGCCGTCGAGGTGGACGACGGAGGCGTCGACGCCGCTGTCGGCGAGGTGCTTGGCGACGATGCCCTCGTAGGAGGTGGCGATCGTCATGCCGCCGAAGTCCGCCACGCCGTTCGCGATGCCGGGCTTGGTGGCGTAGCGGAACGTGGAGCGGGCGAAACCGAGCTGAAGGATCTCCTCGGCGTTCGCACCGGAGTCCAGCAGCAGGTCGCGGCCGGTGATGCCGATGTCGAGCTTGCCGGAGCTGACGTAGATCGCGATGTCACGCGGGCGCAGGTAGAAGAACTCGACCTCGTTCTCGGGGTCGACGAGGACGAGTTCCTTGGACTCCTTGCGCTGCTGGTAGCCGGCCTCATGGAGCATCGCCGACGCAGGTCCGGACAGTGAACCCTTGTTGGGGACGGCGATGCGCAACATGAGGCGGGCTTCCTTCGTTCGCGTGGCGGTGGTGGGTGACGTCATTGCGTACGGACGTCGTGGGGCGGGCTCAGAGGTGGGCGTAGACGTCGTCGAGGGAGATCCCGCGGGCGACCATCATCACCTGGACGTGGTACAGCAGCTGCGAGATCTCCTCCGCCGCGGCGTCCTTGCCCTCGTACTCGGCGGCCATCCACACCTCGGCGGCCTCCTCGACGACCTTCTTGCCGATGGCATGGACACCCTTGCCCACCAGCTCGGCGGTGCGGGAAGTGGCGGGGTCGCCCTCGGCGGCCTTCTGCTGGAGCTCGGCGAAGAGCTCCTCGAACGTCTTATTCGGCATGGTGGTCCCAGACTACGCGGAGGCGCCCGCTGCTCAGCGCCAGGGTTCGGATACTGAACGCAGGATGGTCGCCGTGGCGACGGCCGCCGTGACCGCCTCGTGGCCCTTGTCCTCGTTCGAGCCCTCGAGGCCCGCCCGGTCGAGTGCCTGCTCCTCGGTGTCGCAGGTGAGCACACCGAAGCCGATGGGAACGCCGGTGTCGACGGAGACCTGGGTCAGCCCCTGGGTGACGCCCTGGCACACGTACTCGAAGTGCGGTGTGCCGCCGCGGATGACGACGCCGAGGGCGACGATCGCGTCGTAGCCCCGGCCGGCGAGCACCTTGGCGACGACGGGCAGCTCGAAGCTGCCGGGGACGCGCAGCAGCGTGGGCTCGTCGATGCCCAGCTCGTGCAGTGCGCGCAGGGCACCGTCGACGAGGCCGTCCATGACCTTCTCGTGCCACTGGGCCGCGATCACCGCCACCCGGAGGTCGCCGCAGTTGCGGACGGACAGTTCGGGCGCACCCTTGCCGCTCATGTTTCTCCCTAGCCGTTCATCTTCGTTCGCTGCGCAGGTCCGTCGCGCAGGTTCGTTGCGTCGTTGCGCAGATTCGTCGCGCAGGTTCGTTGCGTCGCTGCGCAGATTCGTCGCGCAGGTCGGCTGCGTCGCTGCGCAGATTCGCTGCGCTGCTGTCGCCGGCTCCGTGGAGCAGGCTCGCCGCGCGGTACGTACTACTGGTTGCCGCAGGTCGACACGGGGACCGCGTCGAGCCAGGGCAGGTCGTGGCCCATCCGGTCGCGCTTGGTGCGCAGATACGTGAGGTTGTGCTCGCCCGCCAGGACCGGCATCGGTTCGCGCCCGAGGACGGTGATGCCGTGCCTGACGAGCGCGGCGGACTTGTCCGGGTTGTTGGTCATGAGGCGCACGCTGCGCACGCCGAGGTCGGCGAGGATCTGCGCCCCGGCGGCGTAGTCGCGGGCGTCGGCGGGCAGGCCGAGTTCCAGGTTGGCGTCGAGGGTGTCCCTGCCGCGCTCCTGGAGTTCGTAGGCGCGCAGCTTGGACAGCAGTCCGATGCCGCGGCCCTCGTGCCCGCGCAGATAGACGACGACCCCCCGGCCGGCCTCCGTGATGCGTTCCATGGAGGTCTGGAGCTGCGGGCCGCAGTCGCAGCGGAGCGAGTGGAAGATGTCGCCGGTGAGGCATTCGGAGTGGACACGCACCAGGACGTCCTCGCCGTCGCCGATCTCGCCGTGGACGAGGGCGACATGCTCGACGCCGTCGACGGTGGAGCGGTAGCCGTAGGCGGTGAACTCGCCGGCGGAGGTGGGAAGCCGCACTTCGGCCTCGCGCTTGACGGTCGGTTCCGC
Organism: Streptomyces sp. NPDC048389; assembly: GCF_040706335.1. Lineage (NCBI taxonomy): Bacteria > Bacillati > Actinomycetota > Actinomycetes > Kitasatosporales > Streptomycetaceae > Streptomyces > Streptomyces sp. NPDC048389. The sequence continues at coordinate 260,240 of NZ_JBEZKP010000002.1, read as the reverse complement.
GCTGCGGCGGTAGGCGATCAGATCCTCGATGGAGATGATCGTCAGGCCGTGCTTGCGGGCGAACGGCACCAGTTCGGGCAGCCGCAGCATCACTCCGTCCTCGCCGGCGATCTCGACGATCGCGCCGGCGGGGCGCAGGCCCGCGAGGCGGGCGAGGTCGACGGCGGCCTCGGTGTGGCCGGGGCGGGTGAGGACTCCGCCCGACTTGGCTCGCAGCGGGAAGATGTGCCCGGGGCGCACGAAGTCGGCAGGTCCGGCCATGCCGCCGGCCAGCAGCTGGAGGGTGGTGGCGCGGTCGGAGGCGGAGATGCCGGTGGTGACCCCGTAGGCGGGGCCCGCGTCGACCGAGACGGTGAAGGCGGTCTGCATCGACTCGGTGTTGCGCTGCACCATCTGGGGCAGTTCGAGCCGCTCCAGCTCGTCGCTCTCCATCGGGGCGCAGATCAGGCCGCGGCACTCGCTCATCATGAAGGCGACGACCTCGGGGGTGGCCTTCTCCGCGGCGATGACGAGGTCACCCTCGTTCTCTCGGTCCTCGTCGTCGACCACCACGACGGGCCGGCCGGCCGCGATGTCACGGATGGCCTGCTCGACGGGGTCGAGCGCCAGGTCTGCGCTGTCGGTCAGGTACCAGGTGGGCTGCGCGGTCATGCCGTAGCTCCTTCCAGAGAGGGCCGGCCGCTCCGGCGGGAACGCAGCCACCAGTCGCGCATGCCCCACAGGACGAGCGCGCCGTAGACGACGTAGACGAAGCCGGAGAAGGCGAAGCCGTTGGCGAAGTTGAGCGGCACGCCGACGAGGTCGACGAGCAGCCAGGCGAACCAGAACTCGACCATGCCGCGGGCCTGGGCGACCATCGCGACGAGGGTGCCGACGAAGATGTAGGCGTCGGGCCACGGGTCCCAGGACAGTGACGGGTAGAGGGTGAAGAGCCCGCCGACGGCGAGGGTGCCGACGACGGCGCCGCCTGCCAGGTAGCCGCGCTCGCGCCAGGTGGCGAACCTGACCGCGATCGAGCCGTCCTGGGCCTGCTGCCGGCCGCGGGTCCACTGCCGGTAGCCCCAGACCGCCACGGCCATGACCACGACCTGCTTGCCGGCGCTGCCGGTCAGATGGGACGTGGCGAAGGCGGCGAAGAGGATGGCGCCGGAGACGAACTGGGCCGGCCAGGTCCATATCGAGCGCCGCCAGCCGAGGGCGAGGGCGAGCAGACCGACGATGTTGCCGATCATGTCGGACCACTTGATGTGCTGCCCGAAGGCGGTGAAAGCCTCGCCGTTCAGCCAGTCCAGCGCGCTCACTCGGCACTCTCCCGCGCCTGCGCGCCGAGCAGCCGCTCGACGTACTTGGCGATGACGTCCACCTCGAGGTTGACCGTGTCGCCGGGCTGCTTGAGACCGAGCGTGGTCAGGGCGAGGGTGGTGGGGATGAGGCTGATCGTGAAGTGGTCGGTGCCCGCCTCGACCACGGTGAGGCTGACCCCGTCGACGGTGATCGAGCCCTTGTGGACGACGTAGCGGGCGAGTTCGGAAGGCAGGGAGATCTTCACGATCTCCCAGTGCTCCGAGGGCGTGCGCCCGACGATCGTGCCCGTGCCGTCGACATGGCCCTGCACGATGTGGCCGCCGAGCCGTGCTCCGACCGCCGTGGGCCGCTCCAGGTTCACGCGGGAGCCCGCCCCGAGCGTGCCGAGGCCGGAGCGCTTCAGTGTCTCCGCCATCACGTCGGCGGTGAACTCGTCGCCGTCCGTCTCGACGACGGTCAGGCAGACGCCGTTCACGGCGATGGAGTCACCGTGCTTCGCGCCCTCGGTGACGATCGGGCCGCGCAACCGGAAGCGGGAGGCGTCGCCGAGGTGCTCGACGGCGGTGACCTCGCCCAGTTCTTCGACGATTCCGGTGAACACTTCAGGCTCCCTTGGGGACGGTCGCGGTGACACGCAGGTCGGTGCCGATGCGCTCGGCCCCGGTGACGTGGAGCCGCAACGCTTCGGTGATGGTGGTGATTCCGGCGTCGGCGAGGGCGGCGGGGCCGGCGCCGAGGAGCACGGGGGCGAGATAGCCGATGACGCGGTCCACGGCCCCTGCGGCCACGAAGGAGCCGGCGAGGGCGGGGCCGCCTTCGAGGAGTACGGAGCGGACACCGCGCTCGTGGAGCGCGGCGAGCAGCGCGGGCACGGACAGCCCGCGCTCCGCCCGCGGCAGCCGCACGACCACGCAGCCGCGGCCGCCCGGTTCGGCCGCCGCGGCGGTGTCGTCGTGCCCGGTGGCACCGGCCATGGCGAACGGCGGCGGTGCGGCGTCCCCGGCCGTGACGAAGGGGGGCGGCCCCGCGTCCTCCGCGATCGCGACGAGCGTCGGCGCCGCGTCGTCCAGCACCCGGGCGCCGGCCCGCAACGCGGTGGCGTTCGTGTCGACCACCACCCGCAGCGGCTGGGTGGCGCCCTCGATGCCCCGTACCGCCAGGTGGGGATCGTCGGCCCGCTGAGTGCCGGAGCCGACCACGACCGCGTCGGACTCGGCGCGCAGCCGGTGGACGTCGGCGCGGGACTCCGGCGAGCTGATCCAGCGGCTGGTGCCGTCGGCGGCGGCGGTACGGCCGTCGAGAGTGGCGGCGTATTTCCAGGTCACGTACGGGCGGCCGAGGCGTACGGAGGTGAGCCAGGCGGTGTTGCCCTCCTCCGCCTCCTCCTCCAGCAGGCCGTGCTCGACGTCGACACCGGCGGCGCGCAGAGTGTCGGCGCCACCGGTGGCCTGCGGGTTCGGGTCGGCGACCGCGTACACGACGCGGGCGATCCCGGCCTCGGTCAGCGCCTGGGCGCAGGGGCCGGTGCGGCCGGTGTGGTTGCAGGGCTCGAGGGTGACGTACGCGGTGCCGCCGCGGGCGAGGACCCCGGCCGCGCGCAGGGCGTGGATCTCGGCGTGCGGTCCGCCGGCGCGCTGGTGGAAGCCCTCGCCGACCACATGTCCCGAGGCGTCCGTGATGACGCACCCGACGACCGGGTTGGGGCTGGTGGAGCCGAGTCCGCGGGCGGCGAGCGTGATCGCTCGGCGCATGGCGTCCGTGTCGGCTGCGGTGGCCACCGGGTTCTCCTGCCTCTTCGGGCACGGACTCCGGGGCCTGTCGGTACGACAGAAAGCGGGAACGACATCCAGGGGAACGCCGACGCCGGAACGCCGGTCGCCGGATCATGAACGGCGATCGGCAGACGGCCGACGCACCTGACGGTGACACCCGCCGCGCACTGCCTCCCATCCGGACTTTAACCGTCGGTCCAGGAATTTCACCTGGTCAACCGGCCGCTGGCTGCGGACGGGTCGCGGACTGTAACCGCCGGTTCGGAATTGCACCGACCCCGGAGTGCGCTGCTGCTGATACAGGGACAGTGTGCCACGGGCGGCACTCGGCCATGCGGGTGAGTTCTGTGGACTCCGTCACATTCGCGCACACCGCGTCACCCGGCGTCACATTCACCTCCACCTGGTCCAGACCTATTGACCGCCTGGTCTAGTCCTCTTAATGTCTGCGACACCTCCGCGGACCAGGCCCGCCGGTGTGCGCACACCAGGGCCAACCTCTTTTCCCGATGTGCCAGTTGACGAGGCCCGAACCCCCTGTGCTCCCGGCGGGCGATACAGGGGATCCCCACCAGGAGGAACTGATCGTGCAGTCCCCCACCCGTACCAGAGCCGGGGCGTCACTGCTCGCCGCCGGCGCCGCCGCAGCCGCGCTGCTGGCCGGGATGCTGTCCCCCGGCGTCTCCCACGCCGCGTCGCAGGAGAGCTGCCGCCCCGACGGGCTCTACGCGACCCCCGGCGTCGACGTCCCGTACTGCTCGGTCTACGACACCGAGGGCCGCGAGAAGATGGGCGCGGACCACCAGCGCCGGGTCATCGGCTACTTCACCGGCTGGCGCACCGGCAAGGACGGTGCCCCCGCCTACCTCGCCTCCGACATCCCGTGGGACAAGGTCACCCACATCAACTACGCCTTCGGACACATCGACTCGGCCAACAGGCTCTCGGTCGGCACCGACAGCGCCGAGAACGCCGCGACCGGCATGACCTGGCCGGGTGTCGCCGGTGCCGAGATGGACCCGGCGCTGCCGTACAAGGGCCACTTCAACCTGCTGAACAAGTTCAAGAAGCAGCACCCGGACGTCAAGACGCTGATCTCGGTCGGCGGCTGGGCGGAGACCGGTGGCTACTTCGACGACAACGGCGACCGGGTGGACTCCGGCGGCTTCTACACGATGGCCACCAACGCCGACGGCTCGGTCAACCAGGCGGGCATCGACACGTTCGCCGACTCGGCCGTCGCCTTCATCAAGAAGTACGGCTTCAACGGCGTCGACATCGACTACGAGTACCCGACCTCGATGAAGGACGCCGGCCACCCGGCCGACTTCCCCGTCTCCAACGCCCGCCGGGCCGGCCTCAACAAGGGCTACGCGGCGCTGATGAAGACCCTTCGCGAGAAGCTCGACCGGGCCGGGGCGGCCGACGGCAGGCACTACATGCTCACCGTCGCGGCACCGTCCTCCGGCTATCTGCTGCGCGGCATGGAGACCTTCCAGGTCCAGAAGTACCTGGACTACGTCAACATCATGTCGTACGACCTGCACGGCGCCTGGAACGAGTACGTCGGCCCGAACGCCTCCCTCTTCGACGACGGCAGGGACGCCGAGCTGGCGGCGGCGAACGTCTACGGCAGCGCGCAGTACGGCGGCATCGGCTACCTCAACGCCGACTGGGCGTACCACTACTTCCGCGGCTCCATGCCGGCCGGCCGCATCAACATCGGCCTGCCGTACTACACCCGCGGCCACAAGAACGTGCAGGGCGGCACGGACGGCCTGTGGGGCAGGGCCGCCGCGACCTCCTGCCCGGCCGGCTCCGGCCTCACCAAGTGCGGTGACGGCGCCGTAGGCATCGACAACCTCTGGCACGACAAGGACGACAACGGCAACGAGTCCCCCGCGGGCTCCAACCCGATGTGGCACGCCAAGAACCTGGAGAAGGGGATCGTCGGCGACTACGTCACGCGGTACGGCTTCCTCGCGGACACCGAGCTGACCGGCACCTATGTGCGCAAGTACGACTCCACGCTGGTGGCGCCGTGGCTGTGGAACGCCGAGAAGAAGGTCTTCCTCTCCACCGAGGACGAGGAGTCGGTGGCGGCCAAGGCGGACTACGTGGTCGACCGCGGCATCGGCGGCACGATGGTCTGGGAGCTCGCGGGCGACTACGACTGGAACGCGACGAAGGGCCAGTACGAGATCGGCGACACGCTGACGACGTCGATGTACGAGAAGTTCAAGTCGGCGACGCCGTACGGGGCGAAGAAGAGCAACACCGCGCTGCCCGCAGAGGCGGTGGACATCGCCGTGGACTTCACCGACTTCAAGCTGGGCGACTCCAACTACCCGATCACGCCCAAGCTGAAGATCACCAACAACACCTCCGCGACGCTGCCGGGCGGCACGGAGTTCCAGTTCGACTACGCGACCGCGGCCCCGGCCAACGCCTCGGACCAGTCGGGCTTCGGCACCACGGTGGTCAGGAGCGACCACACCGGCGACAACATCGGCGGTCTGCGGGGCGACTTCCACCGGGTGTCGCTGAAGCTCCCGGCCTGGCAGTCACTGGCTCCGGGCGCGACCGTGGACCTGTCGTTCAACTACTACCTGCCGGTGTCCACACCCTCCAACTGGACCGTGACCGTCGGCGGCACCACCTACGCGCTGGCGGGCGACCTGGCGCGCGGCACGACCCTGGTCGAGCCGGGCTCCGGCGGCGGCACGGACCCGGGCCCGTCCCCGACACCCACACCGTCGCCCGGCGACTGCGCCGCATCCGCCTGGGACGCTTCGTCGGCCTACGGCGGCGGGACGACCGTGTCCCACGCGTCGCACCAGTGGAAGTCCAAGTGGTGGACGAAGGGCGAGGAGCCCGGTACCACCGGTGAGTGGGGTGTCTGGCAGGACCTCGGTCCCTGCTGACACCGCGCACTGTGACAGCCCGGCGGCGGTTGACGGCCCTTGCCGCCGCCGGGCCCCGGCGGGCCGTTGCTCCGGCACCGGCCCGCCTTCACTCCCTCTGCGGGCCGGCCGGTCTCCGCAGGACGAGAAGAGCGATGTCGTCGGTGCGCTGCCGGCCGGCGGGGGCCTGCCTCACGAGGGCCTCCACGACACGGTCGAGGTCGTCTCCCCCGGCCCGGGCGAGGCTGTCCGCGAGACGGTCGATGGACACCTCGATGTCGGTGCCGGGCGTCTCGACGAGCCCGTCGGTGTAGAGGACGAGCGTCATCCCCCGCACGAGCGGAATCTCGGTGACGGGGTAGGTCGCGCCCGGAACGACGCCCAGCAGCGGACCTGCCGGCACCGCAAGCGGGTGCGCACGGCGGCCGGGACGGCACAACAGCGGTGGCGGGTGGCCCGCGTTGGCCAGACACACGAGGCCGCGCTCGAGATCGATGTTGGCGTAGAGGCAGCTGCTGAACAGGCCGGGATCGAGGTCGATGAGGAGCTGGTTGGTCTTGAACAGCACCTCGTCGGGTCGCGCGCCCGGGCTCGCGTGGGCATGGACGGCGGTACGGATCTGCCCCATGAGGGCGGCGGCTGCCACGTTGTGGCCCTGTACGTCACCGATGACGGCCGCCGCCGCCGTACGGCCCAGCGGGATCAAGTCGTAGAAGTCGCCTCCGATGTCCATGCCGCGCGTGGCGGGCAGATAGCGCGCCGCGACGTCCAGCCCGTCGATGTCGGGCAGTCTGTGCGGCAGCAGGGCCTGCTGCAGTCCGTGCGCGAGCTGATGCTTGGTGTCGTACAGGCGGGCGCGGTCCAGTGCCTGGGCGATGAGCCCCGCGAGTGAGGTCATGACGGCGCGTTCTTCCGCCGAGAACGCATGGGGACGTTCGTAGGTCAGCACGCAGCAGCCCACGGGACGGCCGGAGACGATCAACGGCAGGAAGGCCCATGCCTGCTTTCCGCTGACTCTCGGAGCCTCGGGATAGATCCGGGCCATCTCGCTCGGATCGGCGAAGAACGAAGGGATACCGGTGGCCAGGGCCTGCCCGGCCGGAGTGAACCCGGTCTCGAGCGGCAGGCCGTCGAGACGCTCGATGACCGCCGCGGGGTATCCGCGGTGTCCCGTGATCCTCAGCTGGCCGGCCTCGGCTGCGGACAGGACGAGACCCTGTGCACCGAAGGCGGGCATGACCTGGTCGGCCACCAGATCGACGACGTCCTGCACCCCGACCACCTCGGTCAGCGCGGCGGCGAGATGCAGCAGCTGGTAGAGGTGCCCCGGCCGGGTCGGGGCCGACGCGGCCCTGGGCGCGGGCGGCGCCGGCGCGTCGGTCGGCGTGGCCCCGGTGGGCACGATACGGACGCTCATGCCGCTCGCGTCCGGGTAGAGATGAAAGTCCAGCCATCCGTCCGGGGGCCGGCAGCCTGTGAAGGACACGGGCCGGCGGCTGAGCACGGCCGCGCGGTAGCGGTCCTCGTACACGGGATCGTCCAGCCAGGGCAAGGACTGCCACGGCCGCGTGCCCAGCAGCTGCTCCACGCTGCGGCCCAGCAGCTCGGCGCCTCCGGACGTGATGAAGGAGAAGCGTCCCTCCAGGTCGAGCGCGCAGGAACCGCCGGGCAGGCGCTCCGCGAAGTCGGCCGCGGCCAGCGGCGGCTGCGTCGCCCGGTGTCCGGCCTCGACCGGCAGCACGCGCGGGCGGTCCCCGCAGGTGTACGGGTGACCGGACTCGGCCGCCTCGTCCAGCAGCCGGGCAAGGCGACGGCAGCTCGTGGCGACATGCCCCTGCTCGCGCCGGGTCATCCGGTCCGCATGGCCGGACGGCCACATCAGCAGCAGCGACCCCCAGCGCCGAATCCCCGTGACGGGGGCGGCGGCGAGCGCGAGCGGGAAGGGCAGCGCCACGGCGCTCCGCGGATAGGAACGGGCCAGCTCCTCGTGGCTGCCCACCCAGACCAGCCGCTCCCGGGTGACCGCGTCGGCCACCGGGGCCGGCGCGGTGACCGGGACCCTGCTCCACGGATCGGCGAATCCGGACGGCACACCGCACATCACGTCCAGGCACAGGATCCGTTCGTCCGGCGTGAGGAGGAACAGCGCGCCGACCCCCGCGCCGGTCCGGCGTACCGTATCCACCAGCGCGGCACCCAGGGCGTCCGCGTCGGTCGCTGGCCCACCCGGCCTGGTCACAGGACACCTCCGACGCCAGAGGTCCACGAACGCCGTCCGGGCGACGGGCGGGCGACGCGATCCACCCGCACGACCCGAACCCCCCATAGAGGGACGTTACGCCCACGCGGCGGCACGTGCCCGAGCACGGACGGCCCCCGGCGGCTCGCCCTCGGCGCGCGACGCCGGCGACTGGCCGCCCACGTGCTCTCCCGTGGAGCCGCGCGCGTGTCCGTCCCACCGCCCGCGCGCCCCGTAGGGCCGCCGAGGGCGAGAATCCGAGTACGGACGGCCCGGCGCCACACCTTCACGCCCCTCCCGCGAACAGCTCCCCCCGCGCCGACTCCCCCGCCGTCAGCAGGGCGCCGCTCAGGACCGCGGTGCCTCCGAGGGTGCCCGCACGCACCTGCGTCCGCAGCGGTGAGAGGCGGGCGACCTTCGCCTCGACGCGTGCTGCCAGCGGTTCGCCGCCCGCGTGTCCGGTCTCGCCACCGAGAACGACGCAGCCGGGGTCCAGAACCGCGGCGACCGCGGCGGCGCCGAGGGCCAGGCGGTCGGCGAGGGCGTCGAGGAAGTCGTGGCGGTCCTCGGCGACGGCTGTCCGTACGGTGTCCGCCGCAACCGCGCCGGCGAGACCGTACCGCTGTGCGAGTTCGCGGATGGCCGCCGCCCCGGCCAGCGAGTGGAAGCCGCCCGCGCAGTCGACGGCCGAGGGGATGCCCGCGGTTCCCGGTACCGGGAGGAAGCCGATCTCGCCCGCACCGCCGGACACCCCCCTGCGCAGCCGGCCGTCCAGGAAGATGCCGGCGCCGACTCCGTGGCCCAGCCAGAGGAAGGCGAAGGAGTCACGGTCGCGCGCGGCGCCGAGGCGCTGTTCGGCGACGGCCGCGAGGTTGGTCTCGTTCTCGACGATCACCCGGGCGGGCAGCCGCTCCTGGAGGGCGGCCACGAGCATGCGGTGCCAGGCCGGAAGGCCGGTGGTGTCGCGGAGTTCGCCGGTGGACGGGTCGATGAGACCGGGCGCGCCGACGCAGACGCTGTGCAGGGTGGCGGCCCCCGCGCCCCTGGCCGTGCGCTCCACAAGGGCGGCTGCGCGCTCCACGGCCGGGCCGGACTCGTCGGCGTCGCCGATCGGCAGGGACGCCTCGGCGAGGCGCGTGCCGAGCAGGTCCGCGACGGCCACGGACACGCTGTCGGTGCGCACGTCGAGCGCCGCGAGATGTGCGCGGTCGGCGACGATCCCGTACAGCCGGGCGTTCGGACCTCTGCGGTCGGCGCCCGCCTCGCCGACCACTTGGATGAGCCCGGACTCCTGCAGGCGCTCCACCAGGTCGGCGACGCTGGGCCGGGAGAGGCCGGTCATGGTCTTCAGCTGGCCTGCCGTCAACGGGCCCTTTTGCTGGAGGAATTCCAGGGCGAGCCGGTCGTTGATGGTCCGGGCAGTACTCGGGGATGCGGGCATGCCGGAATCCTCCCAGACGAAAAGCGCTCAACTATCAGGCAGGTTTCCTGATAGTTTACCTCTCACGTTCTCGGGGAGGGGTGTCCGCATGGTCCGCATGTCCGGCGAATCGACGGTGGGTTTCCGGCAGGTGAGGCGCGCGCGCTTCGCCGTGGCCGCCGTCTTCTGTGTGCACGGAGCGGTGACCGGCAGCTTCGCGACCCGCATTCCGTGGATCCAGGACCACGCCGGAGCGAGCGCCGGCCAGCTCGGCCTCGCCCTCGCCTTCCCGGCGCTCGGCGCTTCCGTGGCGATGCCGCTGGCCGGAGCCGTCAGCCACCGCTTCGGCGCCCGCACGGCGCTGCGCGGTCTGCTCGCACTGTGGACCCTGAGCCTGACCCTGCCGGCGTTCGCACCCGACCTGCTCACCCTGTGCGGGGCGCTCTTCGTCTTCGGGGCGACTGCGGGCATGTCCGACGTGGCGATGAACGCGCTGGGCGTGGAGATCGAGAACCGCCTCGACCGGTCCATCATGTCCGGGCTGCACGGCATGTGGAGCGCGGGCGCACTCATCGGCTCGGCGGGCGGCACCGTCGCCGCCCACCTGGGCAGCGACGCCCGGCTGCACCACACACTGGCGGCCCTGACGCTGACCGCCCTCGGCCTGATCGCCTGCCAGGGCGTGCTGAACGTGCGCGTCTCCGCCGGGGAGGAGCCGCCGCCGCGGTTCGCGCTGCCTCCGAAGTCGGCACTGGCCATCGGCGCGGTCGGCTTCTGCGCGGTTTTCGCGGAGGGGGCGAGCCTGGACTGGTCGGCGGTCTACCTCCGTGACGTCCTGGACACCTCGCCGGGCCTCGCGGCCGCGTCCACCACGGCATTCGCACTGACGATGGCCGTGGCGCGGTTCGCCGGCGACCGGATCGTGGACCGCTTCGGGCCGGTGCGGACGGTGCGGACCGGCGGAGTGCTGGCAACGATCGGCGGGCTGCTGGTGGTGCTGGCCCCGCATCCGGCACTCGCCATGTCCGGCTTCGCGCTCATCGGCCTCGGTGTCGCCGTGGTCGTGCCGCTGGCCTTCGCGGCGGCCGGGCGGAGCGGGCCGAACCCGAGCCAGGCGATCGCCGGTGTCGCCACGATCACCTACACCTCCGGCCTGATCGCCCCGTCGGCGATCGGCGCGGTCGCCGACGCGACGAGCCTGATGGTGTCGTTCGGCCTGGTGACGCTGCTCGCCGTGGGCCTGGTGCTGGGCGCCGGTGTGCTGCGCTCGGCCGGGCGGCAGACCGTGAAGGCCGACAAGTCCGCACCGGCGGTGCACGACCCTCGGCTCTGAACCACCCGCCCCAGGAAGCGGGCCCGCAGCATGCCCGGGTCCGACCCGACGAGGACCCGGCACCCCCGCGCACGTCACGGCGCGGTACGCGAGCGGAAACCGGAAACCGCACGTGCGGCGCAACCCTTCCATCAGCCCTTGATCACTCCCAGAAGGATCCGAGGGGGCAGGGAGCAGCGTGCCGGGACCACTACCATTGACGCCGATCGTTGACGACTGGACGAAACGGAGCGGCCCGTGAACCTCGGCGTGCGCTGGACTCTGCACGGCGACGGGCGGACCCCCGCTCCCGGTGCCGTCGTGCGCCCCGACGAGCGGCTGTCCTGGCCCCGTACCGCGGGCCTCGGTGCTCAGCACGTGGTCGCGATGTTCGGAGCGAGTTTCGTCGCTCCGGTGCTGATGGGGCTCGACCCGAACCTCGCGATCATGATGTCCGGCGTCGCGACCGTGATCTTTCTGCTCGCCACCCGCGGCAAGGTGCCCAGCTATCTCGGCTGCTCGCTCTCGTTCGTCGGAGTGGCCGCCACCATCCGGGCCACCGGCGGCGACAGTGCCACCGTGACCGGCGCGGTACTGGTCGTCGGCGCCGCGCTCTTCCTCGCCGGCCTGGCCGTACGGCGCTTCGGCGCGCGGGTCATCCACGCCACGATGCCGCCGATCGTCACCGGCGCCGTCGTCATGCTGATCGGCTTCAACCTGGCGCCGGTGACCGCCTCGACGTACTGGCCGCAGGACCAGTGGACCGCCCTGCTGGTCATGCTCTTCACCGGACTCGCGGTGGTCTGCCTGCGCGGCTTCTTCTCCCGTGTCGCGATCTTCCTCGGGCTGATCTTCGGCTACGTCCTCTCCTGGGCACTGGACCGGGTCTTCGGGAAGATCCACTCCCCCCTGGGCGGTGCGGAGGCCGTGGACCACTGGCGGCTGGACCTGTCCGGTGTCGGCCGGGCCGACTGGATCGGCCTGCCGTCGTTCCACGCACCGAGCTTCGAGTGGTCGGCGATCCTGGTCGCCCTGCCCGTGGTCATCGCGCTCATCGCGGAGAACGCCGGGCACGTCAAGGCGGTCGGCGAGATGACCGGCGACCCGCTCGACGACGAGCTGGGCACCGCGATCGCCGCCGACGGCGCCGCCTCCATGCTCTCCACCGCCGTCGGCGGACCCCCGAACACCACGTACTCCGAGAACATCGGCGTCATGGCCGCCACCCGTGTCTACTCCACGGCCGCCTACTGGGCGGCGGCCGGCTTCGCCCTGCTGTTCGGTCTGTGCCCCAAGTTCGGGGCGGTCGTCGCCGCCATCCCCGGCGGTGTGCTCGGCGGCATCACCGTCATCCTCTACGGCATGATCGGGCTGCTCGGCGCGCAGATCTGGATCAACGCCAAGGTGGATCTGCGCAATCCGCTGAACCTGGTGCCGGCCGCCGCGGGCATCATCATCGGCGTGGGCGGCGTCAGCCTGAAGGTCACCGACAACTTCGAGCTCGGCGGTATCGCGCTCGGCACCCTGGTCGTCATCACCGGCTACCACGTGCTGCGCGCCTTCGCTCCCGCGCACATGAAGGAGCGGATGCAGGAGGAGGAGCCCCTGCTGGACGCCGGGACCTCCTCCTACGGCGCCGGGTCGGGCGGCGTGCAGGAAAGCGGCCGGGCCGGGGCCGACAGCCGGGGGTCCGGCCGGTAGCCGCTGCAAAAACGTCCCTCTTTCCGGGGAAGCCCCGGGCCCGTCTCCACGCGAACGGGCCCGGGGCTGGCACCCTTCCCCCATGGCGCAGACGGAACAGTTCGCGGTGCGGGCGGCCCACGGTCCTTCCCCGGTCGGGTCCGTGGTGGAGCGGATGCGCTCACTGCGTTCAGCACTGCCCCCGACGGACGGGCTCGCGGTGTTCAACCGGGTCTACCTCACGGTCACCGAGGAGTTCGCCCGGCATGCCGAGGGCGGGCACTTCACCGACCGGACCGCCGCCGACACACTGGCCGTGGTCTTCGCCCGCCGCTATCTGGCGGCCGTGGACACCGCGGCGGCGGGCGGGCGGCCGCCCGCCTGCTGGCGGCCGCTGTTCCAGTACCGCCGCCATCCCGGCGTACGGCCGCTGCAGTTCGCGCTCGCCGGGATCAACGCCCATATCGGGCACGACCTGGCCCTCGCGGTCGTGGACACCTGCCGTGTGCTCGGCCGTGAACCGGCCGGCCTGGAAAGCGGGTTCGACCGTGTCGGCGACATCCTCGTGCAGTTGGAGGAGCACATCCGCGAGGACGTGATGCCCGGCCCCGACCTGCTCCAGATCGCCGATCCGCTGACCCACCTGGTCGGCGCCTGGAGTCTCGAACGGGCCCGCGACAGCGCCTGGTCGGCGGCGCGGCTGCTGTGGGGGCTGAGGGACCTGCCCGACCTGGCCGAGGAGTTCACCGAGCGGCTGGACGCCGGTGTCGGCCTGGTCGGGCGCTGCCTGCTGACGCCCTGGCGCTGAGGGGCAGGCCCTCAGTCCTCCGGCAGTTCCACCGGCGCGATCTCGTCGTACAGGTCGCCCGGGCCCGGGTTCGCCGGGTCGGTCGTACCGCCGAAGTGGGCCATCACGCCCCACACGGCGTTGAGCGCGGTCTGCACGGCGCCCTCCGCCCAGCCCGCCGTCCACGAGATGTCGTCGCCGGCGAGGAAGATGCCGCGCTTGTCCTCGGGCAGCCGGTCCTGCATGAAGTGGGTGAACAGCCGGCGCTGGTAGCGGTAGTGGCCGGGCAGGTTGGCCTTGAACGCGCCCATGAAGTAGGGCTCGTTCTCCCATGACACCGTCACCGGGTTGCCGATGACGTGGCTGCGGATGTCGACGTTCGGGTAGATCTCGCCGAGCGACTTGAGCATGACCTCCATCCGCTCGTTCGCGGACAGCGGCAGCCACTTCAGACTGTCGTCGCACCACGTGTACGAGAGGCAGATGACGGCCGGCTCGTCCGGTCCGTTGTCCAGCAGGTAGGTGCCGCGGGTCATCCGGTCGGTCAGGGTCATCGACATGGTGTCGCGCCCGGTGATCTCGTCCTTGTCGAGCCAGAACGGCCGGTCCACCGGCACGAACAGCTTGGACGACTCCATGTAGTGGGTGCGCTCCATCGCCGTCCAGTGGTCGATGGGGAACAGCTCGTCGTCACAGGCGATCTTCGAGAGCAGCAGCCACGACTGGGCTGTGAAGATCGCCGCCCGGTAGGTACGGATGTCGCCCGACGCGTCCGTCACGGTGATCCGGTTGCCCGCCGTACGGTTCAGCCGGGTCACGGCGGGGCGGGGCGTGCCCTCGTGCAGCGACGACAGTGAGGTGCCGAGGGGCCAGTGGACGAGCTTCTGGGGCTCGCGCTCCCAGAGGCGCAGCGGCAGCTGCTGGCTGCCCTCGACGATGCCGCGGTGGTGGTCGTCGGCCTCGGAGTAGACGACCCGCAGGATCTCCAGGATGGAGTTGGGGAAGTCGGTGTCCCAGCCACCGGTGCCGAAACCGACCTGGCCGAAGATCTCCCGGTGCCGGAAGGACTTGAACGCCTCGGAGTCGCAGAGGAAGCCGTAGAAGGTCTGGTTGTCCAGCTTCTCGACGAGCCTGGCCCAGATCTCGCGGATACGCGGGACGTCGCGCTCCCGCATGGCCTGGTTCATGTCGGAGAAGTCGGCGCCTTCCTCCAGGCAGGCGTTCCACGCGTTCATGACGTCGCGGTAGACCTGCGGCAGGTCGTCGATGGTCTTCGCGTAGTGCGACTCGCCCTTGAGGTCGACGACGGTCGACGGCGTGGCGGGGGCGAGCGGGTTGGGGAACGGCGCGGTGGTCAGGCCCACCAGGTCGATGTAGTGCTGGAGCGCCGTGGAGGAGGGCGGGAAGCGCATCGCGCCCATCTCGGCGGTCAGCCCGCCGGTGCCGGTGCCCTCGAAGCCGACGGTACGCAGTCGGCCGCCGATCCGGTCGGCCTCGTAGACGAAGGGCTTCAGGCCCATCTTCATCAGTTCGTACGCGGCGACGATGCCGGAGAGGCCGCCGCCGATGACGGCGACCTCGGCGCCGTGCTCGGTGGCCGGTATCTGGCCCAGACCCGCGGGGTGGGCCAGGAAATCGTCGTAGGCGTACGGAAAATCCGGACCGAACATGGTGATCGGCGGCTGCGTGTCGCTGTGCTGGACGGCGGTGGTGGGCACCGTGGACGTCATGGGGTACGGACTCCTTGCACGAACTCGATGAAGCAGGGGGTGAGGCAGAGGGAAGGGACGTCGGCGTCAGTTCAGCGAGCCGTACAGCCCCGGGCGGCGGTCCCGCAGATACGGGTTGGCCTCCCGCGAGGCGCCGAGCAGCACGGAGTCGACGTCGCCGATCACGAGCTCCTCACCGCGCCCGGCACGGGCGCGGGCCGTCCCGTCGGGACCGGCGAGGCAGCTGAGGCCGGTGAACTCGAACTCCCCCTCGTACCCGGTCCGGTTCGCGTACGCGATGTAGAGCTGGCTCTCGAACGCCCGGACGGGCACGAGGGACTCGGCCACGAAGGGGAAGGGATGCATCAGCGCGGTGGGGACGAGCAGGAGGTCGGTGCCGGCCAGGGCGTGGGCCCGGACGTTCTCCGGGAACTCCACGTCGTAGCAGATCAGCATGCCGATGCGGACGCCGTCGAGTTCGGCCTGGACGACCGGCTCGTCGCCCGGGGTGAACCACCGCTCCTCGAAGGCGCCGAAGAGGTGCGTCTTGCGGTAGTTCGCGAGCCGGTCGCCGGACGCGTCGATCAGCTGGGCGGAGTTGTGGATCACCCCTTGGCCTTCGGACGGAGGGACCCCCGTCCCGCTTCGCTCGCCCGCGCGCTCGGGGTAGCCGTAGTGCACCGCGATGCCGTGGCGTACCGCGATCTCCGCGACCGCGGCCGCGCCCGGCCCGTCCGCCGGTTCGGCCAGCACCGGTACGTCGTCCCCGATCGCGTACCCGGTCAGGAACATCTCGGGGCAGACGAGCAGCCCCGCGCCGGCCCCGGCTGCCCGGCCCGCGGCCTCGTCCAGCACCTTCAGGTTCTCGGCGACCGAGCCCGGTCGGCCGGAACTCTGGAGCAGTGCGGTGCGCAGGGGCATGGGTGACCTCGGGCATGGGGCGGGTGAAAGGGAGACGCCTATGACGGTACGGTCAGGCACTCGACCGGGACAAGGCGCGAGCGTTGCGCACGGGCGGGCGATCCGTTGCGTCGTGGTGGCGGGATCCGACGATTCGTTGCACGGGCTCGGGTCCCGGGCCCTTTCCCCACCCGCCCCTTCCCGACCCGGGGTCCGGGCCCGGGGTCCGCTTACCGGGGCTCCCGGGCGGAGCACGGCGGCCACGACCGCCCGCAGCCGCTGTTCGACCGGATTCAGCCGGATGTCGGCGCGGCCGGCCCGCCGGGCACGCGTAGCTCCTCGCTCCAGGCGTCCGCCGACACCCCCGCGCCTCGATCCTTGGCGGAACCGGTGCCCTGCCGGTCTCGTCGGGCTCCGCCCCGGAGCCCCATGCCTCCGACTCCCCCTGCGCCCTGACGGACGCGGGAGGTACCACCCGCGAGGCTGTACGTGCCCCCGCCGTTGAACCTGGTTTCGCGGAGCGATCCCGCCGCCGGGCATCTCCGGCCCGGCCGGCGATCGAGGCCACCGAGCGAAGCGCGGTGCGGGAGTCCGGGGCGGAGCCTCGACGACACCGCGGGAAGCGCGGTGACAGGGTCCGGGCGCGGCCCGGCTTCGGGAAGGGACGGGGCGGGGACGAGCCCCGCGCGGCGGTACGGGCGCTGGCGGATTACGCCGGCGCCCCCGACGAGAAGCGCCGCAGCAGCGGCGACAGCACCAGCACCGACTTCGTGCGTTCCACGAACGGCTCGCCCGCGATCCGCTCGAGAACCCGCTCGAAGTGCCGCATGTCGGAGGCGAAGACCTGGACGATCGCGTCCGCCTCACCGGTCACGGTGGACGCGGACGCGACCTCCGGGTAGCGCTTCAGGCCGCGCTCGATCGCCTCCGGCGACGTGTTGCGGCTGCAGTAGATCTCGATGAACCCCTCGGTCGCCCAGCCGAGCGCCTTGGGATCGACCCGTACGGTGAAGCCCGTGATGGCGCCTTCTGCCCGTAGCCGGTCCACCCGGCGCTTCACCGCCGGGGCGGACAGCCCCACCATCGTGCCGATGTCGGCGTAGGAGCGGCGGGCGTCCTCCGCCAGGGCGTGGACGATCCGCTCGTCGAGGTCGTTCAGCAACTTTCACACCATGCTCGGTCCGTGCCGGGGAACGACGTTCCCCGGTCAGGACAGTATCCATCAGGACACGTGGGACATCGTCCTCGCGCGGTCACCGCAGCGCGGACCGGCGCATGCCGTAGCCGAAGTAGACCGCGAGGCCCGCCGCCATCCAGACGCCGAACACGATCCACGTGACGGTGTCGAGGCTGAACATCATCCACACGCAGAACGCGAAGCCGAGCACCGGGAACAGCGGCGACAACGGCACCCGGAAGGTGCGCTTCATCTCCGGCCGGGTCCGTCGCAGCACGACGACGGCCACGTTGACCAGGGCGAACGCGAAGAGCGTACCGATGCTGGTGGCATCGGCCAGCTGTCCGAGGGGGACCGCGGCGGCGAGCACGCCGCAGAACAGCGAGACGATCACCGTGTTGGCGCGCGGCGCGCCGCTCTTCTTGTGCACCCGGGAGAACACCTTCGGCACCAGGCCGTCACGCGACATCGCGAACAGGATGCGCGTCTGCCCGTACAGCACGGTCAGCACGACGCTGGCGATGGCGATGACGGCACCGGCGGCGAGGAGCACGGCCCAGAAGCTCTGGCCGGTGACGTCCTCCATGATTCCGGCCAGCGCGGCCTCCGAGTCGCCGAAGCCCTCCCAGGGACGGGCTCCGACGGCGACGGCAGCGACCAGGACGTAGAGCGTGGTGACGATCAGCAGAGACAGCATGATGGCGCGTGGCAGGTCCCGCTGCGGGTTCTTCGCCTCCTCGCCTGCCGTGGAGGCGGCGTCGAAACCGATGTACGAGAAGAACAGCGAGGCTCCGGCGGCGCTGACACCGGCCATGCCGAGC
This sequence comes from Streptomyces sp. NPDC048389, assembly GCF_040706335.1. Taxonomy (NCBI): domain Bacteria; kingdom Bacillati; phylum Actinomycetota; class Actinomycetes; order Kitasatosporales; family Streptomycetaceae; genus Streptomyces; species Streptomyces sp. NPDC048389. Next base: position 242,215 of record NZ_JBEZKP010000002.1, on the reverse strand, counting down.
GGCATGAAGTTCTCGTAGTTGCCGCTGCGGAAGCCCTGGACGCCGACGGCGCAGAAGAGCACCAGCGCGGCGACCTTGACGACGACCATGATCGTGTTGGCGCGTGCGCTCTCGCGGGCACCGCCGAGCAGGAAGACCATGGCGAGGAGCACCACGATCAGCGCCGGCAGGTTGAAGAAGCCACCGTCGCCGGGCGGAGCGGAGATCGCGTCGGGGATGGTGACGCCGATGGTGCCGGCGAGCAGTTCGTTGACGTACTCGCCCCAGCCCACCGCGACCGCGGCGACGGAGACCCCGTACTCGAGGATGAGGCACCAGCCGCAGACCCAGGCGACGAGTTCGCCCATGGTGGCGTACGCGTACGAGTAGGAGGAGCCGGCGACCGGGATGGTGCCGGCCAGTTCCGCGTACGACAGGGCGGAGAAGAGGGCGGTCAGGCCGGCGATCACGAACGAGACGGTGACGGCGGGGCCCGCCTCGGGGACCGCTTCGCCGAGGACGACGAAGATGCCGGTGCCGAGTGTGGCGCCGATGCTGATCATGGTCAGCTGCCACATGGACAGCGAGCGGCGGAGCGCACCGCCTTCGCCCTCGGCGACCAGGCGTTCGACCGGCTTGCGCCGCATCAGACGGGAGCCGGGCACTCGGGGCTTGTCCGGCGACGGCTCGGTCGTGGGTGGCGCTGCGCCGTGGTCCAGCACGTGAGGGCTCCTTCATCGCTGCGGGTCGGCGGGGGCGGCCCTGCGGCGGCCCGCGGACAGGCGGAAGAAGCCCGCGCATGGGTGAGGGAACCGCCGAGCCGGCGGTCACCGCCACTCCTGGTACGGGGGTCGAGCCTACGAGTCTGCTGGTCACAGCCGTAATGCATCGTTGTTGCGCATCGGCGGCCGATCATTGCGCGCTGCCGGGAGCCACGGGGAAACATTGCGCTCCGACGTAAGGGACCCTCGCCTCCGCATCAGCCGGGCGTGCCGCGGCCCCTGGGGAACCCGGGCGCGGGACACTCGGGGCGGCACGACGGGACATGGCCCGTTCGCGACGTTGATACTTCTGCGACTTCTGGGTATGCGAGCCGTGATGAACGCACAGCCGCAGGTGGTGATCGAGGAATCGCCGCACGAGGAGAGCAGGCACAGCGCGGGCGCCCGTACGGCCGCCGCGGAGTTTCTGCTGCAGCACTGTCCCTGGGTCGACCCGGACGCGGTGCTGCTGGTCGTCTCCGAACTCGTCACCAACGCCGTGCGCCACACCGCCGGCTGGTGGCGGCTGCGCCTCACGGCGGGACACGACATGCTGCTCGTGCAGATGGACGACTCCAGCCCGCAGCCGCCCATCGCCCGGGAGCCGGATTTCGCGGGCGGCGGCGGATTCGGCTGGCACATGGTGCAGCGGCTCGCCGGCCGTGTCGAGGTCCGTCAACTCCCCTGCGGCAAGAGCATCCAGGCGACGTGGGAGCGCCAGGCGACGTCCACCACGGCCTACTGAAGGAACGTCACGGCGCGGCCGAGGGGTCCGAGCCGGCACAACGCCCGAGGCCCGGACGACGCCCGCGCCGGCACAGCTCGGTCGCCACGATCCGAACCGGACGACGCCCGCGCCGACACAACGCCGACACGGCACAGAAGCGCGACACAGAAGCGGCGTCCTGCCCGGGCAGGACGCCGCTTCTGCCCGTGGGGGGCATTGGTATCGGTCTCCCGGAGCCACGCGGCGTCCGCCGCCGGGCCGGGGTTCCGGAGGATGTCCGCCGCGGGCGGCGGGCCCGCTCGGTCACTCCACCACGAGCAGCCCTTCACGCAGCCGTCCGGTGATCCGCGACAGCAGCCGGGACACATGCATCTGGGACACGCCCAGCTCCTCGCCGATCTCCGACTGTGTCATCTCCGCGCCGAACCTCATCTGCAGGATCCGCCGGTCGCGGTCGTCGAGCTCCTCGATGAGAGGCTTGAGCGCCTGCACGTTCTCCGCCGTCTCCAGCTCGGCGTCCGGCTCGCCGAGCCGGTCGGACAGCGGCACCGCCGCGTGGTCCGACGCGTCGTCCATGGGCATGTCGATGGAACCGGCCGTGTAGCCGTTGCTCGCGACCACGCCCTCGATGACCTCTTCCTCGTCCAGGCCGAGGTGCTCCGCGAGTTCCGCGGTGGTGGGTGTGTGGTCCAGCTTCTGGGAGAGCTCGTCCACGGCCTTGGCCAGGTCGATCCGCAGCTCCTGGAGCCGGCGCGGCACGTGCACGGCCCAGCTCGTGTCGCGGAAGAACCGCTTGATCTCTCCGACGATGTACGGGACGGCGAACGTCGCGAACTCCACCTCGCGGCTCAGTTCGAACCGATCGATCGCCTTGATCAGGCCGATCGTGCCGACCTGGACGATGTCCTCCATCTGCTCCGCACGGTTGCGGAAGCGGCCCGCCGCGTACTTCACCAGGGCCACATTGAGCTCGATGAGGGTGTTGCGCACGTACTGGTACTCGTGGGTGCCCTCCTCGAGGGAGGCGAGCCGCACGAAGAAGACTCTCGAGATCTCACGTGCGTCCTTCGGTGCAACCTCCCCCGGGTTCTCCACCACCGGGAGATCCAGCGCCGTCATGTCGGGGCGCTGCACTCCAGGCTGCGTGAGTTCGGTCGGGACCGTGCTCGCCGTGGACACTTCGTCCTCCCCTGCTCCGATGTCAGTGCGAAAGAGCGCTTACCCCGGTTCGCCGGGCACATGCGCATGAAGCGCAGTTGGCCGAAAACAACGAGGTCCGGCCCCCCACAGGTGTGAGGGGCCGGCCGACGTGACGTGCGGTCAGTTCCAGCTGGCGTGCAGGGGCTTGCCCTCCGCGTAGCCGGCGGCGCTCTGGATGCCCACGATCGCCTTCTCGGCGAACTCCTCGAGGGAGCCCGCTCCGGCGTAGGTGCACGAGGACCGGACGCCCGCGATGATCGAGTCGATCAGGTCCTCGACGCCCGGCCGGGCCGAGTCCAGGAACATCCGCGAGTGCGAGATCCCCTCCTCGAAGAGGCCCTTGCGGGCCCGGTCGTACGCGGACTCCTCGCTGGTCCGGTTGCGCACGGCACGCTTGGACGCCATGCCGAAGGACTCCTTGTACAGGCGCCCGTCGGGGGCCTGCTGGAGGTCGCCGGGGGACTCGTACGTCCCGGCGAACCACGACCCGATCATGACGTTGGACGCGCCGGCGGCCAGCGCCATGGCCACGTCGCGCGGGTGCCGGACGCCACCGTCCGCCCAGACGTGCTTGCCGAACTTCTTCGCCTCAGCGGCGCATTCCAGAACGGCGGAGAACTGCGGCCGGCCGACGCCGGTCATCATGCGGGTCGTGCACATGGCACCGGGGCCCACGCCTACCTTGACGATGTCCGCGCCGGCCTCGATCAGATCGCGTACGCCCTCGGCGGCGACGACGTTTCCCGCGACGATCGGCACCTGCGGGTCGAGCGCGCGCACGGCCTTGACCGCCGTGATCATCGACTCCTGGTGGCCGTGTGCCGTGTCGACGACGAGCGTGTCGACGCCCGCGTCGAGCAACTGCTTCGCCTTGCCCGCCACGTCGCCGTTGATGCCGACGGCGGCGGCGATGCGCAGCCTCCCCCCGTCGTCGACGGCGGGCGTGTAGAGGGTCGCGCGGAGCGCGCCCTTGCGGGTGAGCACACCGGCCAGCTTGCCCTCGCCGTCGACGGCGGGGGCATAGCGCCGGTTGGCGCCGTCGAGGATGTTGAACGCCTCGCGCGGGTCGATGTCCGCGTCGAGCAGCAGCAGGTCCTTCGACATGACCTCGGACAGCTGCGTGAAGCGGTCGACCCCGGCCAGGTCGTGGTCGGTGACGATGCCCACGGGGCGGCGGTCCTCGTCCACGACGACGCCGGCGCCGTGCGCCCGCTTCGACAGCAGGGACAGCGCGTCGGCGACGGTCTGGTGGGGCGCCAGGACGATCGGGGTGTCCAGCACGTGGTGGCGGGTCTTCACCCAGGAGATGACCTCGGTGACGACCTCGATCGGGATGTCCTGGGGGATGACGACGAGGCCGCCGCGGCGGGCGACGGTCTCGGCCATCCGGCGGCCGGCGATGGCCGTCATATTGGCCACGACCAGCGGCACGGTCGTGCCGGTCCCGTCCGGGGCGGCGAGGTCCACGCCCTGCCGCGAGCCGACGGCCGAGCGGCTCGGCACCATGAACACATCGTCGTACGTGAGGTCGTACGGCGGCTTGATGTCATTGAGGAAACGCACGTGCTTAGCATCCCAGTCGATCGGAGTCGGCCCCCCGACGATGCGGCCGGAGGAAATCGCACGTACTTCATTCTCCCATGCCGGCGCCCCTGACCGTCCCGGGACAATCGTCCAGGTCAGCGGGGGTGGCTTGGTCCGATCGCACAAGAAGCCGCGCGCGGACGGCCCGCCGCTACCGGCCCGACGCGATGCCCTGGTCGTCCGGGTCCGCCCGCTCCAGCGCCGGGCGCGGATTCGGGGACGCGGCGAGCAGCAGATCGGCGGCGGCCGTGTCCGTCACCAGGCTGGTGACCAGTCCGGAGCGGAGCACGGCGGCGATGGCCTCAGCCTTGCGCGGCCCGCCCGCGATGGCGACGACCTCGGGGATCCGGCGCAGCCGGTCGGCCTCGACGGTGATGCAGCGCTCGCCGAGGTCTCGGCCGACCCGGCGGCCGTGGGTGTCGAAGAGGTGGGCGGACATCTCCGCCGCCACGCCGAGCGAGGCGTAGTGTGCGCGCTCCTCGTCCGACAGCATGTCGTGGACCGTGGAGATGCCGGGCTCCCAGGAGCCGATCGAGACGCAGGCGACGGTGACCTTGTCGAAGTACTCGAAGGCCCGCGCGATACCGGTCTGGTGGCGCAGGGCAGCGGCCGTCGCGGGGTCGGGCAGCAGCATCGGGGCGTAGATGGGGTGCGCCTCGCCGCCCGACACCTGGGCCGCTCTTCGCACCGCCTCGACCGAGCCGCGCTCTGCGGTGCCGGCGTCGTACACGCCGGTGAGCTGGACGACCGTGCACGGCGGCAGCCGGTCGAGGGCGGCGGCCATGTGGATGGTGGAGCGGCCCCAGGCCAGGCCCAGCACATCGCCCTCGTCGACCAGCTCGCCGAGCAGGTCGGCGGCCACCTCGCCCAGATTCTCCGGGTCGGGCGACTCGTCGGCGCCCTCGGCCGGGGACTCGACGACGACCGCGTGCCGCAGACCGTAGTGGGCGCGCAGCGCGTCGGAGCGCTCCGCGTCCAGTTCCGCGGGGACGCGGATCTCGATCCGGACCAGATCACGCTCGAGCGCCGTCTCCAGGACCCTCGCGACCTTGAAACGGCTGACGCCGAACTCCTCCGCGATCTGGATCTTGGACTTGCCCTCGAGGTAGAAGCGGCGGGCCATGGCCGCCGCCTGTACAAGCTCGGCGGGTCCCATCCGCAGGGCAGACCGTCCCGCCGACCTAGCAGACACCGCGATCTCCTCACTGCTGTTCATGCCGTACACAGTTCACTACCGCTGCACACACTCCGGACCCGCCATCCTGTCAGATCCGTCCCTCCTTGATCAGCCCCGCTGGGCCAACATCGGTTGAACAGGGCGCCGTCGTCTTCAGTGGGCGCAGGCCCAGGGAGCGGAGGCGGTCACCGCGGCCGCCTGGTCACGCAGCTTCCGCACCGCCGCTGCGGGGTCTTCCGCGCCGTAGACCGCGGAGCCGGCCACGAACACATCCGCGCCGGCTTCCGCGCACCGCTCGATGGTCGATGACGACACCCCGCCGTCGACCTGCAGCCACAGCTGAAGCCCGTGCTTGGAGACCAGCTCACGGGTGCGGCGGATCTTCGGCAGCATGATGTCGAGGAACGCCTGACCTCCGAAGCCGGGCTCCACCGTCATGATCAGGAGCATGTCGAGCTCGGGAAGCAGGTCCTCGTAGGGTTCGATCGGGGTGGCCGGCTTCAGCGCCATCGAGGCCCGCGCGCCTTTCGCCCGGATCTCGCGCGCCAGCCGTACCGGAGCGGCCGCTGCCTCGACGTGGAACGTGACGGACCCCGCCCCGGCCTCGACGTACTGAGGGGCCCAGCGGTCCGGGTCCTCGATCATCAGATGGCAGTCCAGCGGGGTGTCCGTCGCCTTGGCGAGCGACTCCACGACCGGCACGCCCAGGGTCAGATTGGGCACGAAGTGGTTGTCCATCACGTCGACGTGGAGCCAGTCGGCACCCTCGACGGCCTTGGCCTCTTCCGCCAGGCGGGAGAAGTCCGCGGAGAGAATGCTGGGATTGATCTGAACGGCCATGCGCCAAGACTGCCATGCCCTCGGCCGGTTCCCGGCCCCGGGACCGCAATCGGCCCGGGCCAAGGAGGGACCGGACCGCTCCAGTCCATCCCAATCCCGGTGATTTCGTTCGTGACCCCCACGGAGCCGCGCTCGGTCCCGGCGACGGCCGCAGTCGTCCGCACGCCGGGACTCGTCGCGACGGTCTGCAAGTACCGGGCGGCGCACCGACCGGCCCCGAGCGGATCAACCTGGTGGCGCGCCGACGCGGGCCCGGCGCTCTGCGCCCCCTGCCGGAGCCGTCCGGCTCCGGCGGACCGGCGTCGGCGCGAGCGCGCGCGGCCGGGGCCACGGCCGGACCAATGAGCGCACCCCGACGGCGTCGGCGCGAACGCGCGCGGCCCGGTCCTCGCCGTCCCGCCGGCCGGGCCGGGGCCGATGGGACGCCGCCCGGGTCGTCTCAGCCGGTGCGGCGCAGAAGGGCCAGGTACATGGCGTCCGTGCCGTGCAGATGCGGCCACAGCTGTACGTCGGGGCCGTCGCCGAGCGCGGGGACGCCGGGCATCAGCGGGCGGGCGTCCAGCAGTTCCGCGTCTGCCGCCGGGCCGCCGCGGCCACGCAGCACGTCGTCCACGACGACGCGTGTCTCCGCCAGATGCGGGGAGCAGGTCGCGTAGCCGACCACGCCGCCCACGCGTACGGCCTTCAACGCCTCGCGCAGCAGTTCGCGCTGGAGCGGGGCGAAGCCGTCCAGATCCTCCGGGCGCCGGCGCCAGCGGGCCTCCGGGCGGCGGCGGAGCGCGCCCAGACCCGTGCACGGGACGTCGACGAGCACCCGGTCGAAGGAGCCCTCACGCCACGGCGGACGCGTACCGTCGGCCGCGATCACCTGGTACGGGCCCGGGTTGCCGGCGAGCGCCCGCTCGACCAGCCTGGCCCGGTGCGGCTGCTTCTCCGAGGCCAGCAGCGAGGCGCCGCGGTCCGCCGCGAGGGCGCCGAGCAGCGCAGCCTTGCCGCCCGGACCGGCGCACCCGTCGAGCCAGCGCTCGTCACCGCCCTCCAGCGGCGCGTTCGCCAGGGCGATCGCCACGAGTTGGCTGCCCTCGTCCTGGACACCCGCCCGCCCGTCCCGCACGGCCTCGATGGCGCCCGGCTCACCGCCCTCGGCCAGCCGCACGGCGTACGGGGACCAGCGGCCGGGCAGTCCGGAGTCCTCGCCGAGGACGTCGAGCAGTTCGTCGGGGGTCGACCGGCCGGGCCGGGCGACCAGCGTGACCTCCGGCCGCTCGTTGTCGGCCTCCAGGAGGTCCTCGATGCCCGCGCGGCCCTCGCCGAGCGAGTCCCACAGCGCCGAGACGACCCACCTGGGGTGCGAGTGGACGACCGCGAGATGGTCCTCCGCGTCCTCCTCGTACGGCGGCGCGACCCGCTCCAGCCAGGCGTCCAGGTCGTGCTGCGAGATCTTGCGGAGCACGGCGTTCACGAACTTCGCGCGCCCGTCGCCGAGCACCACACGCGCCAGCTCCACGCTCGCGGAGACCGCCGCGTGGGTCGGGATCCGCGTGCCCAGCAGCTGGTGGGCACCGAGCGCGAGGACGTCCAGCACGGGCGGGTCGACCTCGCGCAGCGGCCGGTCGATGCAGGCGGCGATGATCGCGTCGTAGGTGCCCTGGCGGCGCAGCGTCCCGTACACCAGCTCGGTGGCCAGCGCCGCGTCCCGCCCGTCGAAGCCCTCCTTCTCCCGCGCCTTCCTCAGCAGCGGCGGCAGGACGAGGTTGGCGTAGGCGTCCCTCTCGTCGACGGCCCGCAGCACCTCGAAGGCGAGGATCCGCACGGGGTCCTTCTTGGGGCGCCGGTGCGGCTTGGGGGGACGCTGACGGGACTGCTCACTCACAAGGTGCTCCGCGTTCGAAGGGCTGATCCCTCTCAGCCTACGACCGGTGCGCCGACGCTCTCACCATGGGTGATCCGCACACCACGCGCCCAGTCGGCCGCACGCATCGGCTTCTTGCCCTGCGGCTGGACCCAGACGAGTTCGACGGCGTGCGAGCCGGTGCCGACGTGGACGTAATTCTTGCCCGCGTCGAGCTCGCCCGGCCCGAGGTCCTTGCGGTCCGGCAGCAGACCGACCTGGACGAGCTTGAGCCGCTCCCCGCGGAAGACCGTCCAGGCGCCCGGTGCCGGTGTGCAGCCCCGGACGACCCGGGCGACACGGAGCGCGGGTGCGGACCAGTCGACGTGGGCGTCCTCGACGGTGATCTTCGGCGCGAGGGTGACGCCCTCGGCCGGCTGCGGCACGGCGTGCAGCGTGCCGTCCTCGATGCCGTCCATGGTCGCCGCGAGCAGTCCCGCCCCGGCGAAGGCCAGCCGCGTCAGCAGGTCGCCGCTGGTGTCCGTCGGGCGGACGGGTTCGGTGATCACCCCGTAGACCGGGCCGGAGTCGAGCCCCTCCTCGATCTGGAACGTCGAGGCGCCCGTCATCTCGTCCCCGGCCAGGATCGCGTGCTGCACCGGGGCGGCGCCCCGCCAGGCCGGCAGCAGCGAGAAGTGCAGATTCACCCAGCCCCGTGCCGGCACGTCGAGCGCCACCCTCGGCAGCAGTGCACCGTAGGCGACGACCGGGCAGCAGTCGGGGGCGATCTCGCGCAGCCGCGCCAGGAACTCCTCGTCGCGCGGCTTCGCCGGCTTCAGCACCTCGATCCCGGCGTCGGCCGCGCGCTGGGCGACCGGGCTCGCGACCAGCCGCCGGCCGCGACCGGCGGGCGCGTCGGGCCGGGTGACGACTGCGGCGACCTCGTGCCGGTCGGAGGCGATCAGAGCGTCCAGGGCGGGGACGGCGACCTCGGGGGTACCTGCGAAGACGAGCTTCATCGGTGGCTGACTGCCTCTCAGGCGGGTGCGTGCGGTGACGAGCAGCACACCAGTCTATGAGCCCTGACCGCAGGGGGCGTACGGGAGACCGTGCGCCCCGCGCATATGCGCATACGCCCCGAAGCGTGACCAGACCGGCCGCCGACGCGTTGGTCAAGAGAGATTGACCCTTTTAATCGCCGGTTCGAGAGGCTTGTCAATGGCCGACCACGCAACCCACGACGCCCAAGCCCGGGCCAGTCTGCACCTGTTGGTGCGGGACATCGAGCGGGTCCGCCGGCAGGTGGACGCGTTGCGCACGCTGACCGCCCAGCTGGGGAACGTCTACCGCCCGCGCCGCTCCGGCCCCTCCACGGGCTTCGTTGTCTACGGCAGGGCCCCCGCCCCGACCGTCCGCCTCGCGCAGGAGCTACGGGACAGCGTCGAAACCCTTGTGACCGCCGCCGTGGACTTCGACCGCTCCCTCGGCTTCTCCTGGGACGCTGTCGGCTCGGCGCTCGGGGTCACCAAGCAGGCGGTGCACCGCCGTTACGGCTCCCGGCGGCAGGCCGCGGCTGCGCCTGCCGCCGCGTCGGCGGAGGGCGAGGCCCCGGCGGCGCCCCGGACGCTCCCGCCGCCGGGGCTGGCCGCGGTTCCCGCGGCGCGCTCCATGCCACCCCAGGCGACGGACGCGCGCCCGGGGGCATTCCCGGGCCCCCGCAACAGCTGACGGGCCCTTGTGCGGGCGGCCCACCGGCTTCCCGCTCCCGAGCGCGCCCGCTCCCTGCTACGCCCCCTGGCGGGGCCCGGCCCGGTGCGCTTTCCGGGCGGCCCCCGGCCCGGCCCGGAGTACGCCCCGGGCTCGCCCGGACCCGTCCACGTACCGGGCGGGCCCGGCCCGGTCCGCGTGACGCCCCCGGGCGGGGCCCGGTCTTGTCCGCCTGACGTCCCCGGGCAAGGCCGGCCCGGTCCGCGTGGCGCCCTTGGGCTGGCCCGGTCTTGTCCGTATGGCGTCCGGGTGCCGCTCCGGTGGTCATGTCCGGGACTGCTTTCCTCACCGCGCTCCGCGCGAGTTGCGACGCTTCACGTCCCGGACACGACCCCCTGCGCGTCCCCCTCCCCCGAGGCAGCGGTCTCGCCCCCGCCGGTGAGCAGGTGCGGGCCGGGAGCAGCCCCCTTCCCGGAACCGGGGCCCCGCCCCGGGCCCAAGGGAGGCGCGGGGTGGGCGGTCGGCCGTGCGGACCCCGGATCGGGCTCCACCCAGTGCACCCGTGCGGGCAGCCGGACCCTGCGCCGGACCGGAAGGTGCCACGTCGCCCACGACGCACCCTCCCGGAGCGCAGGTGCCCCTCAGCCGATGTCCGGGGGGTCGATGCGGAGACGGACCTGGTCCGGGCCGCCGCGCGCCAAGCGTGCCGCCTGGGCCGACTTGAGCGCGGCGGCCAGCGCCGCGCCTTTCCCCGGTGGCACCCGGACCAGCGCCCGCTCCCACTGCTCCCCCGCAGGCGGGTCGCCCGTCCGCCGCACCCGCGGCGCCGGCAGGGCGACCGGCCCCAGCACCTCCGCCTCGTCCGGAAGCCCCGCGCCTGCCAGGAAGGCGGTCACGGTGGACGCGCGCCCCGTCACCTCCGCCATCCGGGAGACCGGCGGGAAGCCCAGCTCGGCCCGCTCCGCGAGTTCCCGCACGGCGTGCCCCACCGGGTCCCAGCGCACGAGTGCCTGCACAGGACGCAGCGTCGGTTCGGCGACGACGACCACGACGCCTCCTTCCGCCTGCGGCCGCACCAGCGCTCCCGCCGCGATCCAGCGGCGCAGCGCCTCCTCACCGGCCCGCAGGTCGGGCCGGCCGAGCATGGCCCAGCCGTCGAGGAGGAGTGCGGCCGCGTATCCACCGTCGGCGACGGGTTCGGCGCCGGGCGTGGAGACGACGAGCGCGGGCCGCGACGGCACCGAGTCGAGGATGTGGTCCCGCCCCGAGGTCCGTACCGGCACGGCGGGGAACGCACGGCCGAGTTCCTCTGCCGTGCGGCGGGCGCCCACGATCTGGGCCCGCAGCCGTGCGGATCCGCAGGCGGCGCAGTGCCACGCGGGTTCGTCGCGTCCGCACCAGCCGCACCGCAGGGCGTGTTCGTCGGGTGCTTCGAGGGGGCCGGCGCACTGGCGGCAGCGGGCGGGTGTGCGGCAGCGCTCGCAGGCGAGCCTGGGCGCGTAGCCGCGTCGTGGCACCTGCACGAGCACGGGGCCGTGGGCGAGCCCGTCCCGGACGGCCTGCCAGGCGATGCTGGGCAGCCGTGCGGCGCGGGCGGCCTCGTCCCGGGCGAGGTCGTGATCGCCGACGGTCCGCACCAGGGGCGCGTGGTCCCGGACCTGCGGCCGGTCGGCGACGAGCGGCGCCGCCCAGCCGCTCTCGACGAGCTGGGCGGCCTCGACGGTGCAGCCGGTGCTGCCCAGCAGGAAGGCGCATCCGTCGTGGGCGGCCCGTAGTTCGAGGACCTCGCGGACGTGCGGGAAGGGGGCGTTGTCGTCGCTGTGGCTGGAGTCCCCGTCGTCCCAGACGACGACCAGCCCCAGGTCCCGCACGGGCGCGAACATCGCGGCCCTGGTCCCGATCACCGCGCGGACGGATTGACGGCGTACGGCGAGCCACTGGCCGTACCGCTTCTCCGGCCCCGATTCGGCGGTCAGCAGGGCGTGGTGCCCCTCGCCGAGCAGCGCGGTGAGCGCGGCGTCGACCCGGGCGGCGCGCCGGCCGTCGGGGACGACGACGACCGCGCCCCGACCTGAGGAGAGGGTGGCGGCCACGGCGCGGGCCAGTTCGTCGGGCCAGTGCGGCCCCGGCAGAGCGGTCCACACGGCACGCGGCGCTCCGCCGGCCCCGAGGGATTCGATGAAGGCGGGGCCCCGCCCGTACCGCTCCCAGGTGCCGGGGCCGGGCGCCGGGGGCGGCGGCAGCGGCGCCGGTGACGGTTTGGCTTCGGCGCGGCCGTTCCTGGGAGGGATGGCGAGCTGGAGCACGTCGGCGAGGCTGCCCGCATAGCGGTCGGCGACGGCACGGGCGAGGCCGAGGATGTCCGGGCTGAGCACCGGTTCCGGCGAGACGACGTAGGCGAGCGCGGCCAGCGCGCCCGAGTAGTCGGATTCGGCGCGACGCTCGATGAGGAAGCCGTCGACGAGCCCGCCGCCCTCACGGCGCCCGTCGCGGATCCGGTGCGCCCCGGCCCCGAAGCGCACTCGCACCCGCACCCCGGGACGGGCGTCGGCGTCGAGCTCCTCGGGGACGGCGTAGTCGAAGTACTGGTCGAGGTGGAGAACGCCCTTGTTGACCATGACTCGCGCGACGGGCAGGTCCTTGGCGAGCGCGGCCCCGCGCCAGGTGCGCGGCTTGGCCTTGGGCACCTTCGCCCTGCGCACGCTCTCGCGGATGAGCGCAAGCTGCTCCGGCCCGTCACCTGCGGGCTCCACGGGCTGCCTGTCGTCGCTGCTCACGGTAGAGATCCTGCCAGAGCGCACTGACAGCACCGGCCGCCGACGACCGGAGCCGCCCGGTACACACCGGGGCCCCGGACCGTTCGCGTTCGCGGTCCGGGGCCCTGATGCGATGCCTGAGCGGTGAGGGCTACAGGCCCGCCGCCGCGCGCAGCGCGTCCACCCGGTCGGTGCGCTCCCAGGTGAAGTCGGGGAGCTCGCGGCCGAAGTGGCCGTACGCCGCGGTCTGGGCGTAGATCGGGCGCAGCAGGTCGAGGTCGCGGATGATCGCGGCCGGGCGCAGGTCGAAGACCTGGGTGATGGCCTGCTCGATCCTGTCGACGTCGACGGTGGCGGTGCCGAAGGTCTCGACGAACAGGCCCACCGGCTCGGCCTTGCCGATCGCGTACGCGACCTGGACCTCGCAGCGCGCGGCGAGGCCGGCGGCCACCACGTTCTTGGCGACCCAGCGCATCGCGTAGGCGGCCGAGCGGTCGACCTTCGACGGGTCCTTGCCGGAGAAGGCGCCGCCGCCGTGACGCGCCATGCCGCCGTACGTGTCGATGATGATCTTGCGGCCGGTCAGGCCGGCGTCGCCCATGGGGCCGCCGATCTCGAAGCGGCCGGTCGGGTTCACCAGGAGGCGGTAGCCGTCGGTGTCCAGCTTGATGCCGTCCTCGACGAGCTGCTTCAGCACGTGCTCGACGACGAACTCGCGGATGTCGGGCGCGAGCAGCGAGTCGAGGTCGATGTCGGAGGCGTGCTGCGAGGAGACGACCACGGTGTCGAGGCGGACGGCCTTGTCACCGTCGTACTCGATGGTGACCTGCGTCTTGCCGTCCGGGCGCAGGTAGGGGATGGTCCCGTTCTTGCGAACCTCGGACAGGCGGCGGGAGAGCCGGTGCGCGAGGTTGATCGGCAGCGGCATCAGCTCGGGCGTCTCGTCGCACGCGTACCCGAACATCAGGCCCTGGTCGCCGGCACCCTGCTTGTCCAGCTCGTCCTCGTCGCCCTCGACCCGCTTCTCGTAGGCGGTGTCGACGCCCTGCGCGATGTCCGGCGACTGGGCGCCGATGGACACGGAGACGCCGCAGGAGGCGCCGTCGAAGCCCTTCTTCGAGGAGTCGTAGCCGATCTCGAGGATCTTGTTCCGCACGAGCGTGGGGATGTCGGCGTACGCCTTGGTGGTCACTTCACCGGCGACGTGCACAAGGCCGGTGGTGATCAAGGTCTCCACGGCTACCCGGGACGTCGGGTCCTCCCGCAGGAGGGCGTCGAGAATGGTGTCGCTGATCTGATCGGCGATCTTGTCGGGGTGGCCCTCGGTCACGGACTCCGAGGTGAAGAGACGGCGGGACACATCGCTCCCTGGGGTTGCAGCGGCTGCTGGCTGATCATTGGCGGACCGGCAGGGGGCTGCGCCCCGCGACGTTCCACGACCAGTTTATCGGTCGGACTCCGGCAGCGGACAACCCGTCTCGCAGGCTGGGAGTCCGCTGACCTGGGGTCACGGCCGTAGTCGGTACGACGATAGCGTCTGAGAGCGAGCGATCCGTCACATTTCACGGGTTTCCCGTCGCCGGGTCGTCACCCGCACGCCGCCTCGTGTTCGGCGAGCTTCTCAGAGCAGACGCGGCGCGACCAGGTCCCAGACGATGTCGGCCAGGGCCTCCTTGGGGCCGTGCGGCACCTGCGTCTCACCGCCGTCGGCGGCCAGCACGACGGCCTCGTTCTCCTCGGACCCGAAGGTCCTGCGCTCCCCCACCTCGTTGACGACGAGCAGGTCGCAGCCTTTGCGGCGCAGCTTGTCGCGGCCGTTGGCGAGCACGTCGTCGGTCTCCGCGGCGAAGCCGACGATCACCTGGCGGGGACGGGCCCGCTCCGCCGAGATCTCGGCGAGGATGTCGGGGTTGCGGACCAGGGTGACGGTCGGCGCCTCGACGCCGTCCTTCTTCTTGATCTTCCCCTCGGCGTAGGCCGCGGGGCGGAAGTCCGCGACGGCGGCGGCCATGACCACGCAGTCGGCGTCCGCGGCGGCCTTCAGCACGGCCTCGCGGAGCTGCACGGCCGTACCGACGTGGACGACGTCGACACCGGCGGGGTCCGGCAGCCCGGTGTTGGCCTCGACGAGCGTGACGCGGGCGCCGCGAGCGGCCGCCGTACGGGCGAGCGCGTAGCCCTGCTTGCCGGAGGAGCGGTTGCCCAGGTAGCGGACCGGGTCGAGAGGTTCGCGGGTGCCGCCGGCGCTGACGACGACATGGCGTCCGGCCAGGTCGGGGGCCCGCACGCCGCGGGCGAGAACCCGCCGGCAGGTCTCGAAGATCTCGTCCGGGTCGGGCAGCCGGCCCTTGCCCGTGTCGACACCGGTGAGCCGGCCGACGGCGGGTTCGACGACGACGGCCCCGCGGCGGCGCAGCGTGGCGACGTTCTCCCGGGTGGCGGGGTGCTCCCACATCTCGGTGTGCATCGCCGGAGCGAGGACGACCGGGCAGCGGGCGGTGAGGAGCGTGTTGGTCAGCAGGTCGTCGGCGAGGCCGTGCGCGGCCTTGGCCAGCAGGTCGGCGGTGGCGGGCGCGACCACGACGAGGTCGGCGTGCTGTCCGATGCGTACGTGTGGGACCTCGTGGACGTCGGACCACACCTCGGTGGAGACGGGGTGGCCGGAAAGCGCGGACCAGGTCGCCGCCCCGACGAAGTTCAGGGCCGACGCGGTCGGTACGACCCGGACGTCATGGCCGGATTCGGTCAGTCTGCGCAGCAGTTCGCACGCCTTGTAGGCGGCGATGCCGCCGCTGACCCCGAGAACGACCTTCGGCTTGTCCGCCGCCCGGCCCACTGCCTGATCCACTGTGTCTCCCCGCACTCGGCCACGTCTTCATGACACACCACCTCATGACACACCACAGGCCCGGCAGCTGCTGCGCCGGGCCTGTGGTGGAAGGACTTCTCGCGGCTACTGGGCCGGGCCCTCGATGGCCTCGGACGTCAGCAGACCCGCGTTGATCTCGCGCAGGGCGATCGAGAGCGGCTTCTCGTGGACGTGGGTGTCCACCAGGGGCCCGACGTACTCGAGCAGGCCCTCACCGAGCTGCGAGTAGTACGCGTTGATCTGACGGGCGCGCTTGGCCGCGTAGATCACGAGGCTGTACTTCGAGTCGGTAGCCTCGAGCAGCTCGTCGATCGGAGGGTTGATGATGCCCTCGGGCGCGGTGATGGAAGAGGACACGCTATGCCTTCCGAAGAACTTGCAGAAAGATCGGACAAAAGATCAAACAACTGCCATCAAGGCTAGCAGCTCGCGCGCCACGTCCTCGACGGAGGTGTTGACCAAGGTGGTGTCGAACTCCGGCTCGGCCGCCAGCTCCACCCTGGCGACCGTCAGCCGGCGCTCGATGACCTCGGGGGACTCGGTGCCGCGGCCGGTGAGGCGGCGCACCAGCTCCTCCCAGCTCGGCGGGGCGAGGAAAACCAGCCGTGACTCCGGCATGGACTCCTTGACCTGCCGGGCACCCTGAAGATCGATCTCCAGCAGCACGGGCTCGCCCGCCTCGATGCGGTCGAGGACCGCGCGGCGGGGCGTGCCGTAGCGGTTGCCCGCGAACTCGGCCCACTCCAGCAGCTCGCCGTTGGCGACCAGCTTGTCGAACTCCTCGTCGCTGACGAAGAAGTACTGGACGCCGTGCTTCTCGCCGGGGCGTGGCTTCCGGGTGGTTGCCGACACCGAGAGCCAGACGTCGGGGTGGACCTTGCGCATATGGGCGACGACCGTGCTCTTGCCGACCCCGGAGGGGCCGGAGAGCACGGTCAGCCGCGGACGTACCTCTGCTGCCATGCAGCGATTATCCAGGTTCTCGGGAGTGCCCGGGAACGTCAGGCGGCGCCACCGCCGAACTCGCGCTCCAGGGAGGCGATCTGGTTGGAGCCGAGACCTCGCACGCGGCGGCTCTCGGAGATGCCGAGCCGCTCCATGATCTGCTTGGCGCGGACCTTGCCCACGCCCGGCAGGGACTCGAGGAGGGCGGAGACCTTCATCTTGCCGATGACGTCGTTCTCCTGACCCTGCTTGATGACCTCGTGGAGCGAGGCGCCGGAGTGCTTGAGTCGATTCTTGACCTCGGCCCGCTCCCGGCGAGCCGCGGCGGCCTTTTCGAGCGCGGCTGCGCGCTGTTCAGGGGTAAGGGGCGGAAGAGCCACGCCTACGTCACCTCGGATGTCGAACTGTCGGATACGGACCAGTGAGGAACCTAGTTGCCCCACACCAGGGCGAGCAACGTGCAACGCAGTGCGTCCGCCCTGCACGTTCTCTCTTCGACGGAGACTAGCGGCCATGACCGCTCCAGTCAGCGAGAACAGACGAAAAGTCCTGGTCAGCATCGACCGATCGGGACATTTCAGGCAAAATAACCGGGTTTTGCGTGAAGAAAAAGTCAAAGCAGTCTCCGGCAGGACGCCGGCGCCGCTTCACGGCCGGTCCGCCACCGGTCCCGCGCCCCTCCCGCAGCCCCCTCTGCCGCTGCTAGGCGTCCCCGACGGCCGCGCGGACCTCGGCGGCGAACCGGTCCGCCGCCGATCGCAGCCCGGCCGCGTCCGGTCCCTGCTTCAGGACGCCACGGCTCACGCTCGGCACCACGTTGCGCACCGCCGCGCCGAAGACCCGCGGGAGGTCGGCCGGCGTCGCACCCTGCGCACCGATGCCGGGGGCGAGCAGCGGCCCGTTGATGGCGAGGTCCGCACCGGCGTCGCCGAGCGTCGCGCCCACGACCGCGCCGACCGAGCCGAGGGGCTGCGCACCGGCGTTCTCGGCGGCCATGTGGTCGAGCATCACCTGGGCCAGCGACCTGCCGCCTGCCGCGGTGGAGCGCTGGACCTCCGCGCCCTCCGGGTTGGAGGTGAGGGCCAGGACGAAGACACCGCAGCCGCTCAGCACGGCCTGGTCCAGCGCGGGCCGCAGGGAGCCGAAGCCCAGGTACGGGGAGACGGTGACCGCGTCGGAGAAGAGCGGGGAGTCCTTGTGCAGGTACGTCTGTGCGTACGCGCCCATGGTCGAGCCGATGTCGCCCCGCTTGGCGTCCATCAGCACCAGCGCACCGGCCGCCCGTGCCTCCGACACGGCCTTCTCCAGCACGGCGATGCCGCGCGAGCCGAAGCGCTCGAAGAACGCGGACTGCGGCTTGAGCACGGCGACCCGGTCGGCCAGCGCCTCCACGGTCGTACGGGTGAAGCGCTCCAGGCCGGCCACGTCGTCGTTCAGGCCCCACGCCGTGAGCAGCGAGGCGTGCGGGTCGATGCCGACGCACAGCGGGCCACGGGTGTCCATGGCGTGGCGCAGCCGAGCGCCGAAGGTCTCAGTGACGGTCATGCGCGGGTGGCCTTTCGCGTCTCGGCGCCGACGGCCTCGGCGAGGGTGGCGTACGGGCTCGCCGCGAGGCGCGCGGCCAGACCCTTGTGGATGGCGCGGGCGTAGCAGGGGCCCTCGTAGATGAAGGCGCTGTAGCCCTGGACGAGGGTGGCGCCGGCGAGGATGCGCTGCCAGGCGTCCTCCGCGTTCTCGACGCCGCCGACGCCGACGAGGGTGATCCGGTCGCCGACACGGGCGTAGAGGCGGCGCAGGACCTCCAGGGAGCGCTCCTTGACGGGCGCGCCGGACAGGCCGCCGGTCTCGCTCGTCAGGTGTGCCGGTGACTTCAGGCCCTCGCGGGCGATGGTGGTGTTGGTGGCGATGATGCCGTCGAGGCCGAGCTCCAGGGCGAGGTCGGCGACGGCGTCGACGTCCTCGTCCGCGAGGTCGGGCGCGATCTTGACGAGGAGCGGGACGCGCCGGCCGGTGACCGTGCGGTCGGCGGCCTCGCGCACGGCGGTCAGCAGCGGGCGCAGCGACTCGGTGGCCTGGAGGTCGCGCAGACCGGGCGTGTTGGGCGATGAGACGTTGACGACGAGGTAGTCGGCGTGGGCGGCCAGGCGCTCGGTGGAGGTGACGTAGTCGCCGACCGCTTCCTCCTCGGGGACGACCTTGGTCTTGCCGATGTTGACGCCGACGACGGTACGGAAGATCTCACGGCGGGCCGCGAGCCGTTCGGCGACGGCGGCCGAGCCGTCGTTGTTGAATCCCATCCGGTTGATCAGCGCACGGTCGGGGACGAGCCGGAAGAGGCGCTTCTTGGGGTTGCCGGGCTGGGGTTGCGCGGTGACCGTGCCGATCTCGACGTGGTCGAAGCCGAGCATCGACATGCCGTCGACGGCGACGGCGTTCTTGTCGAAGCCGGCGGCGAGCCCGAACGGGCCGTGCATCCGCAGGCCGAGCGCCTCGGTGCGCAGTTCCTTGTACCGGGGGGCGAGTGCGGCGGCGACGAAGGTGCGCAGCACGGGGACGCGGACCGCGAGCCGGATCCAGCGGAAGGCGAGGTGGTGCGCCTGCTCCGGGTCCATCCGCTTGAAGACGAGGTTGAAGAAGAGCTTGTACATGGGAAGTGGTGTCCTCATGAGGAGGGGGACACCGTTTCCGGTGTCCCCCTCGTCGTTGCTAGTCGCGGGCCGCGGTCAGGTGTTCCGCGTGTTCCTGCAGTGAACGGACGCCGACGTCTCCGCGGTTCAGTGCGTCGATGCCCTGGACGGCGGCGGCGAGCGCCTGGACCGTCGTCAGGCACGGGACGCCGCGGGCGACGGCCGCGGTGCGGATGTCGTAGCCGTCGAGACGGCCGCCGGTGCCGTAGGGCGTGTTGACGATGAGGTCGACCTCGCCGTCGTGGATCAGCTGGACGATGGTCTTCTCGCCGTCCGGGCCCTCGCCCTCCGACTGCTTGCGCACGATGGTGGCGTTGATGCCGTTGCGCTTGAGGACCTCGGCGGTACCGGAGGTGGCCATCAGTTCGAAGCCGTGGGCGACCAGTTCGCGGGCCGGGAAGATCATCGAGCGCTTGTCGCGGTTGGCGACGGAGACGAACGCGCGACCGCCGGTCGGCAGCGGGCCGTACGCGCCGGCCTGCGACTTGGCGTACGCCGTGCCGAAGACCGAGTCGATGCCCATGACCTCGCCGGTGGAGCGCATCTCCGGGCCGAGCACGGTGTCCACACCGCGGCCGTGGACGTCGCGGAAGCGCGACCACGGCATGACGGCCTCCTTGACGGAGATCGGCGCGTCGAGCGGCAGAGTGCCCCCGTCGCCGTTCTTCGGCAGCAGGCCCTCCTCGCGCAGCTCGGCGATGGTGGCGCCGAGCGAGATGCGCGCGGCGGCCTTCGCCAGCGGCACCGCGGTCGCCTTCGAGGTGAAGGGAACGGTGCGGGAGGCGCGCGGGTTGGCCTCGAGCACGTAGAGGATGTCGCCGGCCATCGCGAACTGGATGTTGATCAGTCCCCGGACGCCGACGCCCTTGGCGATGGCCTCGGTGGAGATGCGCAGGCGCTTGATGTCGAAGCCGCCGAGCGTGATCGGAGGCAGCGCGCAGGCGGAGTCGCCGGAGTGGATGCCGGCCTCCTCGATGTGCTCCATGACGCCGCCGAGGTAGAGCTCGTGGCCGTCGTAGAGCGCGTCGACGTCGATCTCGATGGCGTCGTCGAGGAAGCGGTCCACGAGGACGGGGCGGGTCGGGGAGATCTCGGTCGACTCGGCGATGTACGCCTCGAGGCGCGCCTCGTCGTAGACGATCTCCATGCCGCGGCCGCCGAGCACGTACGACGGGCGGACCAGGACCGGGTAGCCGATCTCGTCGGCGATGGCCTTGGCGCCGGCGAAGGTGGTGGCCGTGCCGTGCTTCGGCGCGGGCAGCCCCGCCTCGGCGAGGACCTGGCCGAAGGCGCCGCGGTCCTCGGCGGCGTGGATGGCCTCCGGCGGGGTGCCGACGACCGGGACGCCGTTGTCCTTGAGCGCCTGGGCCAGGCCCAGCGGGGTCTGCCCGCCGAGCTGGACGACGACACCGGCGATCGGGCCGGCCAGCGACTCGGCGTGCACGATCTCCAGCACGTCCTCGAGCGTCAGCGGCTCGAAGTACAGGCGGTCGGAGGTGTCGTAGTCGGTGGAGACGGTCTCCGGGTTGCAGTTGACCATCACGGTCTCGTATCCGGCGTCGCGCAGCGCGAAGGAGGCGTGGACGCAGGAGTAGTCGAACTCGATGCCCTGGCCGATGCGGTTCGGGCCGGAGCCGAGGATGATCACGGCGGGCTTGGAGCGCGGCGCGACCTCCGACTCCTCGTCGTAGGACGAGTAGAAGTACGGGGTGCGGGCCGCGAACTCGGCGGCGCAGGTGTCGACCGTCTTGTAGACCGGGCGGATGCCGAGCGCGTGCCGGACCTCGCGGACGACGTCCTCGCGCAGCCCGCGGATCTCGGCGATCTGGGCGTCGGAGAAGCCGTGGCGCTTGGCATCGGCGAGCACCTGGGGGTGGAGCTTCTCGACGGCGGCGAGTTCGTCCGCGTGCTCCTTGATCAGGAACATCTGGTCGACGAACCAGGGGTCGATCCTGGTGGCCTCGAAGACCTCCTCGGGGGTCGCGCCCGCGCGGATCGCCTGCATGACCGTGTTGATCCGGCCGTCGGTGGGCCGCACGGCCTCCCGCAGCAGTTCGTCCTTGTCGCCCGGCTCGCCGGTGAAGGAGAACTGGCTGCCCTTCTTCTCCAGGGAGCGCAGGGCCTTCTGCAGCGCCTCGGTGAAGTTGCGGCCGATGGCCATGGCCTCGCCGACCGACTTCATGGTGGTGGTGAGGGTGGCGTCGGCGGACGGGAACTTCTCGAACGCGAACCGCGGGGCCTTCACGACGACGTAGTCGAGCGTCGGCTCGAAGGACGCCGGGGTCTTCTCGGTGATGTCGTTCGGGATCTCGTCCAGGGTGTAGCCGACGGCGAGCTTCGCGGCGATCTTGGCGATCGGGAAGCCGGTGGCCTTCGACGCGAGGGCCGAGGACCGGGAGACGCGCGGGTTCATCTCGATGACGATGATCCGGCCGTCCTCGGGGTCGACCGCGAACTGGATGTTGCAGCCGCCGGTGTCGACGCCGACCTCGCGGATGATCGCGATGCCGATGTCGCGCAGCCGCTGGTACTCGCGGTCGGTGAGGGTCATCGCCGGGGCGACGGTGATCGAGTCGCCGGTGTGGACGCCCATCGGGTCGAAGTTCTCGATGGAGCAGACGACCACGACGTTGTCGTGCTTGTCGCGCATCAGCTCCAGCTCGTACTCCTTCCAGCCGAGGATGGACTCCTCCAGGAGCACCTCGGTGGTCGGCGAGAGGGTCAGGCCCTGGCCGGCGATGCGGCGCAGCTCGTCCTCGTCGTGGGCGAAGCCGGAGCCGGCGCCGCCCATGGTGAAGGAGGGGCGGACGACGACGGGGTATCCGCCGAGCGTGTCGACGCCCTTGAGGACGTCGTCCATGGAGTGGCAGATGACCGAACGGGCGGACTCGCCGTGCCCGATCTTCTCGCGGACGGCCTCCACCACGTCCTTGAACAGGTCGCGGTCCTCGCCCTTGTTGATGGCCTCGACGTTGGCGCCGATCAGCTCGACACCGTACTTCTCCAGCACACCCTGCTCGTGCATGGAGATGGCGGTGTTGAGGGCGGTCTGGCCGCCGAGGGTCGGCAGCAGCGCGTCGGGGCGCTCCTTGGCGATGATCTTCTCGACGAACTCGGGGGTGATCGGCTCGACGTACGTGGCGTCGGCGATCTCCGGGTCGGTCATGATCGTCGCCGGGTTGGAGTTGACCAGGATGACCCGCAGGCCCTCTGCCTTGAGGACGCGGCATGCCTGGGTGCCGGAGTAGTCGAACTCGGCGGCCTGGCCGATGACGATCGGGCCGGAGCCGATGACCAGGACGGACTGGATATCGGTGCGCTTAGGCACGCTCGGCCTCCATCAGGGATACAAAGCGGTCGAAGAGGTACGCGGCGTCGTGCGGGCCCGCGGCCGCCTCGGGGTGGTACTGGACGCTGAAGGCCGGCCTGTCGAGCAGCCGCAGGCCCTCCACCACGTTGTCGTTGAGGCAGACGTGGGAGACCTCGGCGCGGCCGTAGGGGGTGTCGGACACCTTGTCGAGGGGGGCCTCGACGGCGAATCCGTGGTTGTGCGCGGTGACCTCGACCTTGCCGGTGGTGCGGTCCTGCACGGGCTGGTTGATACCGCGGTGACCGTACTTCAGCTTGTACGTACCGAAGCCGAGGGCGCGGCCGAGCAGCTGGTTGCCGAAGCAGATGCCGAACAGCGGCGTCCTGCGCTCCAGGACCGACTTGATGACGGTCAGGTCGGCGGTGGCCGGGTCGCCAGGGCCGTTCGAGAGGAAGACGCCGTCCGGGTTCACGGCGTAGACGTCGTCGGCGGTCGCGGTGGCGGGCAGGACGTGGACCTCTATGCCGCGCTCCGCCATCCGGTGCGGGGTCATGCCCTTGATGCCGAGGTCGAGGGCGGCGACGGTGAACTTCTTGCTCCCGATGGCCGGGACGACGTACGCCTCGGTGGTGGCGACCTCGGCGGAGAGGTCTGCGCCCTTCATCTCGGGGGCCTGCTGGACGCGGGCGAGCAGCGTCGCGTCGTCGGCCAGCGCCTCGCCGGAGAAGATACCGACGCGCATCGCGCCCCGCTCACGCAGATGGCGGGTGAGGGCTCGGGTGTCGATGCCGCTGATGCCGACGACGCCCTGGGACGTCAGTTCGTCGTCGAGGGTGCGGCGCGAGCGCCAGTTCGAGGGGATACGGGCGGGGTCGCGTACGACGTAGCCGGCGACCCAGATCTTCTTCGACTCGTCGTCCTCGTCGTTGACGCCCGTGTTGCCGACGTGCGGCGCGGTCATCACGACCACCTGGCGGTGGTACGAGGGGTCGGTGAGGGTCTCCTGGTAGCCGGTCATGCCGGTGTTGAACACCGCCTCGCCGAAGGTCTCCCCCACGGCCCCGTAGGCACGGCCGCGGAAGGTGCGGCCGTCCTCCAGGACGAGCACGGCGGGAGACACCTCCTTCCTCTTCGAGGCGTTCCCCGGCTTGGAGATCGTCATCGTGCGGCGCCTTCCGTCGTGTTGATCATGTTGGTCAGACTCTCGACCCATGTGCTCTGTTCAGCCGCGTGGTCGGAGCGGAAGCCGGAGTCGATCAGCTTGCCGCCGTGCGCCCAGGTGACGATCAGCAGACCGCCCTCGGCGAGGACCTTGCCCGCGATGCCCTTGTCGAGCCGGGCCTCGCGCAGCGCCGCCGCCGGTACGAAGAAGTCCTGCGCACCGGGGCGCTCCACGACCAGGCCCTGTTCCGTGAGGGTGAGCTCGGCGCGGCTGCGGGTGCCGAGCCCGTGGGCGACGATCCGGTCGAGCCACTGCCCGGCGGTGGTGGAGCCGTGGTAGCGACCGGTCATCGTCAGTTTCGCCTCGCCGGGCTCGGCGGGCGCGGTGGGCAGCTCCGGCAGGTCCGACTGGAGGCTGCCGCGCCACTTCCAGCCCTGGCGCATCAGCCAGTAGACGAACACGACGAAGAGCAGCAGGCCGACGACCCAGCCGATGCGGGCGGCCCAGTCGGTCACCTCCGCCGACTTCTTTTCCATGGCCATGGTGATCAGTACAGGTGTCACGCCAGCTTCCCGTCCACGAGCGTCGCCCGGCCCCGCAGGAAGGTATGGGTGACGCGCCCCGGCAGCTCGCGGCCCTCGTAGGGGGTGTTGCGGCTGCGGGAGGCGAAGCCCGCGGGGTCCACCGCACCACGGTATGCCGGATCGACCAGAGTGAGGTTGGCGGGCTCACCAGCCGAGACGGGCCGGCCGTGTCCCTTGGCCTGTCCGATCCGCGCGGGCTTGAACGACATCCGGTCGGCGACGCCCGCCCAGTCGAGCAGTCCCGTCTCCACCATCGTCTGCTGGACGACGGAGAGGGCGGTCTCCAGACCGACCATGCCCATGGCGGCCGCCGCCCACTCGCAGTCCTTGTCCTCGTGCGGGTGCGGGGCATGGTCGGTGGCGACGATGTCGATGGTGCCGTCGGCGAGGGCCTCACGCAGCGCCATGACGTCCCGCTCGGTGCGCAGCGGCGGGTTGACCTTGTAGACCGGGTTGTAGGAGCGGACCAGCTCGTCGGTCAGCAGCAGGTGGTGCGGGGTGACCTCGGCGGTGACGTCGATGCCGCGGGACTTGGCCCATCGGACGATCTCGACGGACCCGGCGGTGGAGAGGTGGCAGATGTGGACACGGGAGCCGACGTGCTCGGCGAGCAGCACGTCGCGGGCGATGATCGACTCCTCGGCGACGGCGGGCCAGCCGCCGAGTCCCAGCTCGGCGGAGACGATGCCCTCGTTCATCTGGGCGCCCTCCGTGAGGCGCGGCTCCTGTGCGTGCTGGGCGACGACGCCGCCGAACGCCTTCACGTACTCCAGTGCCCGGCGCATCATCACTGCGTCGTCGACGCACTTGCCGTCGTCGGAGAAGACGGTGACCCCGGCCGCGGACTCGTGCATGGCGCCGAGCTCGGCGAGCTTCTTGCCCTCGAGGCCCACCGTGACGGCGCCGATGGGCTGCACGTCGCAGTAGCCGGACTCCTTGCCGAGCCGGTAGACCTGCTCGACGACACCGGCGGTGTCGGCGACGGGAAACGTGTTGGCCATGGCGAACACGGCCGTGTAGCCGCCGCTCGCGGCGGCGCGGGTACCGGTGAGGACGGTCTCCGAGTCCTCGCGGCCGGGCTCGCGCAGATGGGTGTGCAGGTCGACGAGGCCCGGCAGCAGGATCTGCCCTTCCGCCTCGATCACCCGGGCGCCCTCGCCCGACAGCCCGGTACCGGTCTGTGCGATCGTCCCGCCGTCGATCAGAACGTCCTGGGGGTCTCCACCGAGTACCTTCGCACCGCGGATCAGGATCTTGCTCATGGTCTTACTTCTCCTCGGCCGCAGCGATGGTGTGCGCGGAGCGCTCGTTGGAAGGGTGGGGGTGGGAGACGGACGGGCGGGTGGTGGCGGGGACATCGGACTCGTTCCCACCCAGCAGCAGGTACAGCACGGCCATGCGGATGGAGACACCGTTGGCGACCTGCTCGACGACCGTGCAGCGGTCGGAGTCGGCGACCTCTGCGGTGATCTCCATGCCGCGGACCATCGGGCCGGGGTGCATCACGATCGCGTGCTCCGGCATCTTCGCCATCCGCTCGCCGTCCAGTCCGTAGCGCCGCGAGTACTCGCGCTCGGTCGGGAAGAAGGCGGCGTTCATTCGCTCGCGCTGGACGCGGAGCATCATCACGGCGTCGGACTTGGTCAGGGTGGAGTCCAGGTCGTACGAGACCTCGCAGGGCCAGGTCTCCACGCCGACCGGCACCAGGGTCGGCGGGGCGACGAGGGTGACCTCGGCGCCGAGAGTGTGCAGCAGGTCGACGTTGGAGCGGGCGACCCGGCTGTGCAGGATGTCGCCGACGATCGTGATGCGCCGGTCGGCCAGGTCGTGGCCGAGGCCGGCGTCCCTGCCGACGAGGCGGCGGCGCATGGTGAACGCGTCGAGCAGGGCCTGCGTGGGGTGCTGGTGGGTACCGTCGCCGGCGTTGACGACGGGGGCGTCGATCCATCCGGAGTTGGCGAGGCGGTAGGGGGCGCCGGACGCGCCGTGCCGGATGACGACGGCGTCGACGCCCATCGCCGCCAGCGTCTGCGCGGTGTCCTTCAGGGACTCGCCCTTGGAGACGCTCGAGCCCTTGGCCGCGAAGTTGATGACGTCCGCGGAGAGCCGCTTCTCCGCCGCTTCGAAGGAGATGCGGGTCCGCGTGGAGTCCTCGAAGAAGAGGTTGCAGACGGTACGACCGCGCAGGGCCGGCAGCTTCTTGATCGGCCGGTCGGCGACCCGGGCCATTTCCTCCGCGGTGTCGAGGATGAGGACGGCTTCGTCGCGCGTGAGATCGGCGGCCGAGATGAGGTGGCGCATCATCGGGGGATTTCTCCAGGTCTGTGGAGGTTTTCGAGGCATGCGGGCGCACGGAAGGGCACGCCGTACGAAGGGGTGGGCCGTACGGGGCCGCTACCGCTCGCCGGCCGGAGCGGCCTGCCGTTCGCCGAGCAGCACGGCGTCGCGGCCGTCCTCCTCGTCGAGCAGGACCTTGACCGTCTCGCGCAGCGACGTGGGAAGGTTCTTGCCGACGTAGTCGGCGCGGATGGGCAGCTCGCGGTGGCCGCGGTCGACCAGGACGGCGAGCTGCACAGCCCGGGGGCGGCCGAGGTCGCCGAGGGCGTCGAGGGCCGCCCGGATGGTGCGGCCGGAGAAGAGGACGTCGTCGACGAGGACGACGAGACGGCCGTCGATGCCGTCGCCGGGGATCTCGGTGCGCTCGAGGGCACGCGCGGGCTTGAGCCGCAGGTCGTCCCGGTACATGGTGATGTCGAGCGAGCCGACCGGGATCTTCCGGCCGGTGATGCTCTGAAGCTTTTCGGCCAGTCGGCGGGCCAGGCAGACACCGCGGGTGGGGATGCCGAGGAGTACCACGTCGTCCGCGCCCTTGGCGCGCTCGACGATCTCGTGGGCGATACGGGTCAGTACCCGCGCGATGTCGGGGCCCTCGAGAACGGGCCGGGCGGCATCGGAACTGCTGGAAGCGTCCATGAAAAAGGACCTCCTTCTCCGCCTCACGGGACGGACCTTAAAGGACGTCGGAATTGCGCAGTCCACGTTACCAGGGCTTGATGGGTGTACTGATCCGGGCCGGCCGGCCGCCGGCCGAAACCGGTCCGGACCATTCGGCTTGACTCATCCAAGTCACGCTGCGTAACCTCACAGTGAGTTACCAGTCGCGCGGCGGAGCCGCACGTTGTCACAGCGTCCGGGGAGCTATATGTCCAGCGAATACGCAAAACAGCTCGGGGCCAAGCTCCGCGCCATCCGCACCCAGCAGGGACTGTCCCTCCATGGCGTGGAAGAGAAGTCCCAGGGCCGCTGGAAGGCCGTGGTGGTCGGCTCGTACGAGCGCGGCGACCGCGCCGTGACCGTGCAGCGCCTCGCCGAGCTGGCGGACTTCTACGGCGTTCCGGTCCAGGAGCTGCTCCCGGGCACGACGCCGGGCGGGGCCGCCGAGCCGCCGCCGAAGCTCGTCCTGGACCTGGAGCGCCTGGCGCACGTCCCCCAGGAGAAGGCGGGCCCGCTCCAGCGGTACGCGGCGACGATCCAGTCGCAGCGCGGTGACTACAACGGCAAGGTGCTGTCGATCCGCCAGGACGACCTGCGTACGCTCGCGGTGATCTACGACCAGTCGCCGTCGGTCCTGACCGAACAGCTCATCAGCTGGGGCGTGCTGGACGCGGACGCCCGCCGCGCGGTGGCGCACGACGAGAGCTGACGCACGAGCCTGCACCTGAACTGAAAAAACGTCACGCCGCGGAGGGCGGGACCGGTCCGGACCGGTCCCGCCCTCCGTCGTCCCACCGCAGGGCGGCATCGGCCGGTGCCGCCCTGCGCAGAGCGCGGCAAACGCGCCGGGCCCGGTGGGGGAAGACGGCACGTCTTCCCCCACCGGGCCCGGGGAACCGGGGCGCCGCCGCGTCAGTCGCGGCGCAGGCTCGGCTTGAGGTCCTTGAAACGGCCGAGCAGGCCGTTCACGAATGCCGGGGACTCGTCCGTGGAGAACTCCTTGGCGAGCTGCACCGCCTCGTCGATCACCACCGCGTCCGGGGTCTCGTCCTTCCAGACCAGCTCGTAGGCCCCCAGCCGGAGGATGTTCCGGTCGACGACCGGCATGCGGTCGATCGTCCAGCCGACGGCGTAGGTGGCGATGAGTTCGTCGATGCGGTCCGCGTACTGCGCGTACCCCTCGACGAGGTCCATCGTGTACTCGGCGACCGGCGGCTGCCGCTCGTCGGTACGGGCGTGCCGGACCCAGTCCGCGAGGACGCTCTGCACGGACGCCCCGCGCTGGTCGGCCTCGAAGAGGATCTGGAAGGCACGCTTGCGGGCCTTGTTACGGGCAGCCACGGTTAGCTGTTCACCCGGCCGAGGTAGTCGCCGGAACGGGTGTCGACCTTGATCTTCTCGCCCGTCGTGATGAAGAGCGGGACCTGGATCTCGTAGCCGGTCTCCAGGGTGGCCGGCTTGGAGCCGCCGGTGGAGCGGTCGCCCTGCACACCGGGGTCGGTGTGCTGGATGGTGAGCTCGACGGCGGCCGGCAGCTCCACGTAGAGCACCTCGCCCTCGTGCTGCGCGACGCTGGCCGTGAAGCCCTCGATGAGGAAGTTCGCGGTGTCACCGACCTGCTTGCGGTCGATCATCAACTGGTCGTACGTCTGCATGTCCATGAAGACGAAGTACTCGCCGTCCATGTACGAGAACTGCATGTCGCGCCGGTCGACGGTGGCCGTCTCGACCTTCACGCCGGCGTTGAAGGTCTTGTCGACGACCTTGCCGGAGAGCACGTTCTTGAGCTTGGTGCGCACGAAGGCCGGGCCCTTGCCGGGCTTGACGTGCTGGAACTCGACGACGGACCAGAGCTGGCCTCCGTCGAGCTTGAGCACCATGCCGTTCTTGAGGTCGTTCGTGGAAGCCACGGTTGCGGAATCTCCTGGACTGACGCTGGGTGGACGACCAAGGCTTTCGCACCGCAGCTCGGCTACAGCGCGAGCAGCTCCTTGGTCGTGATGGTGAGTAGCTCGGGTCCGCCGTCCGCCTCCTGGCGTACGACGAGCGTGTCATCGATCCGGACCCCGCCCCGCCCCGGGAGGTGGACCCCCGGTTCGACGGTGACCGGCACACAAGCGTCCAGTTTACCCATGGCCGCAGGGGCGAGCTGCGGGTCCTCGTCGATTTCGAGCCCGACACCGTGGCCCGTACGCGAGGTGAGGTCCTCCCCGTGGCCCGCGGCGTCCAGGATCTGCCGTGCCGCGTGGTCGACCTCCCGGTACGCGGTCCCGGGCAGCAGGGCCTCCCGACCGGCCCGCTGAGCGGCGAAGACGAGATCGTAGAGCTCGATCTGCCAGCCCGCCGGGGAGGTGCCGATCACGAAGGTACGGCCGATCTCGCAGCGGTAGCCGCGGTAGTTCGCGCCGAGACACACGGAGAGGAAATCTCCCTCCTCGACCCGCCGGTCGCCCGGCCGGTGGCCCACCCGGCCCGAGTTCGGTCCGGTGGCGACGGAGGTCGCGAACGCGGGGCCGTCGGCACCGTGGTCGACGAGCCGACGCTCCAGCTCGAGGGCCAGATGCCGCTCGGTACGGCCCACGAGGATGGATTCGAGCAGTTCGCCGAGGGCCTGGTCGGTGATCTCGGCGGCGATGCGCAGACAGGCGATCTCGTCCTCGTCCTTGACGATCCGCTGCTGCTCGACCGCGAGCCCGAGATCGGCGAGGCGCAGCCGGGGCGCGACGGAGCGCAGCGCGCGATGTCTGGTGACCGTCAGATGGTGCTCCTCGACCGCGAGCGACTCCACGCCGTCCGTACGGGCCAGCTCCGCGGCCGCGACCGCGGCGTCGCCTGCGGACGTCGGCAGTGCGACGAGCCGCAGTCCGTCGTCCGGCCGGCCGTCGGCGGGGGCGCCCGGGGCGCCGGCGGCGGGCGTGCGCGGACAGAGCAGCACGTCGTCGCCGGGCCCGAGGAGCAGCACGGCGCCGGGCGGGGCGCCTCCCGCGAGATAGCGGACGTTGGCGGGCCGGGAGATCAGGGCCGCCGCGCTGCCGGTCGCGGTACAGCGGTCCCGCAGTCGGCCGCGACGGACCCCATACACCTCAGACATTCTCCGAGCGTACGAGTGCGGGGGGCCCGGGGCTCGGTGACACGGCCGAGCGGGTCCGCCACGTGGGGTCGGCGGCGGGTCGCGGTCGCGAGGTCGCCGTGGGCGGGGCGGGGCGCCTGCGGCGGGCTGTTCCCCTCCCCGGCCCTTCCCGGCCCTTCCCGAACCGGGTGCTCCGCCCCCGGACCCCCGCGCCTCAATCTCCCCCTACGGCCCGGCGGCCGTGGGAGGTGCCCCCAGCGGGGCTGCGTATGCAGCCCGCCCGGCGTTTGAGGGCACGGCCGAAGGCCGCACGGGGTCCGGGGCCTGCCCCGGTTACGGGGAAGGGGCGGGGAGGGGGCAAGCCCGCGCAGCGGACGCCCCCCGCACGGTCCCCTACCAGCTCGGCGGGCTCGCGATCGCCCGGGCCAGGACGTCGTCCAGCACCCGCGCCGTCGTCTCCACGTCGTACTTCGAGTTGTCGATGATCGGCAGGCCCGACCCGTACCACCCGGCCATCCGCCCGTGGATGCCGGCGACCTCCTCGTCGGACAGGCGACGGTTGCCGCTGCGCTCCGCGTTGCGTTCGAGGACGATCTCGAGGCCGGGCAGGAGGACGACCGGCAGCAGGCCGGGACCGACGTGGCGCTTCCAGCCGCCGAGGCCGACGACGGGGCGGTCGGGGAAGACCGCATCGTCGAGGATGCAGGAGATGCCGTTCGCCAGGAAGTTGCGCGCGGCGAAGCCGCAGGTGCGGCGGGCGAGGCGGTACTGGGCCTCGGAGTTGTCGTTCCAGCCCGACTGGGGGTCGGCGAAACCGGAGCAGACCCATTCCCGTACGTCGTCGAGGCTGATGTGCGCCGTGGGCACCCGGCGGTTGCTGGCCCAGTGGCGCGCCACCGTGGTCTTGCCCGCTCCGGCCGGGCCGATGAGCAGCACGGCGAGCATGGCCGCGCCGGTGCCGCTGTCCGCCGGGGGCGGCGCGGGTATGGGGACGGGTCCGCCTGGCGGGAGCTGGACGTGGCCGGTCGCCTCACGGGAGGGCTGCGGCGGCCCGGCCCAGCCGGGTGCGGGCGGCCCCACGGGGGCACCGGGCGGCGCGGGGGGCGGCGGAGGCGGCCCTGCGGGCAGGCCCGGACCGGGGCCCGGGTGCTGTGCGCTGTGTATCCATCCGGCCGGTCCCTGCCCCGGTCCGTGGGGCGGCGGCAGCGGAGCCCCCACTGCGTGCTGCATCCGGTGCCACTCCGTCTCGTGCGACTGACGCTTGATCGAACGGCCGTCGGCCGTCGTGCTACCGAACGGTACCCGCCTGGTGCCGCTCGGACGTGCCGCCGGCCCGGCCGCCGTAACGTCAACGGCCCGGAACGGCGCGAAGTGCCCGCTGAGGCGCCGAGGCGAGGGGGCGCCCCGTCAGCCGCCGAGTTCCTCCGCCAGCGCGCGCAGCGCGAGCCGGTAGGAGCCGATGCCGAAGCCCGCCACCGTGCCGCTGGCCACCGCCGCGACGACCGACGTGTGGCGGAATGTCTCGCGGGTGTACGGGTTGGAGATGTGGACCTCGATGAGCGGGGCCGTACGCTGGGCGGCGGCGTCACGCATCCCGTACGAATAGTGCGTGAAGGCACCCGGGTTGAGCACGACCGGGACGGAACCGTCCGCCGCCTCGTGCAGCCAGCGGATCATCTCGCCCTCGTCGTTCGTCTCCCGTACCTCCACGTCGAAGCCGAGCTCCTTGCCGAGGGCCTGGCAGGTGCCGACCAGACCGGCGTAGGAGGTCGCTCCGTAGACGTCGGGCTCGCGGGAGCCGAGGCGGCCGAGGTTCGGCCCGTTGAGCACCAGGACCCGGCGGCTCACGCGGAGACCTCCCCGTACGCGGCGAGCAGGACCGCGGGGTCGGGGCCTTCCAGGACGGTGGGCTTGCCGAGGCCGTCGAGGACGATGAAGCGCAGCAGGTTGCCGCGGGACTTCTTGTCGACCTTCATGGTCTCCAGCAGTTCGGGCCACTGGTCGCCGCGGTAGGTGAGCGGCAGGCCCACGGATTCGAGGACGCTGCGGTGCCGGTCGGCGGTGGCGTCGTCCAACCGCCCCGCCAGGCGGCCGAGTTCGGCGGCGAAGACCATGCCCACGGAGACGGCGGCGCCGTGCCGCCACTTGTAGCGCTCGTTCTTCTCGATGGCGTGCGCGAGGGTGTGCCCGTAATTGAGGATCTCGCGGAGTCCGGCCTCCTTGAGGTCGCTGGAGACGACGTCGGCCTTGACCTGGATGGAGCGCACGATCAGCTCGGCGGTGTGCGGCCCCGCGGGCGTCCGGGCACCCTGCGGGTCGGCCTCGACGAGGTCGAGGATGACCGGGTCGGCGATGAAGCCGGCCTTGATGATCTCCGCCATGCCGCTGACGTAGTCGTTGACCGGCAGCGAGTCCAGCGCCGCCAGGTCGCAGAGCACACCGGCCGGCGGGTGGAACGCGCCGACGAGGTTCTTGCCCTCCGCGGTGTTGATGCCGGTCTTGCCGCCGACCGCCGCGTCGACCATGGCGAGCACGGTGGTGGGCACGGCGATCCAGCGCACACCGCGCAGCCAGGTAGCCGCGACGAAGCCGGCGAGGTCGGTGGTCGCGCCGCCGCCGACGCCGACGATGACGTCGGTGCGGGTGAAGCCGGTCTGGCCGAGGGCCTTCCAGCAGTAGGCGGCGACCTCGGCCGTCTTGGCCTCCTCCGCGTTCGGCACCTGGATCGCGACGGCCTCGTACCCCTGGTCGGCGATGTCGGCACGCAGCGCCTCACCGGTCTCCGCGAGCGCCTCCGGGTGGATGACCGCCACCCGCCGGGCCCGCGTCCCGATCAGGCCCGGCAGCTCGCCGAGCAGCTGCCGCCCGACCAGCACCTCGTACGGGTCGGAGCCGGCCGTGCCGCCGACCTGGATACGGGTCATTGCCTGATCAGTCATGCGTCCTTCAGCTCCAGTGCGTCGAGGACCGCCTGCGCGACCTCTTCGGGGGTGCGGTCGTCGGTTGCCACGACCACGCGGGCCACTTCGGTGTAGAGGTGGCGGCGGGCTTCCATCAGCTCGCGCCACTGACGGCGCGGATTGACGGCGAGCAGCGGCCTCGCGGTGTTGAGGCCCACGCGCTTCACCGCCTCGTCCACGTCCATCGAGAGGTACACGACGGGCAGGCCGGCGAGCAGCTCGCGCGTCCCGTCGTCGAGGATCGCGCCGCCGCCGAGAGCGAGGACGCCCGTGTGATCGGCGACGGCCGTCCGCACGGCCGCGCGTTCGAGGGTGCGGAAGCGGTCCTCGCCGTCCTCGACGAAGATGTCGGAGATCTCGCGCCCCTCGGCGGCGACGATGTCCGCGTCGGTGTCCCGGAAGGCCACGCCCAGCCGGTCGGCGAGCAGCTCGCCGACCGTGGACTTGCCCGAGCCCATCGGCCCGACCAGGACGATCTGCGGGCCGCTCACCGGATGTGGAGGTTGTCGAGGTACGCGCGGACGTTGCGGCGCGTCTCGGTGACGCTGTCGCCGCCGAACTTCTCGGCGACCGCGTCCGCCAGGACCAGGGCCACCATCGCCTCGGCCACGATGCCCGCGGCGGGTACGGCGCAGACGTCGGAGCGCTGGTGGTGGGCCGCCGCGGGCTCGCCCGTCTCGACGTCGATGGTCTTCAGCGCGCGCGGCACGGTCGCGATCGGCTTCATCGCGGCGCGGACCCGCAGCAGCTCGCCGGTGGACATGCCGCCCTCCGTGCCGCCGGAACGGCCGGTGGTGCGGCGGATGCCCTCGTCGGTGGAGACGATCTCGTCGTGTGCCTTCGAGCCGGGCACGCGGGCCAGCTCGAAGCCGTCGCCCACCTCGACGCCCTTGATCGCCTGGATGCCCATCAGCGCGGCCGCGAGGCGCGCGTCGAGCCTGCGGTCCCAGTGGACGTGGGACCCGAGACCGACGGGCACGTTGTACGCCAGGACCTCGACCACGCCGCCGAGCGTGTCGCCGTCCTTGTGGGCCTGGTCGATCTCGGCGACCATCGCCTTGCTCGCGTCGGCGTCGAGGCAGCGCACCGGGTCCGCGTCGAGGCGTTCCTCGTCGGCGGGGACGGGGACCACCCCGTACGGGGCCTTGGCCGCCGCCAGCTCCACCACGTGGGAGACGATCTCGATGCCCGTCGTCTCCTTCAGGTACGACCGGACCACCGCGCCGAGCGCGACGCGTGCGGCGGTCTCGCGGGCGCTCGCGCGCTCCAGGATCGGGCGGGCCTCCTCCAGCGCGTACTTCTGCATACCGGCGAGGTCGGCGTGGCCGGGCCTGGGCCGGGTCAGCGGCGCGTTACGGGCCAGCCGGGCCAGCTCGTCGGGGTCGACGGGGTCGGCCGCCATGACCTTCTCCCACTTCGGCCACTCGGTGTTGCCGACCATGACGGCCACCGGGGAGCCCATGGTCAGACCGTGGCGCACACCGCCGAGGAAGGTGACCTCGTCCCGCTCGAACTTCATCCGGGCGCCGCGCCCGTACCCGAGGCGCCGCCGGGCGAGATGGTCCGCCACCATGTCCGTGGTGATCGGCACACCGGCGGGAAGACCCTCCAGCGTCGCCACCAGTGCGGGTCCGTGCGACTCGCCCGCGGTCAGCCAACGCAACCTGCTCAACGGTGCTCCTCATGCTCGCGCCTCGAACTGCGACGGCGCGGCCGGGTGCGCGGCCCTGGCCCGCCTGATCCGATCCTCCCACGTCCCCGGCCGCCATCCGGTCTCCGGTCCAGTAGGCGGACGCGCTGTGGACGCCGGTCGGTCACCGTCCCGGCGCCGCGCAGGGCGTACGCGCCGAGGAAGTCGGCCCCGCTCGGCGTGTGCGCGTCGGGCCGACCGGCGGCCGGGGCGTACGGACCGGGATGGTCGGCGCCCCGCCCCTGGGCGCCCGGCGGCGGGGGAACGGGCTGAGGGGACCCGGCGGCACGGCGCCGGGCGGCCTTCCCTCTGTTCGCCTGCACCCAGCCGAACAGGATCACCGCGACGAGCAGACAAGGAGCAGGATCTCCAGCCGGTCCGGCAGGAGCTGCAGAACGCCCCGCCCCGAGGACGCGCTTGAGGATCGACGCCTGCGGCTGACCGGTTTCCATGACTGCGTCTCCCCCGGTGCTCGTCGGAACCAGAGGAAGATCCTATCGAGAAGCGAGCGCGCGTTCGCCTGCTGCCCGCATCTCGCGCAGCGGTCCCGGCGAGCGGCCCGACATCTCCTCGACCTGGAACACCGCCTGGTGGACGAGGAGGTCGAGCCCACCGACGACCCCGCCGCCGTTCCCGGACCAGGCGGCGGCCAGGGGCGTCGGCCACGGGTCGTACAGCACGTCGAAGAGCGTGCCCGGGGTGGTGGGCACGTCCGTCGCGAGCGCGTCCGTCGTACCGGCGGGCGTCGTGGCGATGACCAGGGGGGCGCGCAGGGCGTGGGCCGCGTCCGACCAGTCCGCGGTGCGCACGTCGACCCCGAGACGCTCGCCCCAGCCGCGCATCTCGGCGGCCCGGGCCTCGCTCCGGACGTACGCGGTGACGGGGCCGGTGCAGACGCGGGCGAGGGCGGCGAGCGCCGAGGAGGCGGTGGCGCCGGCGCCGAGGACGGCGGCGGAGTCGACCTTCTCGACGCCGCGCTCCCGCAGTGCCGCGACCATCCCGGGGATGTCGGTGTTGTCGCCCAGCCGGCGGCCGTCCTCGGTGAACACCACCGTGTTGACGGCCTCGACGGAGGCGGCGGTGTCGCTGATCTCGTCGAGCAGCGGGATGATCGCCCGCTTGAGCGGCATGGTCAGCGAAAGGCCCGCCCATGACGCGTCCAGCCCGGCGACGAACCCGGGCAGCGCCGCCTCGTCGACCTCGAACCGGTCGTAGGTCCAGTCGCTCAGACCGAGCGCGGCATGGGCGGCGCGGTGCAGCACCGGGGAGAGGGAGTGCGCGATGGGCGAGCCGAGAACCGCGGCACGGTGACGGGGAGAGGACATCAGTTGCCTCGCGAGTCGTTGAACTTGTCCACCAGCTTCTGGTGCTCGGCGAGCGTCTTCGCGAACTCGGTCTTGTTCATGCCGTCCGTCGCCACGAAGTACAGCCAGCCGTCGTCCGTCGGGTTGAGGGCCGCGGTCAGTGCCTCGTTGCCGGGGTTGCTGATGGGCCCCGGCGTCAGACCCTTCTGGGTGTACGTGTTGTACGGGTCCTGATTGCTGTTGATCTCGTCCTCGGAGATGTCGATCTCGCTCTGTCGCATGAGGTAGTTGAAGGCCGAGTCGAACTGCAGGAGTTGGTTGGTCTCGGTGTTGGAGGGCTTGAGACGGTTGTAGACGACCTCCGACATCTTGCGGAAGTCGTCGTGCGTCTTGCCCTCGACCTGGACCAGGCTGGCGAGGGTGAGCAGCTCCCAGGGGCCTTCGAGACCGAGGCCCTCGGCCTTCGACTCCAGACCCGCCTCGTCGTACTCCGCATTGGCGCGGGCGACCATCTTCTTCAGGATCGACTCGGGCTTGTCGTCCTTGGAGACCGGGTACGCGGCGGGGAAGAGGAAGCCTTCGAGGGGGTCCTTGACGTCCTTGTGGTTCTTGGCCCAGTCGGGCAGGCCGAGGCTGTCCGCCTTGTCCTCGGCGACCTTCTCGGTGGTGCCCGCCTTGAGGTCGAGGCGCTTGTCGATCAGCTCGTAGACGGCAGCGTTGCGTTTTCCCTCGGCGATGATCAGGTTGTTGTGGCTGGCCGGGTCGAGCATCGTCTTGACCGCGCTCTCGGCCGACTGCTCCTTCTTCAGGAGGTAGACACCGTCCTGGATGCTGCCGCCCCTGGGGTTCTTGATCTGGGCGGCCACGAAGGCGTCGACACTCTTGACCACGCCGTTCTTCTTGAGGATGTTGCCGATCTCGCTGCCGGTGGCGCCCTTCGGAATCGTCACCTCGACGGTCGTGGCGATGCCCGTGCCCTGGAAGTCCTCGGGCTCCCCGAACTGGTCCTGGAAGAACGTGTACCCGTAGTAGCCGACGGCCCCGAGGCCGCCCAGCAGGACCGTGGCGACGACCAGGCAGGCCACGCCGTTGCGGCCGCCCTTCTTCTTGGTCTTCCCCTTGCCGCGGCGGTCACGGCCTCCGCCGCCCCCTCGAGGATCGCGGGGCTGCTCGTCGTGGTCGTCACGGCCGTCGTCCGCGTCGTCGTTGCCGGTGAAGAAGGGGTGGGTCTCCTCCTGCTGGGCCTCGGCGTCCCAGTCGGTGGCCGGTTCCGGCTCGGCCCGGCGCCGCCGCCCTGGGGGCTTCGGCGGCGGGTATGCCTCGGACGTGCCGAAGTAGTCGGCCTGCTGCTGGCCGGCGTAGCCGCCCGGCTGGCCGCCGTACGTGGCCGACGGGTCGTCGCCGTAGGGCATCTGCGGCTGCTGCCCCGTCTCCCAGCCGCCGTCGTAATGCTGCTGCTGGTACGGGTCCTGATACTGCTGCTGCCCACCGGACTGCTGGTACGGGTCCTGATACGGCTGCTCGCCGTACTGTTGTTGTTCGCCCTGCTGGTTCCCGTACTGCTGGTTCCCGTACTGCTCCTGCGCATACGTGTCCTGTGCGTAGGCGTCCTGTGCGTGCGGGTCCTGTGCGTAGGCGTCCTGCTGCTGGGCCTGGTGCGGGTACTGCTGCTGGGCCTGGTCGCTGTACTGAGCGTGACCGGTCGCGGGCTGCTGTCCTCCCCATCCCCGGTCCCCGTAGTAGGGGTCCTCGGGATGCCACGGTTCGGAGCCGGGGCCCCGGCCATACTCAGTCATCGATCCCCTAGGGCCGCGAGACGGCGCGAAACCA
Source organism: Streptomyces sp. NPDC048389 (assembly GCF_040706335.1). Lineage (NCBI taxonomy): Bacteria > Bacillati > Actinomycetota > Actinomycetes > Kitasatosporales > Streptomycetaceae > Streptomyces > Streptomyces sp. NPDC048389. Next base: position 204,248 of record NZ_JBEZKP010000002.1, on the reverse strand, counting down.
TCCGCCTCTTCTCTGTGCGGCGGCTGTTCGAACACCGCCGCATCGCGCGGAACGTTACCGTATCGCGATCAGACAATCGGTTCGACGCCCTCACCCGGGGCAGTGCCTGACGCCCGTTCGGACTCCAGAGCGTTCTGAAGGATCACCACAGCTGCAGCCTGATCGATGACGGACCTGCCCTTTTTGGACTTCACGCCTGAAGCGCGCAGGCCCGCAGTGGCCGTCACTGTGGTCATCCTCTCGTCGACGAGGCGGACCGGCACCGGCTTGACGCCCTGGGCGAGCGTGCGGGCGAAGCCGCGGATCTTCTTGGCCGCCGGCCCCTCCCGCCCGCTGAGCGAGCGGGGCAGGCCGACCACGATCTCGATCGGCTCGTACTCCTCGACCAGTTGGCGCAGCCGCCGGTGGGCGGCCGGGACGTCGCGTCCCGGCACGGTCTCCACCGGTGTGGCGAGGAGCCCGTCGGGGTCGCACGAGGCGACCCCGATCCGGGCGTCCCCGACGTCGATCGCGAGCCGGCGTCCGCGGCGCATCTGCGGCCTGTCCTCGGTCACGCGGTCTCGGCGACGAGGCGCTCGACGGCCGCCACGGCGTCACCGATGGCGTCCGGGTTCTGGCCGCCGCCCTGGGCGACGTCCGGCTTGCCGCCTCCGCCGCCGCCCAGCGTCTTGGCGGCGGTGCGGACCAGGTCGCCGGCCTTGAGGCCGCGCTCGCGGGCGGCCTCGTTGGTGGCGATGACGGTCAGCGGACGCCCGTTCGCCGTGGTGAACACGGCGACGACGGCCGGGCGGTCGCCGGCCCCCGACATTTGATCCAGCCGACCGCGGACGTCGAGCACCAGCTTGCGCAGGTCGTCGGCGGACGTCCCGTCCGGGACGGTGCCCGTGACCAGGGCGACGCCGCGGACGTCCTTGGCGCCCTCGGCGAGACCGGCGGCGGCGCCCAGCACCTTCTCCGCGCGGAACTTCTCGATCTCCTTCTCGGCATCCTTCAGCTTGCCGAGCATGGCGGCGATCTTCTCCGGCAGTTCCTCGGAGCGGCCCTTGACCAGCTCCTGGAGCTGGGCGACGACCGTGTGCTCCTTGGCGAGGAAGCTGTACGCGTCGACACCGACGAGGGCCTCGACGCGGCGGACTCCGGAGCCGATGGACGACTCACCGAGCAGCTTCACCAGACCCAGCTGGGCCGTGTTGTGGACGTGCGTGCCGCCGCACAGCTCCTTGGAGAAGTCGCCGATGGTCACGACGCGCACCCGCTCGCCGTACTTCTCGCCGAACTCGGCGATGGCGCCCTGCTTCCGGGCCTCGTCGATGCCCATGACCTCGGCGTGCACGTCGAGTTCGCGGGCGAGGATCTCGTTGATCTTCTGTTCGACGTCGGTGAGGACCGTGCCGGGGACGGCGTTCGGCGAACCGAAGTCGAAGCGGAACCGGCCCGGCGAGTTCTCCGAGCCGGCCTGGGCGGCCGTCGGCCCGAGGGCGTCGCGCAGCGCCTGGTGGGTGAGGTGGGTGGCGCTGTGGGCACGGGCGATGGCGCGACGGCGGCGTACGTCGATGGCGGCGTAGGCGGAGGCGCCGACGGTGACCTCGCCGACCTGGACGACACCCTTGTGGACGCTGACGCCCGGAACGGGCTGCTGCACGTCGCGGACCTGGATGACCGCGCCCGAGTGGAGCTTGATCCGGCCCTGGTCGGCGAGCTGGCCGCCGCCCTCGGCGTAGAAGGGGGTGCGGTCGAGGACGACCTCGACCTCGTCGCCCTCGGAGGCGGCCGGGGAGGAGACACCGTCGACGAGCAGTCCGACGACGGTGGACTCGCCCTCGGTGGAGGTGTAGCCGGTGAACTCGGTGTTGCCGGAGGCGTCGGCGACCTCACGGTAGGCGGAGAGATTGGCGTGGCCGGTCTTCTTGGCCTTGGCGTCGGCCTTGGCCTTGTCCCGCTGCTCCTTCATCAGGCGGCGGAAGCCGTCCTCGTCCACGGACAGGCCCTGCTCGGCGGCCATCTCGAGGGTGAGGTCGATCGGGAAGCCCCAGGTGTCGTGGAGCAGGAACGCCTTGTCGCCGGAGAGCACGGTACCGCCGGCGGCCTTCGTCTCGGTGACAGCGGTGTCGAGGATGTTGGTGCCGCTCTTGAGGGCCTTGAGGAAGGCGGCCTCCTCGGCGAGGGCGACGGTCTCGATCCGGCTGCGGTCGGTGATCAGCTCCGGGTACTGCTGCCCCATGGTGTCGATCACGACGTCGACGAGGTCCTTGACGACCGGGCCCGTGGCACCCATCAGGCGCATGTTGCGGATGGCGCGGCGCATGATGCGGCGCAGCACGTAGCCGCGGCCCTCGTTGCCGGGGGTGACGCCGTCGCCGATGAGCATCGTGGAGGTGCGGATGTGGTCGGCGACCACGCGCATGGAGACGTCGGTCTCGTGCTTCTCGCCGTAGCGGACGCCGGTGAGCTCGGTGGCCTTGTCCATGACGACGCGCAGGGTGTCGGTCTCGTACATGTTCCGCACGCCCTGCAGGATCATGGCGAGGCGCTCGAGACCGAGACCGGTGTCGATGTTCTTGCTCGGCAGGTCACCGAGGATGGGGAAATCCTCCTTGCCGTCGCCGGCGCCGCGCTCGTACTGCATGAAGACCAGGTTCCAGATCTCCACGTAGCGCTCGTCGTTGACGGCGGGGCCGCCTTCCTCACCGAACTCCGGACCGCGGTCGTAGTTGATCTCGGAGCAGGGACCGCACGGTCCGGGGACGCCCATCGACCAGAAGTTGTCCTTCTTGCCGAGGCGCTGGATGCGCTCGGCGGGCACGCCGATCTTCTCGCGCCAGATCCGCTCGGCCTCGTCGTCGTCCAGGTAGACGGTGATCCAGAGCTTCTCCGGCTCGAGGCCGTAACCTCCCTTGTCCCGGGGGCTGGTGAGCAGCTCCCAGGCGAGCTCGATGGCGCCTTCCTTGAAGTAGTCGCCGAACGAGAAGTTGCCGCACATCTGGAAGAACGTGCCGTGTCGGGTGGTCTTGCCGACCTCTTCGATGTCCGGCGTGCGCACGCACTTCTGCACACTGGTCACGCGCGGGGCGGGCGGCTTGACCTCGCCCAGGAAGTACGGCTTGAACGGGACCATGCCCGCGGGGACGAGGAGCAGAGTCGGGTCGTCCGCGATGACCGACGCCGAAGGGACGACGGTGTGCCCGCGCTCCTCGAAGAAGCTCAGCCAGCGGCGGCGGATCTCAGCCGACTCCATCAGTGGTCCTCATTCCGGTTGTACTGGTGCTCGTCGTACGGCTCTTCGCCGTGCGAGGGCTCGGTGTTCGCATGCCTGTCGTGCTGCGCAGGCTTGTGGTGTGACGTCTTGCCGTGCAGGTAGGTGATCCGCGCGGGCTCACCCCGCCCGATCGCCGCCTTTCCGCGCTGCGCGGGGAGCTCGGGGTCGACGGAGGCGCGCAGCCCCAGCACCTCGGCGAGTTCGCCTTCACGCTGGACCATTCCCGACCTGACGTCGAGCGCGAAGTCCTTGAGCCGGTGGCCGGCGTCGACCGCCCTGTTCGCGGCCTGCGCGGCAAGGCTTTCCGGGGTGAGCTGCTTGAGCTTGCGGTTGACCTTGGTGGTGGCCCACACACCGGCTGCCGCGCCGGCGGTGAACCAGAACGTGCGGCGGAACATGCCTCAGCCCTTCCGGTCCTTGCGCCGGGCACCCGGCACGGTACGGCCGACGATCACGGCGCGGCGCGACGGCCTGACCGGCTTGTCGTCGTCCTTGCGGCTCATGGCGCGGCGGACGCCGTATCCGAACGCGGCGACCTTGACCAGCGGGCCGCCGAAGGTGGAGGCGACCGTCGTGGAGAGCGCGGAGGCGTTGGAGGTGACCTCCTGGACGTCCGTCGCGATGGCGTCCACCCGATCGAGCTGGGTCTGCGCGGAGCGGACCGTCGCCGAGGCGTCGGCCAGCAGGGGCACGGCCTGTTCGGTCACGTCCGCCACGAGTTCGGTGGTCGCCCTGAGCGTCTGGGCCAGCCTCACCAGCACCACGGCGAGGAAGGAGACCAAGATCGCCCAGAAGACGGCCACCAGAATCCCGGCAACCTCTCCACCGGTCACTGCGCACCGCTCTCTGCTCGTCTTCGGGTACTCGGGAAATCGTCCTCCGAGCCTATCGCGCCCCAGACGGCGGGCCGTACCGCATTAGCGGTGCGCAGGGGGCGGCCGCCCGGGCCGATTGTACACAGTGCTTACGCATGAATACGCTGCGTGTCCTATGTGACGCCGTCACAGTCTTCCCGCGGAACTGAACCGGTTCGTGGACCGCACCCGCGAGCCGACCGCGCTCTCCGGAGCCCTCGACGGCTCCCGCTTGGTCACCGTCGTCGGGGTCGGCGGCATCGGCAAGTCAAGCCTGGTCTCGCACGCAGCGGCGGCGCTGCAGAACCGGTACGCCGACGCGCGGAGGCGGCGGTGCTCCAGGGGGCGGCCGCGCCGGTCTGGGGGCTCGGTGGGTCCGGCGCTGTTCGGATCCCGCCATTTCGGCGCACCACGGGAGCTGTGCCAGGAGCAGGCCATGGCGCTGCTGGGGGCCGAACGTTACGAGTCCTGCGTGCGGGAGGGGGCTGGGCTCGGTGTCGACGCGGCGGTGCGGCGCGCTCTGGCGGCGCCGGAGCCACAGCGGCCCCGGCCGGTGGAACCGCAGCGGGTGCAGCCCCCGGAAACGCGGAAGCCCGCCGGCTCCCCCGCCGGGGACGGCGGGGGAGCGGCGGGCTGACGCGCTGTGAGCGGTACGACGCCTCGATCAGCGGGCGTAGTACTCGACGACCAGCTGCTCGTCGCAGATGACCGGAACTTCCTTGCGCTGCGGGTCGCGGTCCAGGCGGAACGCCAGGGCCTTGAGGTTGACCTGCAGGTAGCGCGGGGTCTCACCGTCGGCGGCGAAGCCACCCTCGCGGGCGACGTGGAACAGGGGCTTCTCGCGGGAGCGCTCGCGGACCATCACGACGTCGTCGGGACGGACGCGGAACGACGGCTTGTCGACCTTGCCACCGTTGACCTCGATGTGGCCGTGGACGACCATCTGACGGGCCTGGTAGATGGTGCGGGCGATGCCCGAACGCAGGACCAGGGCGTCGAGACGACGCTCGAGCTCGATGACCAGGGCCTCACCCGTCTTGCCCTCGGCCTTGCGGGCGCGGTCGTAGGCGCGGGCCATCTGCTTCTCGCTGATGTCGTACTGCGCACGCAGGCGCTGCTTCTCGAGCAGACGGACCTTGTAGTCCGAGTTCTGCTTGCGGCCACGGCCGTGCTCGCCCGGCGGGTAGGGGCGGGCTTCGAAGTACTTGACGGCCTTCGGCGTCAGCGCAATACCGAGCGCACGCGACTTCTTGACCTTGGGACGCGACTGGTTAGGCACGTTCTCCAGACCTCCATTGTAGGTTAGGTTAGGCTCACCTTACTCAAGGAGATCGCATGTCTCGCCCTGGGAACACCAAGCGCATCACGGACAGCACGAAGAACACCGACGCTTCTACGAGCGTGGAGGTGACGGAGGTCCGATCAGCTCATGGTCAGCCGCGTCCCAGCGGGCTTGAAATCACCCGGATGCCGTCAGCAGCCGAGCGCACACGAACTCTCGTACAGAGTACATGCTCAAGTGTGCTGCTCGTGCCGGGCCTCGGAGGCGCCCGGCACGAGCAGCTGAGCCCGCAGGCCCGGGCCGTCGGCACCGACGGCGAGGTCTTCCTGCTGTTCCCGGCCGACTCCCCCGCAGTACGGGCCGCCACCCACGCACAGGACGACGAACTCTCCGCCGTGCTGGAGATGGTCGACGTTGCACCGGTCGCCGTGCCCCACCGTATCCGGGGGCATGCCCGGGTCTCCGGCTGGCTGACCAGCGCGCCCGGCCTCGCGACCGAACCCGGGTACATGATGCTGCGCCTGGAGGTCGGCGAAGCGAGCGTCGAGGACCTGTGGGGCGCCTCGCACGTGGAACCGGAGGCGTTCGCGAGCGCGTCCGTCGATCCCCTCGTGGCCCATGAGACCGAGCTTCTGCAGCACCTGGCCTCGGCACACGGCGACCAGGTGCAGGCGCTCGCGTCACTGGCCGGAGAGCGGGAAGCGGCGGCCGCCGCGGAGGGACGCCGAGCGGTACCGCTGGCGCTGGACCGGTTCGGGCTGCGGGTGCGGTTCACCGGTGAGAGCTGCTTCGACACCCGCTTCGACTTCCCGTCGCCCGTGGGGAACATCACGGAGCTGCGCCGCGCGATGCACGCCCTGTTCGACGCGGCGGCCCACTGAGGCCGCTCAGTCCTCCTCGCCCGAGGCCGCTCAGTCCTCCTCGCCGCGCAGGCGCTCGCGCACCTTCTCCACCACGTCCGCGTACCGCGCCTCCGCGCCGTAGCGCGTCGGTTCGTAGTAGCGCCTGCCGTGGACGGCGTCCGGTGCGTACTGCTGGGCCGCGATCCCTCCGGGGACGTCGTGCGGATAGACATAGCCCTGGGCGTGGCCCAGCTTGGCGGCCCCCTTGTAGTGGCCGTCGCGCAGATGGGGCGGGACCGGGCCGGCCAGGCCGCTTCGCACGTCCTGCCGGGCGGCGGCGATCGCCGTCGTCGCCGCGTTCGACTTGGGGGCGAGCGCGAGCGCGATCGTGGCGTGGCTGAGGGTCAGTGCCGCCTCGGGGAAACCGATCATGGCCACGGCCTGTGCCGCCGCCACGGCCGTCGGCAGAGCCGTCGGGTCGGCCAGCCCGATGTCCTCGCTCGCCGAGATCATCAGCCGCCGGGCGATGAACCGCGGGTCCTCCCCGGCCTCGATCATCCGCGCCAGATAGTGCAGCGCCGCGTCCACGTCGGAGCCGCGGATCGACTTGATGAGCGCGCTGGCGACGTCGTAGTGCTGGTCGCCGTCGCGGTCGTACGTCACCGCCGCCCGGTCGACGGTCTCCTCCACGGTCAGGAGACTGATGGCGTCCTCGCCCTTGTCGATGGCCGCGCCCGCCGCGGCCTCCAGCGCGGTCAGTGCCCTGCGGGCGTCGCCGCCCGCGATCCGCAGCAGATGCGCCCGGGCGTCGTCGGGCAGCGAGACGGCGCCGCCGAGTCCCCGCTCGTCGGTGAGCGCACGGCTCAGCAGATCGCGGATGTCGTCGTCGGTCAGCGGCTCAAGTGTCAGCAGCAGCGAACGGGACAGCAGCGGCGAGATCACCGAGAAGTACGGATTCTCCGTGGTGGCGGCGATCAGCGTGACCCAGCGGTTCTCGACCGCCGGCAGCAGCGAGTCCTGCTGGGCCTTGGAGAAGCGGTGGATCTCGTCGAGGAAGAGAACGGTCTCCTTGCCGAAGCCGCCCGCGGCGCGCTTGGCGCCCTCGATGACGGCCCGGACCTCCTTGACGCCCGCGGTGATCGCGGAGAGCTCTACGAAGCGCTTGTTGGTCGCCTTGGAAACCACATAGGCCAGCGTCGTCTTGCCCGTGCCGGGCGGGCCCCAGAGGATCACGGACGACACACCGGCCGGTCCGCCGCCCCCGCCCCCGCTTTCGCCGACCAGCCGGCGCAGTGGTGATCCGAGCCCCAGCAGATGCCGCTGTCCGACCACCTCGTCGAGGGTGCGCGGGCGCATCCGGACCGCCAGCGGGCTGCTGGTCGGATCCCTCTCCTGGCGTTCTTCGGCTGCTGCGGTAAAGAGGTCGGGCTCCACGCTGTGAAGCCTATGCCAGCCCACTGACAGCGCCGGAGCCGGTCAGGAGCCGGGAGGACCCGGTCAGCTGGTCCAGAAGTCCCACCAGCGGGTCAGGATCAGCATGCCGATCACACCGGTGTGCAGCACGGGCAGGACCCAGGTGAACTCGTCGAGGAAGCCGCGCAGCCAAGCCGGGGCGGGCAGCAGACCCTGGCGGACGTTGTGCGAGGTCACGTACCAGAACATGAAGATCGTGGCGACCCAGGCCAGGCAGCACCACAGGCACAGCGCGTTGATCTCGTACAGCGACTGCTGCATCAGCCAGGTGCAGAAGCCCACGCCGAACAGGGTGCCCGCGTTGAGGGTCAGCCAGTACCAGCGGCGGAACCGGGCGCCGGCGAGCAGGCTCATGCCGACGCAGACCACGATGGCGTAGGTCACGAGACCGAGCATCGGGTTGGGGAAGCCGAAGGCCGCGGCCTGGTCGCTCTCCATGACATTGCCGCAGGAGACCACCGGATTGAGGCTGCACCCGGGGGTGAAGGTGGTGCCGGCGATCTCCGCCTCGAGGAGCTTGAACTTGTCGATGGTGATGACCCAGGCGGCGAGCACCCCTGCCGCACCCGTGACGACGAGCAGCCAGGCGAGAGCGCGGCTGCCGCCGACGCGGCGGTCACCGGGCTCGCCGTGGTCAAAGGACACGCCGTCAACTGCTGCAGTCGTCATATCGCTGGTCCGTCGCTCGCTCGCTGGTCCGTCGGGCAGAGTCATTGTGCCGCACCGGACGGGGTCGCCTCCGTTCGATCCGGATAAGGAGTACCCGGAGGAGGTGGCCGTTTCCGCGCACAACGCGGACCGGGCCCGGGGCGTTGCCCGTATGGACGGACAACGTCCTCCGCTCAACGAGCGGCGTCCTGCGCCCCGGGCCCAGCGCCGCAGTCCGTCAGGAGAGTCTCGCCCGCAGCTCGGTGACCAACCCGGCGAGGGCCACCGGCTCCTGTTCGCCGGACTCCATGTCCTTGAGCTGGACCACACCTTCGGCGAGATCGCGTTCGCCGGCGACGATCGTGTAGCGGGCGCCGCTGCGGTTGGCGTTCTTCATGGCGCCCTTGAGGCCCTTCCCGCCGTACGAGAAGTCGGTCGCCACGCCGGCCTTGCGCAGTTCGGTCACCACACCGAACAGGACGCGCCTCGCCCCGTCGCCCAGCGGCACGGCGTACACGCTGGTGGCGGCCGGGATGTCCAGCTCGACGCCCTCCGACTCCAGGGCCAGCACCGTCCGGTCCACGCCCAGTGCCCAGCCGACGGACGGCAGTGCGGGGCCGCCGATCATCTCGGACAGGCCGTCGTAACGGCCGCCGCCGCCCACCGCGGACTGCGAGCCGAGGCCGTCGTGGACGAACTCGAACGTCGTGCGCGTGTAGTAGTCGAGTCCGCGCACCAGCTTCTCGTCGTCCTCGAAGACGACGCCCGCCGCGGTCAGCAGTTCACGCACCTGCTCGTGGTACGCCTTGCACGCGTCGCACAGGTGGTCGCGGAGCATCGGGGCGCCCACGAGCTGCTTCTGCACGGCGTCGCGCTTGTCGTCGAGGACCCGCAGCGGGTTGATCTCGATCCGGCGGCGGGTGTCCTCGTCGAGGTCCAGGTCGCGCAGGAACGACTGGAGCGCCTCACGGTAGACGGGCCGGCAGGTGCCGTCCCCGAGCGAGTTGAGCAGGATGCGGAAGTTGCGCAGCCCCAGCGTGCGGTACGCCTGGTCGGCCAGGATGATCAGCTCGGCGTCCAGCGCCGGGTCCTCGGCGCCGATCGCCTCGGCGCCGACCTGGGAGAAGTGCCGGAAGCGGCCGGCCTGCGGACGCTCGTAGCGGTAGTAGGAGCCCGAATACCAGAGCTTCACCGGCAGGTTGCCGGCCTTGTGCAGGTTGGCCTCGAGCGCCGCGCGCAGCACCGATGCGGTGCCCTCGGGACGGAGGGCCAGCTGGTCGCCGCCCTTGGTCGTGAGGGTGTACATCTCCTTGGTGACGATGTCGGTGGACTCACCGACCCCGCGTGCGAACAGCTCGACGCTTTCGAAGCCGGGCGTCTCGACGTAGCCGTAACCGGAGTTCTTCAGCGGCGCGGCGATGGCCTCGCGCACCGCGAGGTACACCGCGGAGCGCGGCGGGATCAGGTCGTACGTGCCCTTGGGGGCCTTGAAGGTGCTCACGGAGGTTCTCTCGTCACATTCCTCGTCGGGGCGCGTCCACGCTCCCGAGACCGGCGGCCACTTCCCGCAGGTACGGGTTGGTGGCACGCTCGCGGCCGATGGTCGTCTGGGGGCCGTGGCCGGACAGCACCACGGTCGAGTCGTCGAGCGGCAGGCACACCCGTGCCAGCGACTCGAGCATCTCGTCCATGTCGCCGCCGGGCAGGTCCGTGCGTCCGATGGAGCCGGCGAACAGCAGGTCGCCCGAGAAGAAGACGGACGGGACGTCCGCGGACTCGGGCATCTTGAAGGTCACCGACCCCTTGGTATGGCCGGGCGCGTGGGAGACGGAGAAGTCGAGGCCGGCCAGGCTCAGCGCGGCGCCGTCCGTGAGCTCCTTGACGTCGTCGGGCTCCCCCACGGTGAGCTCGCCCATGAGGGGCATCCCGATGGAGCGACCGAGGGCCTTCCCCGGGTCGCTCATCATGTAGCGGTCCTCGGGGTGGATCCAGGCCGGTACGTCATGGGCACCGCACACGGGGACGACGGATGCCACGTGGTCGATGTGGCCGTGGGTGAGGACGACGGCGACGGGCTTGAGGCGATGCTTCTTCAGCGTTTCCTCGACACCCTCCGCGGCCTGGTGGCCGGGGTCGATGATCACGCACTCCTCGCCCGCGGCGGGGGCGACCAGGTAGCAGTTGGTCCCCCAGGCCCCGGCGGGGAACCCGGCAATAAGCACGATCGTCCTCGGTTCGGTCGTCGTCGGACAGCGGATGCCGTGGAATGCAGCAGATCAGAGCCTACCGGCGCTGCGTATCGCACAGCCAACCCGTATACGGTACGGGGCAAGCTCGGCGGTTACCGCTACGCGACGTACTACGCGACGTATCCAGACGGACAAGACGCACAAGGAGAAGACCCGGTGGTCAGCAGCGATCAGCGGCGGCGGCAGCTCGCCCGGGAGAAGTTCGAGCGCCAGCAGCAGCGTCGGGAGCAGGCACGGAGGAAGGCCAAGGTGCGCAACTCGGCCATCGCGGCGGCGGTGGCGGTGGTGCTCTGCGCCGGTGGCGGCGTCTACGCCATGGGCCTCACCGGTGACAAGAAGGACGATGCCGCGCCGACCGACGCCGCGCCGAGTCCTTCTCCTTCCGAGACCGGCAGCCCCGAGCCCGCGATGGCGATCGACAAGAAGGCGAAGTACTCCTTCTCGATCAGGACGAACGAGGGCGACATCACGATCGCCATGGACGCCGCGAAGACGCCGCGCACGGTGAACTCGTTCAAGTCGCTGGCGGACAAAGGTTACTTCGACGGTACGAAGTGTCACCGTCTGACCACGGAGAACATCTTCGTGCTGCAGTGCGGCGACCCGAAGGGCGACGGCACCGGCGGTCCCGGCTACACCATCCCCGACGAGAACCTCGACGCTCTCGGCAAGGCGGGCGCGGACGGCAACGTCACGTTCCCGGCGGGCACGGTGGCGATGGCGAACACGAGCCAGCCGGACACCGGCGGCAGCCAGTTCTTCCTCGTCTACAAGGACACCAAGCTGCCGCCCGCCTACACACCCTTCGGCACCATGGACGACAAGGGCCTGAAGGCCGTGCAGGGCGTGGCGAAGGCCGGAGTCGAGGGCGGCGGCGCCGACGGCCCCCCGAAGCAGGCCGTCACCACCGAGAAGGCCACGGTCACGAAGGTGTGAGCGAGAAGATTTCGGTCGCGCTGAGTGCGGACAGCCGGGCGGCCGGTCGCCTAGATTGGGCGTTGTGCAGCGTGTGCTGACGCGCGTTGTGGAGGGCGGGCGAGGCCCGTCCGGGAAACTGTGGACGATGCCCGGGGGGACGAACCCTCGTCGGCATCAGGTTGAGGAGGCGCTGTGAGCAGCGACCCGTGGGGCCGCGTCGACGAGACGGGCACCGTGTACGTGCGTACTGCCGAGGGCGAGCAGGTCGTCGGATCGTGGCAGGCCGGGACTCCCGAGGAGGCTCTGGCCTACTTCGAGCGCAAGTACGAGGGCCTGGTGGTCGAGATCGGCCTCCTCGAGCGGCGGGTGAAGACGACCGACCTGTCGGCCAAGGACGCCCAGGCCGCCATCGACCATCTGCGTCAGCAGGTGGACGAGCACCACGCGGTGGGCGACCTCCAGGCACTTCGGGTGCGGCTCGACGCACTGGTCGAGACGGTCGGGAAGCGCCGCGAGGAGCGCAAGGCCCAGAGGGCGAAGCAGGCCGACGAGGCGCGCCGGGCCAAGGAGGCTCTGGTCACCGAGGCGGAGGAGCTGGCGCAGAGCGAGCAGTGGCGATCGGCCGGCGAGCGGCTGCGTGCGCTGGTGGACATCTGGAAGGGCCTGCCCAGGCTCGACCGGAAGTCGGACGACGAACTGTGGCACCGCTTCTCGCACGCGCGTTCCGCGTTCTCCAAGCGCCGCAAGGCGCACTTCGCGTCGCTGGACGCGCAGCGCGAGGAGGCCCGGCAGATCAAGGAGCGGCTGGTCGCGGAGGCCGAGGCGCTCTCCGGTTCGACGGACTGGGGTCCCACCGCGGCCCGTTACCGGGATCTGATGGCGCAGTGGAAGGCCGCGGGCCGTGCCCAGCGCGAGGCGGAGGACGACCTGTGGAACCGTTTCCGCGGCGCCCAGGACGTCTTCTTCGCTGCGCGCAGCGGTGTGTTCGCCGAGCGTGACGCGGAGCAGACGGAGAACCTCAAGCTGAAGGAGGAGCTCGCCGCCGAGGCCGAGAAGCTGGTGCCGGTGACCGATCTCAAGGCCGCCCGTGCCGCCTTCCGTTCGATCAACGAGCGCTGGGAGGCCGTCGGCCACGTACCGCGCGACGCCCGTCCCAAGGTGGAGGGCCGGATGCACGCGGTGGAGCGGGCTCTGCAGGAGTCCGAGGAGAACGAGTGGCGCCGGACGAACCCGGAGGCGCGTGCGCGTGCCGAGGGCCTGACCGGTCAGCTGCAGGCAGCCGTAGACAAGCTGCGGGGCCAGATCGACGCGGCCCGCGCCTCGGGCAACAACGCCAGGGCGGACAAGCTCGCCAAGGAGCTCGAGGGCCGTCAGGCGCTGCTCGACCAGGCGCTGAAGGGTCTCCAGGAGTTCGGCGGCTGAGCCGGCCGCACAGAAGGGCCCGGTACGCGATCACTCGCTACCGGGCCCCTCTCCGTGCGCCGCGTACGGCCGGCGCCGTGTGCCCATGGACGGCGCTACGGGTCGGCGCCGCGCATTCCGTGCGCCGCGTCACCGGTCGGCGCTGCGGACCGCCCTGCTACGGCCGACGTGCCGAGGTGACGCGGTAGACGTCGTACACGCCCTCCACGCCTCTGACGGCCTTGAGGACGTGGCCCAGGTGCTTGGGGTCGCCCATCTCGAACGTGAAGCGCGAGGTGGCCACCCGGTCGCGGGAGGTCTGCACGGCCGCCGAGAGGATGTTGACGTGCTGGTCGGACAGGACCCGGGTCACGTCGGACAGCAGCCGGGAGCGGTCCAGCGCCTCGACCTGGATGGCGACCAGGAAGACGGACGACTGGGTCGGGGCCCATTCGACGTCGAGGATCCGTTCGGGCTGCTGCGAGAGTGAGTCGACGTTGACGCAGTCCGCGCGGTGCACCGACACGCCGCTGCCGCGCGTGACGAAGCCGATGATCGGGTCGCCCGGCACCGGCGTGCAGCAGCGGGCGAGCTTGACCCAGACGTCCTCGACGCCCTTGACGACCACACCGGGGTCGGCGCTCTTGCGGCGCTTGCCGCGGCCGTGGGACGGCGGGGTGGACTCGGCGATGTCCTCGTTGGCGGCCTCCTCGCCGCCCAGGGCCTGCACCAGCTTCTGTACGACACCCTGCGCGGCGACATGGCCCTCGCCGATGGCCGCGTACAGCGACGAGATGTCGGGATAGCGCATCTCGTGCGCGAGGGTGACCAGTGAGTCGCCGGTGAGGATGCGCTGGATCGGCAGGTTCTGCTTGCGCATGGCCCGCGCGATGGAGTCCTTGCCCTGCTCGATGGCCTCGTCCCGGCGCTCCTTGGAGAACCAGGCGCGGATCTTGTTGCGGGCCCGCGGCGACTTCACGAAGCCGAGCCAGTCGCGGGAGGGCCCCGCCCCCTCGGCCTTGGAGGTGAAGACCTCCACCAGGTCACCGTTGTCGAGGGTGGACTCGAGCGGTACGAGCCGCCCGTTGACACGAGCGCCTATGGTGCGGTGGCCCACCTCGGTGTGCACCGCGTAGGCGAAGTCGACGGGGGTGGCGCCCGCGGGGAGCGCTATGACGTCGCCCTTGGGCGTGAAGACGAAGACCTCGTTGCGGGAGAGGTCGAAGCGCAGCGACTCCAGGAACTCTCCGGGGTCCTCGGTCTCCTTCTGCCAGTCCAGCAGCTGCCGCAGCCAGGCCATGTCGTTCACGGTGTCCTGACCGGCGGTGCCCTTGCCGGCCTTGGGGACGTCGGTGCGGACCTTGGAGGCTCCGGCGACGGTCTCCTGCTTGTACTTCCAGTGCGCGGCGATGCCGTACTCGGCGCGGCGGTGCATGTCGAAGGTGCGGATCTGCAGTTCGACGGGCTTGCCGTTGGGGCCGATCACCGTCGTGTGCAGCGACTGGTACATGTTGAACTTGGGCATCGCGATGTAGTCCTTGAACCGGCCGGGGACCGGGTTCCATCGCGCGTGCACGGTGCCGAGGGCGGCGTAGCAGTCGCGGACGGTGTCGACGAGGACGCGGATGCCCACCAGGTCGTAGATCTCCGCGAAGTCCCGGCCGCGGACGATCATCTTCTGGTAGACGCTGTAGTAGTGCTTCGGCCGGCCGGTGACGGTGGCCTTGATGCGCGCGGCGCGCAGGTCGGACTGGACCTCGTCGGTCACTATGGCGAGGTACTCGTCGCGCTTGGGCGCGCGCTCGGCGACGAGGCGGACGATCTCGTCGTACATCTTCGGGTAGAGGATCGCGAAGGCGAGGTCCTCGAGCTCCCACTTGATGGTGTTCATGCCCAGCCGGTGGGCCAGGGGCGCGTAGATCTCGAGGGTCTCGCGCGCCTTCTTCTCCTGCTTCTCCCGCTGGAGATAGCGCATGGTGCGCATGTTGTGCAGCCGGTCGGCGAGCTTGATGACCAGGACGCGCGGGTCCTTGGCCATGGCGACGACCATTTTGCGCACGGTCTCGGCCTGAGCGGCCTCGCCGAACTTGACCTTGTCGAGCTTGGTGACGCCGTCGACGAGGAGCGCCACGGAGTCGCCGAAGTCGCGGCGCAGCTGGTCGAGGCCGTACTCGGTGTCCTCGACCGTGTCGTGCAGCAGTCCGGCCATGAGGGTCGCCGGGTCCATGCCGAGCTCGGCGAGGATGGTGGTGACGGCGAGCGGGTGCGTGATATACGGGTCGCCGCTCTTGCGCTTCTGGCCGCGGTGCCAGCGCTCGGCGACCTGGTACGCCTTCTCGATCTGGCGAAGCGTGGACGTCTCGATCTTGGGGTCGTTGCCGCGCACGATCCGCAGCAGCGGCTCGAGGACCGGATTGTACGGCGAGGAGCGCTGCACGCCCAGGCGTGCGAGACGGGCGCGCACACGGTTCGAGGA
Source organism: Streptomyces sp. NPDC048389 (assembly GCF_040706335.1). Taxonomy (NCBI): domain Bacteria; kingdom Bacillati; phylum Actinomycetota; class Actinomycetes; order Kitasatosporales; family Streptomycetaceae; genus Streptomyces; species Streptomyces sp. NPDC048389. The sequence goes on along the minus strand of NZ_JBEZKP010000002.1, from coordinate 188,849 downwards.
GCCGCCGTTGCGGGCCGGGCCGGGCGGGATCGGCTTCGGGGCGGTGACGGGGACCTGGCTCACTCGCTCGGGCGCGGCGGGAGCCGGCCCCTGGGTCCGCTTCGGCTCGGGCGTGGCAGGGGATGCCGCGGCCTTGTCGGCCTGCTGGTCGGGCTGCGCGGCGGCGGGCTGGGCCTCGTCTGGCAAGGGCGCTCCTCTGGGGGTCCTCCCGGACGGTGTCCGGGGGAGGTTCCGGGTCCCCAGATCAGGCCCGGAAAGGCCATGATATCGACCTCGGGGCCACCGATCGCGCCGGGGACGGGGCCTCTCACAACGCGAGACGGGCGCCCGGTGTTCCCGGGCGCCCGTCTTGGGCGGCACGCTGTGCCAGCGCGGCGGTGAACCAGCAGCTCACAGCCGTGTCACAGGGTGATCAGGGCCTCCAGCGGCGCACCGGCCAATGCCGGCTCGAGCCGGATACGGCCGCCCAGGAATCCCAGCTCCATCAGGACCACGACGCCGGCGACCTCCGCTCCGGCGCGGCGGATCAGCTCCAGGGACGCCTCCGCGGTGCCGCCGGTGGCGAGCACGTCGTCGATGACCACGACGCGGTCGCCCGCGCCGAGGTCCTCGGCGTGCACCTCGATCTCGGCGGTGCCGTACTCCAGCTCGTACGCCTGCGAGAGCGTCGCCCCGGGCAGCTTGCCCGCCTTGCGCACCGGGATGAATCCGATGCCGGCGCGGACGGCGACCGGGGCGGCGAGGATGAAGCCGCGCGCTTCGAGGCCCACGATCTTCGTCGCGCCGTGGCGGACGCAGAACTCGCTCAGCGAGTCCGTCAGCGCCGTGAACGCGACCGGGTCCGCGAGCAGCGGGGTGATGTCCTTGAAGACCACACCCTGCTTCGGATGGTCCGCGACATCCCGGATGCGGCTGAGCAGCAGCTCCTGGGTGGTGTGCACCGTCATCGACGCCTGCCCGTGGGACGGCCCCGGCCGCGGTTGCGCGGCCCGACGACCGCTCCGGCGGCTGCCCCGGCGGGTGTCACGCCGTCCGGCACGTCCTGGCCGTCCGCCGGTTCCTGCCCGTCCTCGCCCTTGGCGTTCGCGGCCGCACGCTTGGCGAGCACCCGCTTCTTCAGGGCCTTCATCTGCGGGTCGCGTTCCTTGAGGTCGGCGACGAGCGGGGTGGCGATGAAGATCGAGGAGTAGGCACCGGCCGCGAGACCGACGAACAGCGACAGCGAGATGTCGTTGAGCATGCCGGCACCGAGGAAACCGCCGCCGATGAAGAGCAGGCCGGCGACCGGCAGCAGCGCGACGACGGTGGTGTTGATGGAGCGCACCAGGGTGCTGTTGATGGAGCGGTTGGCGACCTCGCTGTAGGTGAGGCGGGTCTGCTTGGTGATGTCCTTCTGGCCCTCCTTGAGGCTGTCGAAGACGACCACCGTGTCGTACAGCGAGTAACCGAGGATCGTCAGCAGACCGATGACCGTGCCGACGGTGACCTCGAACCCGACGAGGGAGTAGATGCCGACCGTGATGGTGATGTCGTGGATCAGCGCGATCAGGGCCGCGACGGCCATCCGCCACTCGAAGGCGATGGCCAGGTAGACCACGACGAGGAGCATGAAGACGGCGAGGCCGGTCCATGCCTTGTTGGCGATCTGCTCCCCCCAGCTGGGCCCGACCAGATCGGCGTTGATCTGGTCGGCGGGGATGTTCAGCTCCTGGGCCAGATCCTTCTGGACACGGTCCGCCTCGGCCGTGTCGACACCGCTGATCTGGATGCGCAGACCGCCGGTGCCCAGCTCCTGGACGATCGGGATGTGTTCGGAGACCGACCCCGCGGCCTCCGTGGCCTGGCTGACGCTGACGTCCGCCTTCGGCGTCGTGAAGACGGCGCCGCCCTTGAACTCGATGCCCATGTTGAGGCCCTGGACGGCGAGGGCGACGATCGCGGTGATCGTGATCAGGATGGAGACGCCGTACCACAGCATGCGCTTGCCGACGAAGTCGTACCCGACCTCGCCCTGGTAGAGCCTGGCGCCGAGATTGCCGAATCGGGACATCTCACGCCTCCTTCGGGTCGGTCGTCGGGGCGGTGGTGCGGCGCGAACGCCGCAGCGGCGGCTTGGCGCCGAGCCGCTTCGGGTCGAGTCCGGACCACGGGTGGCCGTCGGAGAAGAACTTCCGGCGGGCCAGCATCGTCATCACCGGCTTGGTGAAGAGGAACACCACGACCACGTCGAGGAGGGTGGTGAGGCCGAGCGTGAAGGCGAAGCCCTTGACCTTGCCGACGGTGACCGCGAACAGCACCGCGGCGGCGAGGAACGACACGAAGTCGGAGACCAGGACGGTGCGGCGGGCACGCGGCCAGGCGCGCTCGACCGCCGGGCGCAGGGTCCGGCCTTCCCGGATCTCGTCCCTGATGCGTTCGAAGTACACGATGAAGGAGTCGGCGGTGATACCGATGGCGACGATGGCACCGCAGACGGCCGGCAGGTTCAGCGCGAAGCCGATGGCCGGGCCGAGCAGGGTCATGATCGTGTACGTCAGCACCGCCGAGACGCCGAGGCTCAGCAGGGCGATCAGCGACAGACCCCGGTAGTACACGACCAGGTAGATCACGACGAGGGCGAGACCGATCGCACCGGCGATCAGACCGGCCCTCAGCTGCTCGCCACCGAGGGCGGCCGTGACGGTGGTGACGCTGTCCTCCTCGAAGGACAGCGGCAGCGCGCCGTACGACAGGATGTTGCCCAGGTTCTGGGCGGACTCCTGGTCGAAGTTGCCGGTGATCTCGGCGCTGGCGCTCAGCGTCTGGTTGACCTGCGGGGCGGAGACCACTTCACCGTCGAGGACGATGGCGAACTGGTTCATCGGGGGCTGCTGCTGCGACAGACGGCTGGTGATCTTCTGGAACTTCTTGGCACCGGCTTCGGTGAACTCCATGGTGACGATCCACATGCCGCGGGTCTGGTCGAGCTGACCAGCGGCGTCGTCGACGTCCCTGCCGTCCACCTCGGCGGGGCCGAGGATGTACTTCTCCCACTGGTCGACGCCGTTCAGGCCGCAGGCGACGATCGTGTCGGAGGGCTTGACGTTGTCACCGAGCTTGCCGCGGGCCTTGGGGTCGGTGCAGTCCAGAGTGGTGAACTGCTTCTCGAGCGCGCCGGTGGCGGGATCGGCGGACGGCTTCGGCTCGGGGCTCTGCGAGCCCTTCGGCTCCCCGGAGCCGGAAGGGCTCGGGCTCGCGGCGGGCGCCTTGATGCCGTCGGTGACCGCGCGGCCCTGGGTGGTGGTGCTGGGCGAGGGGCTGCCGGACGGCGTGGTGCCCGTCTCCTTGTCCTCCTTCGCCTTGTCGCCGGCGGAGGCACTCGGGGAGGGCTCCGGAGCGGCGGGGCCGCCGGCGGCCACCGTCAGAACGGGCCGGAAGAAGAGCTGGGCGGTGGTGCCGACCTGCTGCCGGGCCTGCTCCGAGTCCGTCCCCTTGGGGATGTTCACAATGATGTGATTGTCACCCTGGGTCTGAACCTCGGCCTCGGAGACACCGAGACCATTGACACGGCGCTCGATGATGTCGACCGCCGTGTTCATGTTGGTCTCGTTGACCGCGTCCTTCTGGCCGGGCAGGCTCTTGGCCTGGAGCGTGATGGACGTACCGCCCGCCAGGTCGATGCCCAGCCGTGGCGTGAACTCGCCCGCTGCGAACATCCCGCCCGTGAGCGCGACCATGGCGATCAGGATCAGAGCCAGGGCGCGCCCCGGCTTCCCCTGAGCCCCCGCGGGCCTTCGGCCCCTGTTCGGTGCTGCCACCTTCTCGATTCTCCCTGTCCAACCGCCCACGGCGCCGGGTGTGCGCCCGTGACGGCCACGAAGTGTTGTGGGGACCTGCCCCCGCGATCAGTCGACACGCCACGGGACCGCCCGGCGCCTGCCCGGCACCACCGCGGTCCCCGATCGTGACTACTTCGCGTCGGCCTCGCCGTCGGCCTTGCCGTCCTTGGACTCGACACCGTCCTCGGCCGTGTCGGCCTTCTTCGGCTCGGCGGCCTGCTCGGTCTTCTTGCCGAAGTCGACCTTGGCGTCGACATCGGCGAGACCGGCCTCGGCGTCACCGTCGGTCAGCGAGGAGGCGTCGTCCGGGACGACATGGGTGTCGTCGTCGCCGTGGACGATGCGGTTGTACTCCTCGTCGGAGAGGACGGCGCCGATCGTGTTCTTCGCGAACATCAGGTGGACGCCGGGAGCCGCCTCGAGGAGGACCGTGTCGTCTGTGACCTCCTTGACGGTGGCATACAGGCCGCCGATGGTCCGCACGCCGGTTCCGGGCTGCATCTGGTCGCGCATGCTGGCGGCCGCCTGCTGCTTCTTCTTGGCGGAGCGGGTCATCAGGAACATGGCCCCGATGAGCACGATGAAGGGGAGGAGGGTCAAGATATCCACGGGGGAATTCCTTCGCATGACCGCGCTGAGTGAGCGGCCGATCTACGGGGGTGGGCACGCCGACCTGGAAGGGCGGCATCGGCGGAGTCTAAGCGAGTCCGCACCGATGGAACAACGCTCAGCATGGCACCGTAGTTCCTCCGAAGCCACTGTCCTCGTCGTGTCCCGCCGGCGGCCGCCGCAGCGCCCGGCCCCGGAGCAGCCCGCCCCGGGGCCGCGGCCCGTCCTCAGGGCGTCAGAACGCGGCCTGCTGTCCCCCACCCGGAGCCTGCGGCGGCACCAGGCCGAGATGCGCCCAGGCCGCGGGGGTCGCGACCCGGCCACGGGGTGTACGGGCCAGCAGGCCCTCCCGGACGAGGAACGGCTCCGCGACCTCCTCGACCGTCTCCCGCTCCTCCCCGACGGCCACGGCGAGCGTCGACAGACCGACGGGGCCCCCGGCGAAGAGCTTGAGCAGCGCCTGGAGCACGGCGCGGTCGAGACGGTCCAGGCCGCGGTTGTCGACCTCGTACACCTTCAGCGCAGCAGCCGCCACCTCCCGGTCGACCCGCCCGTCGGCCTCCACCTGCGCGTAGTCGCGGACCCGGCGCAGCAGGCGGTTGGCGATACGGGGGGTGCCGCGGGAGCGGCCGGCGATCTCGGCGGCGCCGTCGGTGTCGATCTCGACGTCGAGCAGCTGTGCGGAACGGTGGATGACGCGCTCCAGCTCGGGCGGTTCGTAGAACTCCATGTGCGCGGTGAAACCGAAGCGGTCGCGCAGCGGGGGCGGCAGCAGTCCCGCCCGCGTCGTCGCGCCGACCAGCGTGAACGGCGGGAGCTCCAGCGGAATGGCGGTGGCGCCGGGGCCCTTGCCGACGATGACGTCGACGCGGAAGTCCTCCATCGCCATGTACAGCATCTCCTCGGCGGGGCGGGACATCCGATGGATCTCGTCGAGGAAGAGCACCTCGCCCTCCTGGAGGGAGGAGAGGATGGCCGCGAGATCACCGGCGTGCTGGATCGCGGGGCCGGAGGTGATACGGATCGGTGCGTTCATCTCGGACGCGATGATCATGGACAGGGTGGTCTTGCCGAGGCCGGGGGCGCCGGACAGCAGGACGTGGTCGGCGGTGGCGCCGCGCCGGCGGGCCGCCCTGAGCACGAGGTCGAGCTGCCGGCGGACCCGCTCCTGGCCGACGAACTCGTCCAGGCTCTTGGGGCGCAGGGCCGCCTCGACGGCGCTGTCCTCACCGTCGGCGGCGGGCGCGACCAGTCGCGCGTCTGCGGCCTGGGTGGTCGTCTCGTCGTCCCGGTTCACGTGGTGTCTGCCTTTTGTGGTGGTGGTCTGTGCGGGTGATCGGGCCGGTGCGGGGGCGCCTGCGGCGGGCCGTTCCCCCTCCCCGCCCCTTCCCGGAACCGGGCTCTGCCCGGACAGGGGACCGCGCCTCGCGCGGTGGCCTCAAACGCCGGCCGGGCTGAGTCGGCGGAGCGGACGGGGTGTCATCGCGCGCGGCTCAGTGACTGGAGCGCCGCTCGCAACAGCGGGCCCACCTGCGGCGCGCCCCCCATCGCCTCCGCCTGCGGCGCGACCGCGGTCACCGCCTCGTCCGCCTCCCGCGTCGCATAGCCGAGGCCGGTCAGCGCCGCGTGCAGCTGGTCGCGCCAGGACCCGCTGACCGGGGCGCCGACGGCCGGGGCCGAGCCCAGCGGGTCGCCCAGCCGGTCCTTCAGCTCGAGCAGCAGCTTCTGCGCGCCCTTCTTCCCGATGCCGGGCACGGCAGTCAGCGCCTTCTCGTCCCCGCCGGCGACGGCGATCCGCAGCGCGTCGGGGCTGTGCACGGCGAGCATCGCCTGCGCCAGCCGCGGTCCGACGCCGCTCGCGGTCTGGAGCAGTTCGAAGATCTGGCGCTCGTCGTCGTCGGCGAAGCCGTACAGCGTGAGCGAGTCCTCGCGGACGACGAGCGAGGTCGCGATCTTCGTCTCCTGCCCGATGCGCAGTGTGGAGAGCGTGTTGGGTGTGCACTGGACGGCCATGCCGATGCCGCCGACCTCGATCACGGCGGTGGTCGGTGCGAGCGCGGCGACAGGGCCGCTCAGATACGCGATCATGCGGGACGGCCTTTCGATGCGTACGCCGTGCGGTGCGCGGCGACGGCTTGCTGGAGGCGGTTCTGGGCGGGCGCGCGCCAGATGTGGCAGATGGCGAGGGCGAGGGCGTCCGCCGCGTCGGCCGGCTTCGGCGGCGCGCCCAGCCGCAGCAGCCTCGTCACCATCGCGCCGATCTGCGCCTTGTCGGCACGGCCGCTGCCGGTGACGGCCGCTTTCACCTCGCTGGGGGTGTGCAGGGCCACGGGGATGCCACGCCGGGCCGCGCACAGCATGGCGACAGCGCTGGCCTGGGCGGTGCCCATGACCGTACGCACGTTGTGCTGGCTGAAGACGCGCTCCACGGCGACGAAACCGGGGCGGTACTCGTCGAGCCACTCGTCGATGCCGTCCTCGATCGCGACCAGCCGGCTGCCCAGCTCGGCGTCGGCCGGTGTCCGGACGACACCGACGCCGAGCATCGTCAGCGGACGGCCGGCGACGCCCTCGACGACGCCGACACCACACCGGGTGAGCCCCGGGTCCACCCCCAGTACGCGCACGCAGCCGCCTCCTTCGCTCAACTGTTTGTGCAGGCTATCGGTCGGCACCGACAACGCACGGACGGGCCGACGGGAGCGTGTCCCGTCGGCCCGTCGCACAGGCGTCCATGAGGGTGCGTCAGACGTCGACCTTCTCCATGACCTCGTCGGACACGTCGAAGTTGGCGAAGACGTTCTGCACGTCGTCGCTGTCCTCGAGCGCGTCGATGAGCTTGAAGATCCTGGCGGCGCCCTCCTCGTCCAGTTCGACCTGCATGGTCGGGACGAAGTTGGCCTCGGCCGAGTCGTAGTCGATGCCGTTGTCCTGCAGGGCCGTGCGGACCGCGACCAGGTCGGTCGCCTCGCTGAGGACCTCGAAGGACTCACCGAGGTCGTTGACCTCCTCGGCGCCCGCGTCGAGCACCGCACCGAGGACGTCGTCCTCGGTCAGCTCGCCCTTGGGGACGATCACGACGCCCTTGCGGTTGAAGAGGTACGACACCGAGCCCGGGTCGGCCATCGAGCCGCCGTTGCGCGTCATGGCGACACGGACGTCGGACGCGGCGCGGTTGCGGTTGTCGGTCAGGCACTCGATCAGCACCGCGACACCGTTCGGACCGTAACCCTCGTACATGATCGTCTCGTAGTCGACGCCGCCGGCCTCGAGGCCGCCTCCGCGCTTGATCGCCGAGTCGATGTTCTTGTTCGGGACCGAGCTCTTCTTGGCCTTCTGCACGGCGTCGAAGAGGGTCGGGTTACCGTCCAGGTCGGCGCCACCGGTGCGGGCCGCGACCTCGATGTTCTTGATCAGCTTCGCGAAGAGCTTGCCGCGCTTGGCGTCGATCACGGCCTTCTTGTGCTTCGTCGTAGCCCATTTAGAGTGGCCGGACATCTGCCTGTCTCCTTCGCGTAACCCTTTACGATCCGAACCCGAGAGATCCTACCGGGATCGCGTCACCCGCCTGCGCGCACCATGTCCACGAACAGCCCGTGCACCCGGTGGTCGCCCGTCAGTTCGGGGTGGAAGGAAGTGGCCAGGGCGTTGCCCTGCCGGACGGCGACGATGTGGCCGTCGTGCTCCGCGAGCACCTCGGCCTCCGCCCCCACGGACTCCACCCACGGCGCACGGATGAAGACGCCCTCGACCGGCTCCCCGTCGATGCCCTTGACGTCGACGGCCGCCTCGAACGACTCGTTCTGCCGGCCGAAGGCGTTACGGCGGACGATCATGTCGATGCCGCCGAACGTCTCCTGGCCCGACCTCGGGTCGAGGATCTTGTCGGCGAGCATGATGAGGCCGGCGCAGGTGCCGTAGACGGGCATGCCCGCGCGCAGCCGCTCGCGCAGCGGCTCCATCAGGCCGAACAGGACGGCCAGCTTGGAGATCGTGGTGGACTCACCGCCCGGGATCACCAGGGCGTCGACATCGGCCAGCTCCTCGGGGCGCCGGACCGGCCTGGCCACGGCGTCGGCCGCGGCCAGGGCGATCAGGTGCTCCCGTACGTCGCCCTGGAGGGCCAGAACCCCGATGACGGGGACGTCGGGACTCGTCATCACCAGCCCCGGTTGGCGTAGCGCTCGTTCTCGGGCAGGGTGTCGCAGTTGATGCCGACCATGGCCTCGCCGAGGTTGCGGGACGCGTCCGCGATGATCTTCGGGTCGTCGTAGAAGGTGGTGGCCTTCACGATGGCAGCGGCGCGCTTGGCGGGGTCGCCCGACTTGAAGATGCCGGAACCGACGAAGACGCCCTCGGCACCGAGCTGGCGCATCAGCGCGGCGTCCGCGGGGGTGGCCACACCGCCGGCGGAGAACAGCACGACCGGCAGCTTGCCGAGCTCGGAGACCTCCTTGACCAGCTCGTACGGGGCGCGCAGTTCCTTGGCGGCGGCGAACAGCTCGTTGTTGTCGAAGCCGCGCAGCTTGGCGATCTCGTTCTTGATCTGGCGCAGGTGGCGTACGGCCTCGACGACGTTGCCCGTGCCCGCCTCGCCCTTGGAGCGGATCATGGCCGCGCCCTCGGCGATACGGCGCAGGGCCTCGCCCAGGTTGGTGGCACCGCACACGAACGGGGTGGTGAAGGCCCACTTGTCGGAGTGGTTGACCTCGTCGGCCGGGGTGAGGACCTCGGACTCGTCGATGTAGTCGACGCCGAGGGACTGCAGCACCTGGGCCTCGACGAAGTGGCCGATACGCGACTTGGCCATCACCGGGATGGAGACCGCGTCGATGATCTCTTCGATCATGTTCGGGTCGGACATCCGGGCGACGCCGCCGTCCTTGCGGATGTCGGCGGGCACGCGCTCCAGCGCCATGACGGCCACGGCGCCCGCGTCTTCCGCGATCTTCGCCTGCTCGGCGTTGACCACGTCCATGATCACGCCGCCCTTGAGCTGCTCGGCCATACCGCGCTTCACGCGCGCGGTGCCGGTCTCGGGGGTCTGCGGGGTGGGGGTGACGGACACGGGAACCTCACTCGATGACGACGTTGTGGTGCGTCATCGATGGAACAGGCACCGACCAGTCCGCTGCAAGGGCCAATGAACACCCGGTGGATCGTTTTCGCCGGTCAAACGGCGATCATGTGGCGCCGGACCGCACGGCGGTGGCGGTCGGGGCCGGTCGTGCGGCGCCGGGGCCGGCGGCGGGGGTCACGGGGCGCCGGTCACGGGACGGTCCGCCAGGGCGGTGGGCGGCTCGTCGTCCATCTCGAAGGCCAGCGGGAACGGAGCATGGCCGGCGAGCCGGAACCAGCGGACCGTACGGTGCCGCCGCAGCGCGCGGGCCGCGCGCACGGCGTCGTTGTGGAACCGGCGCGCCATGGGCACTCGGCGCACCGCCTGCGCCAGCTCCCCGGCGGCCTCCTCGCCGCCCGGCACCTCCCGTACCGCCTCGACCTGCTCGGCGGCGCCGAACACGGCCCGGAGAGCCGCGCTGAGCTCGCTCTCCGCGACCTCACGGTGCTCCTCCTCCGCCTGTCGGGCCTCGTGCGCCGCCTCGTAGAGAACGATCGACGCGGCCGGGTCGAGCACGCCGGAGGTCGCGAGTTCCTGCGCGACTGAGGCACGCCGCAGCAGTTGCGCGTCGAGCGCGGCACGGGCCGCGTCGATCCGGGCGTGCAACCGGTCGAGGCGGCCGGCGGTCCAGGAGAGGTACATGCCGATGGCGACGAGCGCGACGACGATCCAGATCAGGGTGCTCACGGGCGGCAAGGCTACCGGTGGGCGCGCCGCACCCGTCCCCCACGGGTCCGGCGCGGGGCCTGTTCCGCGCCGCTTCCCGAACCCGGGGCCACCGCGCGGGCCCCGCGCCTCAAGCGCCGGCGACGCTGCAACCCGCCCCGCCGTCGGGCTCCGCGCCCCGAACACCGTCGAGGCCGCCACTCGCCCCGTCTCCGCGCCCCGAACACCTGCCACTCGCCCCGTCCACGGGCTCCGCCCGCCGGACCCGGCGCCCCGAAAGCCGACGGGGCTGACGCGTCAGCCCGGCGAGGCGATTGAGGCCACCGCGCGAAGCGCGGTACCGGCCCCGGGCGAAGCGCGGGCCGCCCGCCCGGCACGCGGGGCTCCCGGGCTCCGCCAGGACTGAGCACCGGGTCCGGGAAGGCGCGGGGTGGGGAACGGGCCCGCCTCAGGCGTCACCCCGACCCGCATCGCGCCTCCGCCTCCGCCACCGCCACGTCAGCGGCCCGCCACCGCCACCGCGCCCGCCGCGTCAGTCGCGCGCCGCCAGTCCGAACCGCGCCCGCAGCCCTACGCGTTCGTCCGCCGCCACCGACGCCGCCCCGTCCGTGACGGTCTCGTACACCGCCAGAATGTCCGCGCCCACGGTCGACCAGTCGAAGCGCCGCACATGCGCGCTGCCCCGAGCCCGCAGTTCCGCGCGCCGCTCCGGGTCCCTCAGCAGCCGCACCGCCGACGACGACAGCGCCTCCGCGTCTTCGTTGGCGAACAACTCGCCCGCCCCGCCCTGGTCGAGGACCTGCGCGAACGCGTCCAGGTCCGAGGCGAGCACCGGCGCGCCCGCCGACATCGCCTCGACGAGGATGATGCCGAAGCTCTCGCCGCCCGTGTTGGGCGCCACGTACACGTCGACACTGCGCAGCAGCCGCGCCTTGTCCTCGTCACTGATCATCCCGAGGAACTCGACGCGCCGGCGCATGGCGGGCGGCAGGGTCGCGACCGCCTCCTCCTCGTCACCGCGCCCGGCGACCAGGAGCCGCGCGTCCGGGCACTGCTCGAGGATCGCGGGGAGCGCCTTCATCAGGACCGGCAGACCCTTGCGCGGCTCGTCGATCCGGCCGATGAAGCCGATCGTGTTCCCCTGCCACTCCTCCTTGGGCTCGGCCTTCTCGAAGAAGCCGACGTCGACACCGTTGGGGATGACGACGGCGTCGCCGCCGAGGTGCTCCACCAGCGTGCGCCGCGCGTACTCGCTGACCGCGACACGCGCGCTGATCTTCTCCAGGGCCGGCTGCAGGATCGGGTACGCGGCGATCATGGCCCGTGAGCGGGGGTTCGACGTGTGGAAGGTCGCCACAATGGGGCCCTGCGCCGCCCAGCACGACAGCAGCCCCAGCGAGGGCGACGCCGGCTCGTGGATGTGGATGACGTCGAAGGTGCCGTCGTGCAGCCACCGCCGCACCCGGGCGGCTGACAGGAAGCCGAAGTTCAGCCGTGCGACGGAACCGTTGTACGGGACGGGCACGGCCCGCCCGGCGGAGACGACGTACGGCGGCAGCGGCGTCTCGTCGTCGGCCGGGGCGAGCACGGAGACGTCGTGGCCGAGACGGATCAGGTGTTCGGCGAGGTCCCGGATGTGGAACTGCACACCACCGGGTACGTCCCACGAGTACGGGCACACGATGCCGATCTTCACGTCCGGCGCTCCTCGAGGTCCGCGAGCCACAGCCGCTGCAGCATGTGCCAGTCCTCCGGGTGTTCGGCGATCCCTGTGGCGTAGGCGTCGGCCAGCGCCTGTGTCATGGAGGACGTCTTCTCGGCCCGTGTGCCGCTCTCCGGTACGGCGACGGGAGCGTGGACCCGCCCGTGCATGACGGACTCCTCGCCGTACCAGAGGGTCGCGGGCAGCAGCAGCGCCCCGGTGTGCTGCGCGAGCAGCGCCGGCCCCCCCGGCATGCGTGCCGTCTCGCCGAAGTACTCCACCTCGACCCCGGACGCCGAAAGGTCGCGGTCGGCGACCAGACAGACCAGGCCGCCGGAGCGCAGCCGGCGCGCGAGGGTGCCGAAGGCCGCGCCGCCCGAGTGCGGCAGCACCTCCATACCGAGGCTCTCGCGGTAGGCGACGAACCGGTCGTACAGCGACTCGGGCCGCAGGCGCTCGGCGACCGTGGTGAAGGGCACGCCGAGGGCCCTGGTCACCCACACCCCCGCCAGGTCCCAGTTGGCCAGGTGCGGCAGCGCGAGGATCACGCCCCGGCCGGAGGCGAGGCCGTCGGTCAGGCGGTGCAGGTCCTGGATCTCGACGCTGCGTTTGACACGGTCCCTGCTCCAGGTGGGCAGCCGGAACGACTCCATCCAGTAGCGCATGTACGAACGCATGCCGGCTCTGGACAGCTCCCGGAGCCGCTCGGCACCGGCGTCGGGCACCACGCGGGCCAGGTTCGACTCGAGCCGCAGCACGCCCTCTCCGCGCCGCTTCCACGCCGTATCGGCGATGGTGCGGCCCAGCCGGGCCGCCATGGGCTCCGGCATCTTCGTGACGGCGCCCCACCCGAGTCCGTACAGCGCGTCCGTCAGCTTGTCCCGCATCACGGCGCTGTCCCGCATCACGACGCCTCCGCCCCGCGATCGCGCGCCGCGGCCGCGTCGGCCTCCGCCGACTCACGCCGCACGGTCACCACCCGCTGCCCCAGCGTCACGGCACTGCCCACGGCGACGATCCACAGCGCGATCGGCAGCAGGATGTCGATCCCCGGCACGCCGAAACCGTGCAGCCCCGCGAGCCCGGCGGCCACCAGCGAGATCACCAGGCGTTCCGCGCGCTCGACGAGCCCGTTGACCGCCACCGGCAGACCGATCGATTCGCCCCGCGCCTTCGTGTACGACACCACCTGCCCGCTGGTCAGGCAGAAGATGGCCACCGCGCACAGCACGTCGTCGTCACCGCCGCCCGCGTACCAGAGCGCGAAACCACCGAAGATCGCCCCGTCGGCGACCCGGTCCAGTGTCGAGTCCAGGAAGGCGCCCCAGCGGCTCGAGACACCCGCCTGGCGCGCCATGTTCCCGTCCACCAGGTCGGAGAAGACGAACAGCGTGATGACGATCGTGCCCCAGAAGAACTCGCCACGGGGGAAGAAGACCAGCGCCCCCGCCATCACCCCGGCCGTACCGATGAGCGTGACCGCGTCCGGGCTCACCCCGCGGCGGAGGAGAAAAGCGGCGAACGGAGTGAGGACACGCGTGAAGAATGCACGCGCGTACTTGTTCAGCATGGCCTTCCCGAGGGTCCGGTGGGCCGTGTGGCCCGAGCGGCCACCGGCTGGCCCATCGTAGCCACGACCGCCCGGCCGCAACGCCGCGCACCCTTCCCCCGGAGGCGGCGTCGGACATATGGACGCACAGTGACGGGAGTGGAAAGCTCGAAAGACCACCGCGGGCATCGCCGGAGCTGCCCCGGACGCCCTTCGGGACGCCTTCATGGCTCCCCGCCCGCCCGCGGCTTCCTTCCTCGCCGTGCAATCGAGCCGTGAATCGATCGGGAGGCAAGATCATGGGCGACAAGGCACACGCACACCACCCCGGAGCCGCCGGCAGGGCGGTAACGGCCGACCGCCCCGCATCCGTACGGAATGTGGTGCTGGTCGGCCACAGCGGATCCGGCAAGACGACCCTGGTCGAAGCGCTCGCGCTGACCGCGGGAGCGGTCAACCGGGCAGGCCGGGTCGAGGACGGCGCGACGATCTCCGACTACGACGAGATCGAGCACCGCCAGCAACGCTCCGTACAGCTCTCCCTCGTCCCCCTCGAATGGGGCGGCTGCAAGATCAACCTGCTGGACACCCCCGGATACGCCGACTTCGTCGGCGAGCTGCGGGCCGGTCTGCGAGCGGCGGACGCGGCCCTCTTCGTCGTCTCGGCCGCCCAGGAGGCCGACGCCGTCGACAGCGCGACCCGGATGGTCTGGGAGGAGTGCGCGGCGGTCGGCATGCCCCGCGCGATCGTGGTGACCCACCTGGAGACCGCACGCACCGGTTTCGAGGAGCTCACCGGCGTCTGCGCCCGCGTCTTCGGCGGCGACGACCCCGACGCCGTACTGCCGCTCTACCTGCCGCGGTACGGGCCCCGGCACGCCGACGGACACGCACCCGTCACCGGACTCCTCGGGCTGCTCACGCAGCGGCTCCACGACTATGCGTCCGGCGAACGCAGCCAGAGCCCGCCCGAGGACGAGCAGGCACCGCTGATCGAGGAGGCCCGCGGCCGCCTCATCGAGGGGATCATCGCCGAGAGCGAGGACGAGACCCTCATGGACCGCTATCTCGGCGGCGAGGAGATCGACCTCAAGACACTGATCGACGATCTCGAGAAGGCGGTCGCCCGCGGCACCTTCCATCCCGTCCTGGCCGCCGCACCCGCCGTGAACGGCGCCAAGCAGGGCCTCGGCACCGTCGAACTCCTCGAACTGATCACCGGTGGCTTCCCCACGCCCCTCGAGCCCGTACCGCCCACCGTCACCACCCCCGACGGCAGGCCGGGCCCGCAGATCAGCTGCGATCCGAGCGGCCCGCTCGTCGCCGAGGTCGTCAGGACGGCCTCCGACCCGTATGTCGGCCGGATCTCGCTGGTCCGCGTCTTCTCCGGGACGCTGCGGCCCGACGACACCGTGCACGTGTCCGGGCACGGCCTCGCGGACCGCGGGCACGAGGACCACGATGTCGACGAACGCGTCGGCGCCCTGTCCGCACCCTTCGGCAAACAGCAGCGCCCCCTCCCCCACGCCATCGCCGGCGACCTGGCCTGCGTCGCGAAGCTCTCCCGCGCCGAGACGGGGGACACCCTCTCGGCCAAGGACAACCCGCTCCTCATGGAGCCCTGGGCGATGCCCGACCCGCTGCTGCCGCTGGCCATCGAGGCCCACAGCAAGGCCGACGAGGACAGGCTGTCCCAGGGCCTCGCCCGCCTCGTCGCCGAGGACCCGACGATGCGGCTCGAACAGAACCGGGCCACCCACCAGGTCGTCCTGTGGTGCCTGGGCGAGGCACACGCGGACGTCGCCCTGGAACGGCTCCGCAGCCGCTACGGCGTCCAGGTCGACGTCGTCCCGCACAGGGTGTCGCTCCGCGAGACCTTCAGCGGCAGCTCCGCCGGCCGCGGCCGGCACGTCAAGCAGTCCGGCGGACACGGCCAGTACGCGATTTGCGAGATCGACGTCGACCCGCTGCCCCCCGGATCCGGGATCGAATTCGTCGACAAGGTCGTCGGCGGCACGGTGCCGCGCCAGTTCATCCCCTCCGTGGAGAAGGGCGTACGCGCCCAGGCCGCCCGAGGCGTCGCCGCCGGCTACCCCCTCGTCGACGTACGGATCACCCTCCGCGACGGCAAGGCCCACTCCGTGGACTCCTCCGACGCCGCCTTCCAGACCGCCGGCGCCCTCGCCCTGCGCGAAGCCGCCGCGGACGCCCGCATCAACCTGCTCGAACCCGTGGCGGAACTGCAGGTCCTCGTCTCCGACGACTACGTCGGCCCGGTCATGAGCGACCTGTCCGGCCGTCGGGGCAGGGTCATCGGCACCGAACAGACCGCCGGATCCCGCACTCTCGTACGAGCCGAGGTGCCGGAACTGGAAATCGGCCGATACGCCGTGGACCTGCGCTCCATCTCCCATGGCACCGGCCGCTTCAGCCGCCGCTACACCCGCCATGAGCCGATGCCGCAGCAGGTTGCCGACAGAATGCGCGAACAGGCCGCCGCCAACGCCTGAACAGCGCCCTGCCGACGCCGTCCGCCCGCCACCCGCGCACCGCGGGCCGGGTGGGCGGCCGACCTGATCGCCCCCTTATCCGACGGGCGCGCCCTCGATAGGCTGGGCATGCCGACTGGGCCGCCCGGCTCGGAAGGTGTGC
Source organism: Streptomyces sp. NPDC048389 (assembly GCF_040706335.1). Lineage (NCBI taxonomy): Bacteria > Bacillati > Actinomycetota > Actinomycetes > Kitasatosporales > Streptomycetaceae > Streptomyces > Streptomyces sp. NPDC048389. The sequence continues at coordinate 172,734 of NZ_JBEZKP010000002.1, read as the reverse complement.
GGGGCACGGCAGTTGGGAACAGGCCGCAGTGCGCAATCACGCGGCGATGGGGGCGGCAGTGGCGAACGACCTATTCGATTTCACGCCCGGGGCGCAGGTCCCGCTCATGGGCGCGGCCGGCCAGACCGCGGCGACCCACGCTCTCGCATCGGCCGCCTACCGGGACACCGAACTCAAGAAGATCCTCGAAGCCAACAGCGACTGGCACAAGTCCGAGGTCAAACCGGGAAAGATCTCCCTTTTCGAGCCCAACCTCGGAGAAGCCTTCTGCCGGGCCGTACAGGTCCGCATGCTCGGCGGCGGGCGCGGCGCGCTCATCCAGTCCTTCGGCACCGAACCCCAGACCGTCGTCGAGCACTGCCTCGCCGCCACCCGCCTGCGCCGGGAACGCGACGGCAGACTCACCGCCGTCATGGCCGCGTGCGGACTGCTCTTCCTGCCCGGACTCCTCCTGTGGCTCGGGGTGTTCCAGCTCCGCCGCACCTTCGCCGGCTCACAGAAGAAGAACGCCGGAGCACTCGGCACCCTTCTGCTGGTGGGCATCGGCATCCTCGTCGTGATCTTCCTCGTCCGGCTGCCCTTCGGCGGCTTCTGGGCCTACTACGTCCGGGCCATGCTCATCGCCCCGGTCATCGGCTGGTTCGTCGCCAAACGCATCTGTGAATCCTCCGCCCAGGACCTGCGCGCCCGCTGGGACGCCCTGCTGTCGGGCGGCGGCGTCGGCGCCAAGGTGCCCGAAGCCGTACCGGGGGACCCGGGCGACGCAGCCCGCGAACAGCTCCGCCAGGGCCTGGAGAAGCTCACCGCGGAACAGCAGTCCAACGTCGTCTTCTACGCCGGCCCCAAGGGCATACTCGGCATGGGCACCCGCTGGGGCAGCTGGCAGATGGCCGAAGAACTCGTCTCCAAGGAGCCCGGCAAGGAGATCAACCAGTTCCGCAGCTGGGACGTCATACGGGCCATCCACGACAAGCTCAAGCTTCTGGAACGCGGCCCCCTCAACTCCGGCGGCTTCCCCACGCCCTCGGTCAAGCACTGGATCGTCTCCCCCGTCGGCGAGAACGCCGCCGCCGTCGCCCGCCCCGAGGGCCAGGAGGTCGAGACCTTCCAGATCAAGAGCCACGAAATACAGCGCATCTGCAACCACCAGCAGTTCGGCAGCGGCCACCGCCACTACCTGGGCGTGCAGTTCACCCTCTGGGACGGCCAGCTGGTCATCACCATGTTGATCACCGTGACCGTGCTCCACGAGACCCTGCGCGTCGAGGTCACCGGCCACGCCCTCGGCCCCGTCCACTCCCTTTTCACGACGAAGCCGGAGCCCAAGACCGTGACCGTCAACAAGACGGTCCGCTTCTGGGAGACGGTCGACCGGGTCCTGCCCCTGGTCGACACCAAAGAGGTCGTACGCCTCGCCGTGCGCGCCCCGTTCACCTGGTACCCGCCGCTGCTCGACTTCCTCGGCGGCAAACTGGTGCTCCCCGAGCCCTTCGGCCTCCGCCACGCCTGGGCGGAGAAGCCGTGGCGCCACCGGTTCATGGCCGACGATGCCATGCGCGCCGCCGCACCCGTGCTGCGCGTAGCACACGCGGCCGCGATCAGGGTCCTCGAGGACAACGGCGTCGACACCGAGAACTTCGGCAACCGCGCATCGGTGGTCAGCGGCTTCGTCCAGGCCCCGGCGCCCGGCAAGGCGGACGTCTACGACGCGTAGGGCACAGCCGGGCCGGGGCAGGCGCGCGGGCCTGCCCCACGCGGGCCCGCCGTCCGCTCGGGGGCCGGGAGGGCCGCTACGCGGGCCAGGCGTCCGCGAGCATCTTGCGGGTGTCGCCGAGCAGCTGCGGCAGCACCTTGGTGTTGCCGACGACCGGCATGAAGTTCGTGTCGCCGCCCCACCTCGGCACGATGTGCTGATGCAGATGGGCGGCGATCCCGGCGCCGGCGGCCGAACCCTGGTTCAGCCCCACGTTGAACCCGTGCGCCCCGGACGCCGTCCGCAGCGCGACCATGGCCCGCTTGGTGAATTCGGCCAGTTCAAGGGTCTCGGCAGCGTCGAGGTCCGTGTAGTCGGCGACGTGCCGGAACGGGACGATCATGATGTGGCCGCCGTTGTACGGGTACAGGTTCAGCACGGCGTAGACCCGCTCGCCGCGGGCGACGACCAAGCCGTCCTCGTCGGATTTCGACGGGATGGAGCAGAAGGGACAGCCGTCCCCGGCGCCGGAGCCGGTCGGCTTGTTCTCACCCTGGATGTACGCCATACGGTGAGGCGTCCACAGGCGCTGGAACGCGTCAGGCGTCCCGACCCCGATCTGCTGCTCCGGCTCTGTCGTCATGCGGGCCAGCATATTCGGCGCTGGTGCGGGCATGCGGAGAGGGGCGACCCCTGGGGAAGGGACGCCCCTCACTCGCGGGCTCAGACCTGGACGCGACGCTCCACTACGTCTGCGAGCGGATCACCCCCGCGTCAGCGGGGACCAGGTCACACCTGGATACGCCGGTCCACAGCGTCAGCGAGTTCCTGCAACGCGAGGTCACGCGGAACACCGTTCTTCTGCGAGCCGTCGCGGTAGCGGAAGGAGACCGTGCCGGCGTTCATGTCGTCGTCACCGACGATGATCATGAACGGGACCTTCAGCTTCTGCTGGTTTCGGATCTTCTTCTGCATCCGGTCCGAGGACGAGTCCACCTCGACCCGCAGGCCCTTCATCCTGGCGTCCGCCGCGAACGCCTGCAGATACTCGACGTGGGCGTCACCGATCGGGATACCGACGGCCTGCACAGGGGCGAGCCACGGCGGCATCGCGCCCGCGTAGTGCTCCAGCAGTACCGCGAAGAACCGCTCGATGGAACCGAACAGCGCACGGTGGATCATGACCGGCCGCTGCTTGGTGCCGTCCGGGCCGGTGTATTCCAGGTCGAAGCGCTCCGGCAGGTTGAAGTCGAGCTGCACGGTCGACATCTGCCAGGTCCGGCCGATGGCGTCCTTCGCCTGCACCGAGATCTTCGGCCCGTAGAACGCGGCTCCGCCCGGGTCCGGGACCAGCGGGAGGCCCTGCTTCTCCGCGACCTGGCGCAGCGTCTCGGTGGCCTCCTCCCAGACCTCGTCCGAGCCGACGAACTTCTCGGGGTCCTTGGTGGACAGCTCCAGGTAGAAGTCGGTCAGACCGTAGTCGCGCAGCAGATTCAGCACGAAGGTCAGCGTCGAGTCGAGCTCGTCCGCCATCTGCTCCTTGGTGCAGTAGATGTGCGCGTCGTCCTGGGTGAAGCCGCGGGCACGGGTCAGACCGTGCACGACGCCCGACTTCTCGTACCGGTACACGGTCCCGAACTCGAAGAGACGCAGCGGCAGTTCACGGTAGGACCGGCCTCGCGCGTCGAAGATCAGGTTGTGCATCGGGCAGTTCATGGGCTTGAGGTAGTAGTCCACGCCCTCGTCGAGCTGCATGGGCGGGTACATGCCGTCGGCGTACCAGTCCAGGTGGCCCGAGGTCTCGAAGAGCTTCCCCTTCGTGGCGTGCGGGGTGTAGACGAACTCGTAGCCCTCCTCCTCGTGCCGCTTGCGGGAGTAGTCCTCCATGACCCGGCGGATGATGCCGCCCTTGGGGTGGAAGACCGCGAGGCCGGAGCCGATCTGCTCCGGGACGGAGAACAGGTCGAGCTCGCTGCCGAGCTTGCGGTGGTCCCGCTTCTCGGCCTCGGCGAGGAACTCGAGGTGCGCCTTCAGCTCTTCCTTCGACGGCCAGGCGGTGCCGTAGATGCGCTGGAGCATCGGGTTCTTCTCGCTGCCGCGCCAGTACGCCGCTGCGTTGCGCATCAGCTTGAACGCCGGGATGTTGCGGGTCGTCGGCAGGTGCGGACCGCGGCAGAGGTCCTTCCAGCACAGCTCGCCGGTCTTCGCGTCCAGGTTGTCGTAGATGGTCAGCTCGCCCGCGCCGACCTCCACGTCCGCGCCGTCGTCCGAGGACGCCGAGCCCTTGAGGCCGATGAGTTCCAGCTTGTACGGCTCGTCCGCGAGCTCCTCGCGCGCGGCCTCGTCCGTGACGACGCGGCGCGAGAAGCGCTGGCCGCGCTTCTGGATCTCCTGCATCTTCTTCTCGATGGCCTTGAGGTCATCGGGGTGGAAGGGCTTCTCGACCTCGAAGTCGTAGTAGAAGCCGTCCTTGACCGGCGGGCCGATGCCGAGCTTGGCCTCCGGGAAGAGCTCCTGCACGGCCTGGGCCATGACGTGCGCGGTGGAGTGGCGCAGGATGTCCAGGCCGTCCTCGGAGGAGATCTCGACGGGCTCGACCTCCTCGCCGTCCTTCAACTCGTACGCCAGGTCCTTCAGCTCGCCGGCCACGCGGGCGGCGACGACGGTGCGCTCGGGGAAGAGGTCGGCGGCCGTAGTGCCCGTCGTCACCACGCGCTCTTCCCGCTCGGAATCGCGTTGGATGATCACACGGACGTCTGACACCGGTCTCTCCTGACTGAAGGCGGACGCGTACGCGATTCGTGTTGCGTACGCACTCGGAATCGTACCGAGCCGGAGGGACCGCTCGCGAAACGGTTACGGCGCCCCGAGGCGGCGCCTATCCGTCCGGCTCCTGCTCGCCCGCTTCCCCGAAGAGGTCGGGATTCTCCTGGAGCGACTTCATCAGGCGGTCGCGCTCCGCCTCGTCCACCGGTACCGCTACGAGCCCGGAGGCGTCGGTGAGCCGGCGGAACCCGCCCCTGCTCTCCAGCCGGCCCGCCACCCGGATCGGCAGCCCCGCCAGGTGGGCGTGGCCCGCGGTGCGGTACGCCTCCTCGTCGAGCGCCACCCGGACATGCGGCACGTCGGCGCCGGCCAGGACCCGCAGGCGCACGGTTCCCGCGCCGCACGGGCCCGAGCGCCGCATCCGGACGACCGTGCCGGTGATCCGCACGGGTACGGACGGCTCGCCCTGGAGGTAGCGGGCGCCGGCGGCCCGCAGCGCGGGAAGGTCGCCGGGCGAGAACTCGACGGGTTCCATACGGGCGGCGCAGCCCGGCGGTACTCCGGCGGCCGGTGACCATGCGAGAGCGACCCGGGCCCCTTCGCAGCCGCGTACGAGGGCGATGACGGACTCGGTGAGTTCGCGGCTGACGCCTGCCCTGACCGCCGCGTCGAACGCCTCGGTGCCGCCGGTCGCGCGCTGGTAGTCGATGGCTTCCCTGGTGGCCTGGAGGGCGTGGCTCAGCCGGACGGCGAGGGCGCGCCCTGTCCCCACGGGTACGAACGCGGTGAGGGAACGGCCGCCCGGCGCCGGTCCGACCAGGACGCCTTCGAGGAGCGCCTGCGCGGCTCTGCGGTGGCGTGCGCCGTAGTAGCCGGCGCGTTCGCGCGCGGCCAGTGCCCCGGCGAGCAGCATCTGCCGGGCTGCGGAGCGGAACTGTTCCTGGACGGTCCAGGAGGCGGTGCCGGAGGGCCCGCCGTGGGGGGTGTCGCGCCACCAGCGGATCTCGTCGCTGGGGACGGTGAGTCCGACGAGCACCTCCCTGGCGGAGGGCGCGGCGCTGTGGACGAGGGCGGCGATGGCCTCGCCGAGCAGGTCCTCGCAGTCGGGGAAGGCCCGGCTCTCGGGGACCAGCAGGCTGGTGCCCCCGGTGGCGGGCCCCGGCGGGGTCCAGCGGGTGTAGCGGCCTGCGGCGCCGCCGCGGCGGCGCCAGCCGTGCCGGTCGAGGAGCGCGCCGAGGACGACGGGGTCGACGTCAGCGGGGTCGGGTTCGGCCGCGCCGAGCCGGGGGCCGCGAGGTTCCGCGGTGCTCGGATGGGGGCGCACGTGGTCGTCGAAGGGCCGGTGCATCAGGGTCTCCCTCCCGCCCCGACACGCGTCATGATCTCGCAGAGCGCCCGGTCGTCGAAGATCCGCGAGGTCGGGATGCGCACGGTGGTCCTGCGCCTGCCGGTCACTCCTTGACCGGCCAGGTTGGTCCAGTAGCAGCAGTGCCGCAGCTCGAGCCGGTCGTGGCCGGCCCGCAGCCATTCGTCCTGCGTCCTGGGGACGAGCATCACCACCAGGATCTTGTGCACGGAGACGGGGGTCCGGGCGAGCTTCACCAAATGGTCGTTGTCGAGGGTGAAGGAGAAGGCGGGCCCCGGCGGGTGCGGCGGGATCTGGTAGGTGCACTTGAGCTGCACCTTGATGGTCACTTCGTCGTCGACCTCGTGTCCGGCGGAACCGTGGCTGACGTGCCAGTCGATGCCGTTGTCCGGAAACGGCTGGGAGAGCGAGCAGCCGGCGGCGGCCGCGACGGCATGCAGATAGCCCACCTGAAGCGTCTCCATGCAGGCGGTGGTGGCGAGTGCTCCGCGCAGCGGGGGCGTCCGCTGCGGCTGGGTGCCCCTCCCGCTTGCGGGGGACAGCCCTCCCTGCTCGGGCTGGGCGAGCGCCATGGCAATTTCCTTCCCCGTCATCTGTGTTGTCACCTGCCTGCGTACGGTGCAAACAGCCCGGGTATCACCGATTCGGGCAGTGGCTTACGCCATCTGCCGGCTACGGGCGAGGAGTTCGGGGATGACGGACTGGTTCGACGGCCCACTGGCCGCATTTGACACAGAGACAACCGGAGTGGACGTCGAGGAGGACCGGATCGTGTCGGCGGCGGTCGTGGTCCAGGACTCGCCCGGCGGACGGCCGAGGATCAGGCGCTGGCTGGTGAATCCGGGGGTGCCGGTCCCGCCGGGCGCCGTCGAGGTGCACGGCCTGACGGAGGATCACCTGCAGCGCAACGGCCGTTGGCCGGCGCCTGTGATGGAGGAGATAGCGAGGTCGCTGGCGGAGCAGTGTGCGGCTGCCCGGCCGCTGGTGGTGATGAACGCGCCGTTCGATCTGACGCTGCTGGACCGGGAGCTCCGGCGCCATCGGGCATCGTCGCTGAGCCGCTGTCTGGACCGGTCGCCGCTGTGCGTGCTGGATCCGCGGGTGCTGGACAAGCACCTGGACCGCTACCGCAAGGGCCGCCGGACGCTGACGGATCTGTGCGCGCACTACGAGGTGGTGCTGGACGGCGCCCATGACGCGGCGGCGGACGCACTGGCGGCGTTGGAGGTCGTACGGGCGGTCGGGCGGCGTTTCAACGCCCGGCTGGAGCGGTTGTCCCCGGCGGAGCTGCACACGCTGCAGGCGGTGTGGCATGCGGCCCAGGCACGGGGGCTGCAGGCGTGGTTCGCACGCAGTGGTGCGCCGGAGGCGGTCGATCCCGCGTGGCCGCTGCGTCCGGACCTGCCTGCCGCGGCCTGAGCGCGGGCGGACTTGAGCGCGGACATGAACAAGGCCGGCCCGTCTGCGACGGACCGGCCTCTCCCGGTGGGCGATACTGGGTTCGAACCAGTGACCTCTTCGGTGTGAACGAAGCGCTCTCCCACTGAGCTAATCGCCCGGGAACGCACCGAACCATACAGGGCTCCGCGGGCTTGGTTCAAACTGCTTCGAGGTACGTCTCCAGCCCTCGCCGTCCAGCGCGCATCATCAAGGCGTGGTTGGCGCGGAAGAAGGGGCGGCAGGGAACGGCGAGCCGTCTCATCAGAGGCTTGCGCACCACGACCTCCTGCTCGTACCGGACCCTGGTGCCTCTGCCGCCTGCCCGCAGGGTCCATCGCGACCAGCCCTCGAGGTCTCCGGCCATCCGGATCTCCAGTACCCCGCCCGCCGGATCGCGGAGCTGCGCGCGCACGCTGACGTGCAGGTCGTACGGGAGGAGGGAACGGAAGCGGGCGGTGCCGGAGTCGTCGTCGGCGGGTGTCACCTCCCGCACCTGCGGCCACCAGCGGGGATAGTCCTCGGCCCGGGACAGAACGTCGAAGACCCTGCCGGGTTCGGCGGGCAGGTTCCAGTCGCTGCGGAAGCGGTATCGGCACCAGTCCATGGGCCCAGTCTGCGCCCCTCGGGGCCCGTACTCAGCGGGAATTGAGTATCCGCACCCATGCCGGTGACTGTGGTGGGGGCCACACTGCCGCCATGAACAACGTGCCGTCACCGGCGGAGGAACTGGCGATACTCGACCGTGAGCTGCGCCGACTAGACGCGCGGCGCGGGCAGTTGCTGGCTCGCAGGGCCTGGCTGCTCGCCGCGCTGCGCCCTGCTGCGGCGCCGCCCGCGACGCCGCCGGCCGGCTTCGGCCGACCGGTCGCGTCACCCACGGCGCCCGAGACGTCGGCTCCGGGTGTGCAGAACCTGCTGCTGACGCTCGGCGGCCTGCTGCTGGCCATCGCGGCGATCGCCTTCACCCTGGTCAGCTGGGGCGAGATGGGCATCGGCGGGCGCGCCGCGGTCCTGGGGGTGGTGACGGTCGCGGCCCTCGGCACGCCGGCCGTCCTGCTGCACCGGGGCCTGGTCGCCACGGCGGAGTCCGTGGCCGTGCTGGGTCTGGTGCTGACGGTGCTCGACGCGTACGCCTTGCACCGGACGGTGCTGGCGGGCACGGACGGGCTCGGTTACGCGTCCTTGGCGTCGGCGGCACTGGCAACGCTGTGGTCCGGGTACGGGGTGTCGCTGCCCCGCCTGCGTTCGCCGCTGCCGGCGGCCGTGGCGGCCGCCCAGCTCCCGCTGCCCCTGTGGGCGCTGACCGCGGACGCCGCCGCACCGCCCATGGAGTGGGCGCTGCTGCTCACCGCCGTGCCGGCCATGGCAGTGGCGCTGTGGACGCGGCCGGGCGGTGTGCGGGCCGTCGCGTGGGCGGGGGCTGCCGCGACGGGTGGCGGGGCGATGCTGATGGGGGTGTTCCTGACGTGGGTGGCGGACGGTGCGGCGGGTGCCGCGGGGCCGGCTGTGCTGCTGGTCGTGGCGGCGGCGGTCGCGCTGTTCGCCGCGTGGCGGGTGCCTGCCGCCGGCTGGGTCTCCGCCGTGTCGGTCCTGGCGGTGGTGGCGGGCGTCGGCGGTGTGGTCCGCACGGCGGTGCCGGACGGCTGGGCGGTCACCGGTTGCCTGCTGTGCGCGGTGGCCGCGCTGGCTGCCGCGCGCGCCGTGCTGCCGGGGCGGCTGCTGCCCGGTGCGGCGGTCGCGGCCGGGGCGGTGCACCTGGCCGCGGTGGTGACGGCGCTGCCCCTTGCGGTGCTGGCGCTCGCGGGGCCGGCCGCCACCTCGGCGGACATCTGGTCCGGTGTGCCGTCGCTGCTGGAGCCGGATACGACGGCGGCGAGTCTGCTTCCGTCCCCTGTCGTGCTGCTGATCACCGCGGCGGTCCTGGTCGCGGCCTCGCGTCACCACGGCCCGGCGACCGCTCCGCCGATCGCGTCCACCGCGCCGGCTGCCGGGACTCCCGGGCCCCGGCCACCGTCCGCCGCGCGGCGGGGCGGCCCGCTCCGCGGTGCCGCTCGGTGCGGGGCCCTGGTGTCGGCGTGGGCGGCGCTCACGGTCGTGCCGGTCGTGTTCGGCTTCGTCCACGCCGCGGCCGTCACGTGGCAGCTGGTGCTGACGGCGGCGGTCCTCGCCGTCGGAGTCCGCCGGTCCGGCACCGTGGCGACCACCGCGCTGGTGTGTGCGCTCGGCGGGTCGGTGAGCGTCGCCCTGCTGTCGCTCGCGACGCGGCCGGGGACCTTCGCCGTGCTCGGTGCCCTGGTCCTGGCGCTCGCGTCCGCCGCGCTGCGCACCCGTGGCGCCGTGCAGGCGCTGCTCGCCTGCGCGGCGACGCTCTACGGGGCCGCCTTCACCGGTGCGGCGGCAGCGGCCCGGGAGCTGCCGCCGCACCGCGCCGCGCTGCTCCTCCTGGCCGTGCCGGCGGTGACCGCCCTGCTCGGTGCCGTACTGCGGCGCCGCCCGGCCGCGCTGCCGGTGGAGATCACCGGCGCGGCCGTGTGTCTCGTCGCGACGGCCCTCGCGGCCGGGGACGCACCGGCGCTGGCGCTGGTCCTCGCGCTGGCCGGCGTGATCGCCGCGGGTACGGCCGTCCGCCCGGAGCGGCGCCCGGCCGCCGGGATCGTCGCGGCGGTCCTGTTCGTGGCGGCGACGTGGGTGCGGCTCGCGGCCTCGGACGTGGCGTCCCCCGAGGCGTACACGCTGCCCGTCTCCGCCGCGGCGCTCGCCATCGGCGTGCTGCGGCGCCGCAGGGACCCTCTGGCGTCGTCGTGGGCGGCGTACGGGCCCGGCCTGGCCGCGACCCTGGTGCCGAGCCTCGTCGCCGCCTGGGGCGACGGGCACTGGCCGCGTCCGCTGCTGCTGGGGCTCGGGGCGCTGGCGGTGACCCTGGCGGGGGCCCGGTGGCGGCTGCAGGCGCTGCTGGTGCTCGGCGGCACCGTGCTGACATCGGTCGCGCTGCACGAGCTGGCGCCGTACGTGGTGCAGGTCGTCGGAGCGCTGCCCCGCTGGCTGCCGCCGGCCTTCGCCGGACTGCTGCTGCTCGCGGTGGGGGCGACGTACGAGCAGCGGTTGCGGGACGCCCGCAGGCTGCGGGACCGCCTGAGCAGAATGCGGTGACGGGCGGGGCCTGATGCCTGGATGCCGAACGCCCCGGAGACTCGGAAGTCTCCGGGGCGTTCGGTCCGGGTGGTGGGCGATACTGGGTTCGAACCAGTGACCTCTTCGGTGTGAACGAAGCGCTCTCCCACTGAGCTAATCGCCCGGGCGCACGGCAAACATTACCGCATGTCAGCGGGTGCCCCGGACCGTTTCAACGGTCACCAACGGACCTTCCACGGCATGGCGAGACCGAACTTCCAGAGGTAGACGGCGCAGAGCACCGTGACGATGACGAGACCGGTCGTGGTGAGGATGATGTTGCGCCGCCGGACTCGGGGGTCGAGCGCGCGCTGTGCCGCCTCGGTGACCTTGCGTTTGGTCCAGCGCAACACCAGTTGGGCCCAGACGAACTCGGTCGCCCAGATCGCCATGCCGCCGAAGATCACGACCCAGCCGGGGCCGGGGAGCACCAGCATGGACACGCCGGCGAGGACGACGGCGAGACCGACGACGAAGACACCGACCTGCCAGCTCACATGCAGCGGCCTGGATCGCTTGATGAAGTGCGGCGCCCTGGAGCCGAGCGCTCGTTCCTCCTTCACGACCGCCGGGACCCGCTCCGCCGTCCCCGTCGTCACGTCCCCCGTCACGGGGAGGGCCGCCGTCGCCGCGGCGGCCTCGCCCCGCTCGTCACTCTGCGCGTTCATAGCTCCAAACCTACCGGATCGACCTCGATCACCGGAATGGCCGTATAACGCAAAGTAATACACCGCCGTACGAGCGACCTGAAGGACCCCAAAACGGTCAGAGGGGTTTACAACGGCACCCCGGGTGGCATGTCGATTTCGCCGACGTGCGAATCCCCGAGCGCACACTGAGCGAAAGGCCCTGGCGCTTATGAACACCACGGTCAGCTGCGAGCTGCACCTGCGCCTCGTTGTATCGAGCGAGTCCTCACTGCCTGTACCCGCGGGCCTGCGGTATGACACGGCCGATCCCTATGCCGTGCACGCCACCTTCCACACCGGAGCCGAAGAGACGGTCGAGTGGGTCTTCGCCCGCGACCTTCTCGCCGAGGGTCTGCACAGGCCCACCGGCGCGGGCGACGTACGTGTCTGGCCGTCACGCAGCCATGGCCAGGGCGTCGTCTGCATCGCGCTGAGCTCCCCGGAGGGCGAGGCACTGCTCGAGGCCCCGGCGCGGGCCCTGGAATCGTTCCTCAAGCGGACGGACGCCACGGTGCCTCCCGGCACCGAGCATCGGCACTTCGATCTCGACACGGAGCTGTCGCACATTCTGGCCGAGAACTGACTTCAGTCCGGCCGGCTGAAAACCGCACGGCGCCGTCCGTCTCGGGGAGACGGCGCCGCGTGGACAACCGCATATGGCAAACACCGGCGCCGTCATCGCGGAATCCACCGCGGCGACGGCGCCGGTGCGCTCTCGGCACGAACCGCTAGAGTCAGCGCAATTCGGCGGGCACCGGCCCGCATCCGGCCAGGGAGCGAATTACGTGCTGATCCCCCACGACACCCGTAGTGCCCTCGACACCGTCGTCGACCTGATGAACACCGCACCGGAGAGCGGTCAGGACGACGATCTGGCGGACGTCGAAGCGCTCTACGACTTCGTCAGGAAGCACATGGTCAGCGGCGTGGGGGAGCTGACCCAGCGGGATCTCAAGGCGGTGCACGGCATCCGCGCGCTGTTCGCGCAGGTGTTCGCGGCGACCGACAGCCGAGCCGCCGCCGAGACGATCAACCGCCTGGTGGCGGCGGCGGGCACGACGCCGCAGCTCACGGACCACGACGGCCACGACTGGCATGTGCACTACTTCGCACCGGGTGCGTCGGTGGCGGACCATCTCGCGGCGGACTGCGGGATGGCGCTGGCCTTCATCGTCGTCGCCGGCGAGCAGGAGCGGCTGCGGCGCTGTGACGCCCCGGACTGCGGGCGCGCGTTCGTGGACCTGTCGCGTAACCGTTCACGCCGCTACTGCGACAGCCGCACGTGCGGCAACCGTCTGCATGTCGCCGCGTACCGGGCTCGCCGCCGGGAGGCGGCGGCGGGCTGAGAGGGCAGCGCCTCATCGTGGCCTCACAGCCAGAAGAGGTCGTGGACGGCCGCCATGAGCAGCAGGACGCCGATCACCCCGAGGAAGATCATCAGGGGCGGCTGGGAGAGCGCGAAAAGGCATCCGCGCGGCTCCTGGGTCGGTGCGGGAGGACGGTCCCGCGAGGTATCGAGCATCTCGGGGTGATGATGACGCAGCCCGGACGCCCATGATCGACCAACACGCCCCGCGGGCAGGGTTGTTCATCACATCCCGTGGCGCCGCGGTGTCGAGTGCCGTGGCCGGGGGCGGGTCAGATGCCGTGCTTCTTGAGGATGGCCTCGATGTCGCTGAAGTCGTCGTCGGCAGCGGACGCCTTGGGCCGGGCCGCCTTCGGTTTCTCCGCTGCCGGGGCGGAGCCGCCGAGGGACGGGCGGGAGGCGGCCGGCTCGACGGTGTCCCGGCGGGCCGCCTCGGCACCGGCCCTGCGTTCCTTCCGGGTGCCGCCCGCCCGGCGCTCGGCGGCCCTGGTCGTGATGAACAGCAGCCACGCGAGGCCCAGGAGACCGAATCCGGCCCACGCGACCGGACTGAAGGCCGTGCCCACGGCCCACTCGACGGCACCGGTCATCACCAGTGCGACGGGGACCAGGGAGTAGGCCGCGATACGCGCCGCGGCGAGGAAGCGCCTGCGGTACGCCGTGATCGCGGCGATGCCCAGGCCCGCCGCGGACACCGCGGAACAAATGGTCTCGGCAAGCATCCGGTCCTCCAGGCATAGGCGGCTTGAACGGTTGTGTCCCTTCCATCCTGCACTGCTCAAGGGGTCCGGGGCCACGGTCGGGGGCCGGCACCGGTGACATCTGGGGGACATCTCGGGGACGGTCTCCTCCCCAGGTCCCGTTTTGGGGCGGCAGGTGCCGGACTGGGACACTGGCCGCATGAGCGAATCCCCGACCGGCTCCCCCGTCGTCCTCGACGTCTGGTGCGAGCTCCAGTGCTCCGACTGCCACAGCGCCCTGGACGACTTGCGGGCCCTGCGTGCCCGCTACGGCGACCGGCTGGAACTGCGGCTGCGGCACTTCCCCCTCGACAAGCACAAGCACGCGTTCACCGCCGCGCAGGCCGCGGAGGAGGCGGCGGCGCAGGGTCAGACGTGGCCGTACGTGGAGGCGGTGCTGGCGCGCACCGAGGAGCTGGCCACGCGGGGCGAGCCGCTTCTGCTGGAGGTCGCGCGGGAACTGGGCCTGGACGACGAGGAGTTCGACACCGCCCTGATCGACGGTCGGCACATCCTGATCGTCGACGCCGACCAGGCGGAGGGCAAGGCGATCGGTGTGACGGGCACGCCGACGTACGTCATCGGCGGCGAGCGTCTGGATGGCGGCAAGAGCCAGAAGGGGCTGCGGGCGCGCATCGAGGAGATCACCGACCGGCTGCTGGCCGGGCGATGAGCAGACCTGTGCCCCTCCGGCAAGGTCTGCCCTGTCGCGGCCCTAAAGGAGCCGTTTGACGAAGTTGCGGTGGGTGGTGCGGTAGCCGAGGGATTCGTAGAGGGTGCGTGCCCGCTCGTTGCCCTCGAAGACGTGCAGAGCGATCAGGGGTCGCCCGGCGTCGGCAGCGATCCGCTCGGCGAGCAGCATCAGGGCCCGCCCGTGGCCGCGGCCCCGGTAGGGCTCGGCCACTTCGACGTCGAAGACGTACGCCCCTTGTTCGCCGGGGCGCACCTCTTGCTCGGCGACCCAGATGTGGCCGACCGCGGTGCCGTCGGCGAGGAGGGTGTGGATGTGGGTGCCCGGAGTGGCGCGGCCGTCCGGGAGGAGGCGGGCATGGACGGCTTCCGACTGCGCCAGGCACTCGTCCTCGGGAGCTCCGGAGGAGGACAGATCGCGTGCGAAGGTCCGTACCGCATGGGAGCGCCAGCGGTCGAACTCGTCCTCGGTCATGGGGCGGCTCTCGGTGCCCCCGGGCAGTGAGGGCGGCGGCGCGGTCACCTCTTTGATCATGTTGCGGCCGCGTTCCGTGTATCCGAGGGCGCCGGCCAGTCGCAGTGCGGGGACGGCGTCGGCGGGGACGGACGTGCGTATCTCGTTGCACCGCCAGCCGCGCAGCACCTCCTCGGCCGCGAGCGCGGCGACGGTGCCGCGGCCGCGCCGGCGGTCGGCGTCGTCGATGCGCAGCGACCGCAGGTAGCCGACGGGGCGGCCCGCGCCGGGGGCGGTGGTGAGCTCGACGGCGCCGACGGGTCTGCCGTTCACGCACACGTCGTAGCTGCGGGAGGTGGCGCCGGACTCCTCGCGCTGGATCGGCCCGGTGGGCCGCAGAGTTGTGGTCATCGAAGAGTTTCTACCTGGCACGCGGCCGTCCGACACCCGGTTTCCCTCCCCGTCGGGGGCCGGTTTCCTGCCCGTCGCGGGCCGGTCAGACGGACTTGGGGTCCGGGTCCGCCGCCGCGCGCTCCTCGAAGACGCGCATCGCCTTGGCCGCCACCGGCCCCGGGCCCTCCCCGATGCCGCGCCCGTCGAGGCGTACGACCGCCTGGACGTCGCGGAGCGTGGAGGTCAGGAAGACCTCCTCGGCGCCGTCGAGCACTTCGAGAGGCAGGTCCGTCTCCTTGGCGCCCGTCCATTCGACGGTGAGCGCGCGGGTGACGCCGGCGAGGCAGCCGGAGGCCAGGGGCGGGGTGTGCAGCTCGCCGTCGAGGACGACGAAGACGTTCGAGCCGGTGCCTTCGCAGAGCCGCCCCACGGTGTTGGCGAACAGTGCCTCGGAGGCGCCGTGCTGGTGGGCCCTGGCGAGGGCGACGACGTTCTCGGCGTAGGAGGTGGTCTTCAGGCCGGTCAGCGCACCGCGTTCGTTGCGGGTCCAGGGGACCGTGACGACCGACGTGGTGTCGGGGCGGCGGGAGGTCTCGCCGATCGCGACGACCAGCGTCGGGCCGTCGGTGCCCCGGTCGGAACCGAGAGGGGAGAGCCCGCCGGTGTAGGTGATGCGCAGCCGGCCGAGCGGCATCGGGTTGGCGGCCAGCACGGCGGCGCAGGCGCGGCGGACCTCGTCGAGGTCGGGTTCCGGCAGCCCGAGGCCCTCGGCGGAGCGGGCGAGCCGTTCCAGATGGCGAGTGAGGGCGAAGGGCCGGCCGTGGACGGCCTTCACGGTCTCGAAGATGCCGTCGCCCACGGTCATGCCGTGGTCGAGTACGGACACCCGGGCGTCCTCGAGCTCCGAGAGCGCGCCGCCTACCCAAACCTTCATGGAGCCGTCCTTCCGATTGCCGCGTACGCGCCCGACGCTACCGCCAGCAGCCTCGAAGCCTTCAGTTCCGTCTCGGCCCACTCGCGCTCCGGGTCGGAGCCCCAGGTGATGCCCGCACCGGTGCCGAACCGCAGGGCGCTCATGGAGCGGTCGATCCAGAAGGTGCGTATGCCGACGGCCAGCTCGGCCGCGCCCCGGTCGGCGTCGACCCAGCCGATGCCGCCGCAGTACGGGCCGCGGGGTGTGGTCTCCAGCGCCTCGATGATCTTCAGTGCACTGGACTTGGGGGCGCCGGTGACCGAACCCGGGGGGAAGGTCGCGGCCAGCAGTTCGCCCCAGCCGGCTCCCGGTGCGAGGTCGCCGCGGACGGTGGACACGAGGTGCACGAGTCCGGGGTGCGGCTCGATCGCGCAGAGGGCCGGCACGGTCACGCTGCCGGTGGCGCACACCCGGCCGAGGTCGTTGCGGACCAGGTCCACGATCATGACGTTCTCCGCGTGGTCCTTCTCCAGGAGATCACCGGCGGTGCGGCCCGTTCCCTTGATCGGGCCGGATTCGACGGTGCGTCCCGCGCGGCGCAGATACAGCTCCGGCGAGGCGGTGGCGATCTCCACGCCGTGCGCGGGCAGCCGGATCGTTCCTGCGTACGGGGCCGGGTTGCCGCGCGCCAGCAGGGCCGTCAGCTCGTCCACGTCCGCCGCGTCCGGTTCCGGCAGCGGTGCGGACAGTACCCGGCACAGATTGGCCTGGTAGACCTCGCCTGCCGCGATGTGTTCCCGGACACGTCGCACGCCTGCGGTGTAGGCGGCACGGTCCAGTGACGACGTCCACGCGTCGGCCGCCGGACCCCGCCAGCGCCCCGGGACGGGCTCGGGAACCGGCTCGCTGCGGACATCGCCGAAGCGGGCGCAGGTCAGACGGCCCTCGAAGTCGGCCACGACGGCCCAGAAGCCGGTGGAGTCGAGGGCCGCGGGGTCGCTGGTGACGTCCCTGAGGTCGGTGGCGACGAGGGAGCCGAAGCGGGCCAGAGGAGCAAGGTCGTGCACGTCTGTGAGTGTATGACCGGCGCGGATGCGGCGGGGACGGGCGCCCGGTGAGCCGCCGGTGTGCTGCCGCGACGTGGACACACGGCGGCAAGCTGCACAAACGCGTTTTTGTACTGGCCCGGGAATCCGCTAGAGTTCAACTCGTCGCCGGGACGCGCAAGCGGAACGGAAACGACAAGCGGACGTGGCTCAGTTGGTAGAGCATCACCTTGCCAAGGTGAGGGTCGCGAGTTCGAATCTCGTCGTCCGCTCGAGAAGTGGGGGATCTTCCCGACCCCCCGCACTCCGGGTGGAGTGGCCGAGAGGCGAGGCAACGGCCTGCAAAGCCGTCTACACGGGTTCAAATCCCGTCTCCACCTCCAAGGACGATTAGCTCAGCGGGAGAGCGCTTCCCTGACACGGAAGAGGTCACTGGTTCAATCCCAGTATCGTCCACTGGGTCCGCGAGGACCCGAGCGCGATTAGCTCAGCGGGAGAGCGCTTCCCTGACACGGAAGAGGTCACTGGTTCAATCCCAGTATCGCGCACGCTGTACGCAGTAACGCAGGTGATGTAGTCGTCCTGCTGCCCTGCGCGATTAGCTCAGCGGGAGAGCGCTTCCCTGACACGGAAGAGGTCACTGGTTCAATCCCAGTATCGCGCACCAGCCCAAGCCCCCGGTCGTCTCGACGACCGGGGGTTTTGTCATGCCCCCTTCCCCGCCCGTCAGGAGGAGAAGAGCATCCGGCCGAAGCTGCGCTGGCGATGGTGGCCGTGGTGGTGACCACCGTGGTGCGGCGCGCCCCAGGCCGGCGCCGCGGGGGCGGGAGCGGCCGGGTATGCCTGCGGGGCCGGCGGCGGAGGCGGCGCCTGCTGGGTCCACTGCGACTCGAGGCGGGTCAGCGACTCCAGCTCGCCGTAGTCGAGGAATATGCCCCGGCAGCCGCTGCACTGCTCGATCTGGACGCCATTGCGGTTGTACGTGTGCATCGCTGCATGGCACTTGGGACACTGCATCGTCTGGTCAGCTCCTCGCCGTCTCGTCGACGTCACCGGGAAGCATGCCCGGCGACGAGACCTTCACCCTACGACCGGGCACCGGGGTCCAACTCGGTTGTGAGTGTCCCGATTCGGGTACAGGCGTCGAGCACCGCCCGTTCGCACTCGTCCGGCCGACGGCCCTCCGCCGCCGACTTCGCCAGCGCGAGCGCCGCCGTCTGGAGCACCAGCGCCCTGGCAGGCACGTCCAGTTGAGGCCAGGGGTCGTCCGCGGAAGCGACCGCGGGGCCGCCGGCGGCCGTGTACGCGCCGAGGAACCGCTGCCAGACCTCCGGCGCCAGCAGCCCCGCGGCGAACCACGCGGCCGGGCGGGCGAGATCCCAGGCCGGGTCGCCGAGGCCGAGGTCGTCGACGTCTATCAGCAGCCACGGGCCGTCGGGGGCGGGGTGGCGCACGAGTTGACCGAGATGGAAGTCGCCGTGGCACACGCGTTGGCGCGCAGTGCCGGAGGGAGTGAGTGGCTCCTCGCCGCGGGCCCAGGCCGGCAGACGTGCCCAGGCACGCCGGACGTCGCAGGCGGCCGGGTCGTCCGCCGCGGCCGCCTCCATGCGGGCCACCGCGGCGGCGGCCTTCGCCGGGCCCCGCATCGGCGGGAGCGGACCGGGCAGCCCGGCGGGCTCGAGGCGGTGCAGGCGCGCAAGCAGGACCGCCGCGTCCTCCCAGGGCGCGGCGTCCGGGTCCGTCGCGTCGACGGGAGCGCCGTAGGGCCAGACGGTGACGGGGCGGCCCCGCGCCGGGGCGCTCGCCAGGTGCGGGAGCGGCGGCAGGAGGATGGCCGCCAGCGCCGGGTGGGCCGCCAGGTCCAGACGCGCACGGTGGGCGACCGGATCGGTCCCGGGGGCGTGCGCCTTGGCGACGGCGGAGCCATGGCGCACGACGATGCCGTCGGGCCGGTCGGCGAGCGTCTGTCCGTCCTGGGCGGCCCCGCACGCCGTGCAAGTCCCGCGCGGTGCCGCCAGGTGGGCGGCGCTCCGGGCGACGGAGGCGAGTACGCGGAGGACTGAGGCGGTCACGGAGGGAGCGTAGCGGGAGCGCCTCGCGCGCCGGTGCCCCGGGAGCGGCCCGCTGCGTCGATGGTGGGTGCGGGGCCGAGTCCCCGGAGCGCGGCACCCTGCCCGTACCCGTCGAGCAGTGGGAGAGGCGTTCGCCCCGGCCGACCGGCCGGGGCGAGGGCCGGCGGCACTTCACGCGAAAGCCGGCACGGCGGCCGCGGCGATGCCGGCCACCGGGGAACGTCGGGAGAGACGTCATGCACCGCGCTGCCGACGGCGCCCACGACGTTCACGGGTGATGTCCCGCAGATCCGCCCGCACTCGGACCGCGGACGCCTTTCGGACCGGACACCACCGGACCGCGGACACCACCGGACCGCGGACGCGACCGGACCGCAGACGCCTTCGGACCGGACACCGGGGCCCGGCCGACCGGTCCACGCCCTTGGCGTCTTCACGCCTTCGTTGGTCCGCCGCTCAAATCCGCCTGGCCGAGGACCCCTTCACCAGTCACCTGAACGGGCTATCCCTCAGGGCACGGCCCTTCCCGCGACTGGGCCGTGCCCCCAATGGAGTTGCGTCGCCACTGAGCGCATGAGTCCTTGGAAAGCGTGTCCTGCCGGATCTCAACATCAGGAGGATGCATGGGCACAGTTCAGAACGGCCGGACGGCCGAAAGGCTGTCCGTGGTTTTCGCGGTCCGTGTGATCGAGGGCGGCGAGCAAGGATTCCTGGAGATGTACGAGCAGATGCGGAAATCCGTCGCTCGTACCCCGGGGCACATCGTCGAACGACTGGGAGAACCGGTCGACGGCTCCCGCCAGTGGGTGATCACCAGCGAGTGGGAGACCCCCGAGCACTTTTTCGCCTGGCAGCAGAGTGAGGACCACCGGGCACTGGTGGCTCCGCTCCGCGACTGGGTCGACTCGACGCAGTCACTGCGGTTCCGGGTCGTCAAGGAGACCGTGGAGGAGAAGTCATGACGCCCACCATCAACACTTCCGGCCCCGTCGCCGTCCTCGGCCTCGGCACGATGGGCTCCGGCCTGGCCTCACGTCTGCTCGCGCAAGGGGTACGAGTGCGGGTCTGGAACCGCAGTCCGGAGCGGGCCGAGCCGCTCGCCCGGGCCGGCGCCGTCGCCGTCGGGCGTCCCAGCGAAGCCGTCGAGGGCACGAGCGCCGTCATCTGCACGGTCGCTGACGGAGACGCCCTCAAGACAGTGCTGCGCGGTCCGGACGGCGTCCTGGCCAGGGGCACCTACCCCGGTGCGCTGATCTGCGCCAGCACCGTCGCTCCCGAGGAGGTCGTCCGGCTTGCCGGGGACGTGCCCTCCGTCATGGACGTCGGCATGCTCGGCAACCGCGACCACGCCCGCGACGGCGAACTGCGACTGTTCGTCGGCGGCGAGGAGCGCGTCTTCACCGCCGGCCGGCCGCTGCTGGAGATGCTGGGCAAGGAGGTCGTCCATCTGGGCGCACTGGGTTCCGGCATGCGGATGAAGCTGCTCCTCAATCTCCTCATGGGGATAGAGGTCCAGGCCATGGCCGAGGCCGCCGAACTGGCGGCCTCCTGCGGCCTCGACAAGCAGCTCGTCCTCAGGACGATCGCGGGCAGCGGCTTCGCCTCGCCGGTCATGTCCTTCAAGTCGCGGCGCCTGGCCAGCGGGCGTTTCGACGAGCCGGACTTCCGGCTGCGCCTGATGGCGAAGGACCTCATGCTCGCTGAGGAGCAGGCGGCCGCGGCAGGCCTGCACCTTCCGCTCACCGCCGCAGCCGCCCAGACCCACGCCCGTGCCACCGAGCAGGGGCTTGGCGACGAGGACTGCGCCGCGGTGACCCGCGCAGTCACACCGGAACCGGGAACCCACACATGATCATCGACATCCACGGACATCTGTCCCCGCCGGAAGCGGCCAGACGCTTCCCCATGCCCCCGAGCCTGACCGACGTCGACGGCATGCTCGCGGCCCGCGCCGAGGCCGGTATCGACCTCACCATCATCGGCAGCCCGGTGGGCGCCGGTGCCATGGCGCGAGTCCCGGGCGTGGACAACTACCAGCAGCCGCGTGACCGGCTGCGTGGATTCCACGCCTGGATGTCGGGTCTGATCTCCCGGTTCCCCGACCAGTTGCGCGGGTACGTCTACGCCAACCCGTTCGGCGACGACGATCACCTGGAAGGCGTGCGTGAAACCCTGGCGGACCCCGCGTTCGTCGGCCTGATCACCACGTCCAGCGTCCACGGCGAGCTGCTCGGCTCGCCGCGGGCGGACTCCTTCTTCGCGCTGGCCGCGGAGGCGGCAGTCCCGGTCCTGGTGCACGCACCGGCCGAACCGGTCGGCACGGAGAAGGTGGGCACCGTCGGCTTCGTGGAGCAGATCGGCCGGTTCGGCGACGTCACCCTGGGCATGGCCATGATCGCGTTCGCGGGATGGCTGGACAAGTACCCGGACCTGCGGCTGATCG
Organism: Streptomyces sp. NPDC048389; assembly: GCF_040706335.1. Lineage (NCBI taxonomy): Bacteria > Bacillati > Actinomycetota > Actinomycetes > Kitasatosporales > Streptomycetaceae > Streptomyces > Streptomyces sp. NPDC048389. The sequence continues at coordinate 151,492 of NZ_JBEZKP010000002.1, read as the reverse complement.
GCGCGACCGGCGGCGGCGCGGTGGCGCTGCTGCCGGAGCGCCTACTGACGGCGGCGCGCCCCAGGCACTGGGGCGGCGGAGCACAGCCCTCCGCCGCCCCGGCCACCCGGCCGGCGGACCCCGCCGCGCCCTCCGCCCCGCCATCTGCCGACCCCGCCGCGGCCCTGCAGCGCATGTACGTCGACACCAGCCCGTTCAGCGCGGCGCACCTGAGCCTCAACGCGGAGGTCCTCGGACCCGGGCGGATGCTCTTCGGCAGCGACTCGCCGCCGTTGTCGGCGCCGCTGGAGGACCTCATCCACATGATCGAGAAGCTGCCTGTGGACAAGGCGTCCCAGCAGCTCATCCTCGGCGGCAACGCCGAGGCCCTCTTCGACCTCAGGAGCCGTCCGTGACGACAACGCAGGACCCCGTCACCACAGCCGAGCTGTGCACCGCCGACTTCCGGCGCAACCCGCACCCGGTCTACGCCGCCCTCCGGGACACGGCGCCCGTCTGCCCGATGAAGCCGCCGCACGGCGTCGAAACGTACCTCATCACACGGTACGAGGACGCCCGTGCCGCACTGTCCGACCCCCGGCTGAGCAAGGACATGTACGGGGCCATGGACGCCTACCGGAGGATCTTCGGCGACTCGTCGGTCTCGCTGGACGACAACATGCTCAACGCCGACGCGCCCAAACACACCCGGCTGCGCAGACTCGTCAGCTCCGAGTTCACCCCGCGCCGCGTCGAGGCGCTGCGGCCGAAGATCCAGGACATCATCGACCGGCTGCTCGACGCGTGCCCCACCGGTGAACCGCTGGACCTGCTGCCCGCGTTCGCGTTCCCGCTGCCGATCACCGTGATCTGCGAACTGCTCGGCGTGCCGCCCGAGGAGCGGGCCCACATGCAGCACCTGTCCACCACGGTGGCGCAGACGGGCTTCAGCAAGGAGTCCAAGCAGGCGCAGCAGAAGGCGGAGGAGGACCTGCACTCCTACTTCACCGACCTGGTCGCGCGCAAGCGCGAGCACCCTGGTGAGGACCTGCTCAGCGCACTCACCGACGTTCAGGGCAAGGACAGCGGCCTCACGCAGAGCGAGCTGGTCTCGACGGCGTTCCTGCTGATGTTCGCGGGGCACAAGACGACCGCGTACCTCATCGGCAACGCCGTGTACCACTTCCTGGCCAATCCCGCACAGCTGCGCGCCGTGCAGGAGGACCCGGAGCTGTTCGGCCCCGCGGTGGACGAGTTGGTGCGCTACGACGGCTCGGTGGAGAGTGCGACGTTCCGGTACGCCACCGAGGACGTGGAGATCGGCGGCACCAGGATCCCCAAGGGAGCCCTGGTGCAGATCTCGCTGCTTTCGGCGAACCGCGACCCGCTGAAGTTCGACTCCCCGAACGAGTTCGATGTGCGGCGGCCGGGGAACGCGCAGAGCACCCATCTGGGGTTCGGCCACGGCAGCCACTACTGCCTGGGCGCCCCGCTGGCACGGCTGGAGATGCAGCTGGCCCTCACCAGCTTGTTCAGCCGGTTCCCCGGGATCACTCCGGCCGCACCCGATGCCTTGCCGAAGTGGATGGAAGTCCCCTTCCCCGCCTTCCGCGGCCTCGCGGAACTGCCAGTCGTGCTCCACCCGGAGAAGTGACCGCCGGCACCGGCAGCCGGCACGCGCCCGGGCCCGTCTCCCCCTCACCGGGGAGGCGGGCCCGGGCCGTTGACGCCGGGGCCCCTTTGGGCGTCGGCCGGGCGGCCGCCGTGCCGGGCAGGTTGAACACGTGCTCGAAGGTTCGCACGTAGCCGCTTGCCAAAGGCCGGCAAGACCGATCACACCGCACGACCGTCTCGCGCACTCTCGCGCATGACTGCTGGACGGCGGTGGCCGGGTGCGCGTCCCGGCAAGTCGGCCGCGGCCGGCGGCGGCCCCTCGCACACCACCGCACGCAGGGGCCCTCGCACGACACCGTCGCCCCGTCGCCGCCGGTGGGCGGCCTACCCGACAAGGCAGACAAGACAGGCAGATAGTCACTTACCAGATGTTTCCGGCGCCGTGCACCATGCTGGTCCTGCCCGCGTCAGGCCCACCCGGGGCGGAATGCGCGCATGTTCGACGACCGGAGGACCATGTACAGGCAGGATCACCCCAGTCCGACCTCGACCACCCGGCGCGCTGTGCTCGGCGCCGGGATCGCCGCAGTGGGATCTGCGCTGCTCACCGCCTGCTCCGGTAGCGGAGCGGACTCCTCAGCGGGAAAGGGGGCCGCCGGCCCCCGGGGCTCCGACTCCGCGGCGGGCACGAAGGTGCGGCCCACCTGGACACCCAGCCCCGAGGGCAAACTCCGCGGCCTCACCCTCACCGCCACACCGGCCACGGTCGAGATCGGTGGCGGACGTACCGTCAGGACCGCCACCTACAACGGCGAACTGCCCGGCAAGGAGGTACGGATCACCGCCGGCGACACTCTCGAGTTGACGCTCGCCAACCACTTGCCCGAACCCACCACGGTCCACTGGCACGGCATCGCCCTGCGCAACGACATGGACGGCGTGCCGGACCTGACGCAGCCGCCCATCGCGCCGGGCAAGAGGTTCACCTACCGCTTCCAGGTGCCGCACCCCGGCACTTACTGGTTCCACCCCCACCTGGGCCTGCAGATCGACCGCGGAACGTACGCGCCGCTGATCGTCGACGACCCCAACGAGCCCCTCCCCTACGACGCGGAGTGGATCGTCCTGCTGGACGACTGGATCGACGGGGTCGGCGGCTCCAGCCCCGAGGACGTCTTCGACCAGCTTCGCAAGGGCAAGCCCGCCATGGGACACGGCTCCACGCACCAGCGCGGGCACGACCACGGCGCCCGGCCCGCCAAACCCTCCGGAGGAATCGCGGCCGGATACGGTCCGCCGGGCGCCCACGCGCCACAGCCCGGCGACGCGCCGGCCCGCGACGACGTGTCGCCCTCACCGGAGCGGAGCAGAGGCCCCGGCCGGCTGTTGACCGGCGCAAGCAGCCCGCTGCTCGGCGGCCATGCCGGCGACATCGCCTACCCGCACTACCTGATCAACGGGCGCACGCCCGACGACCCGACCCAGTTCCGGGCCAGACCCGGCGACCGGATCCGGCTGCGCATCATCAACGCGGGCGCAGAAACCCCGTTCCGGGTGGCCCTCGGCGGACACCGGCTGACAGTCACCCACAGCGACGGCTTTCCCGTACGCCACCACCGGACCGACTCCCTACTCCTCGGCATGGGCGAACGCTACGACGTACTGATCACCGCCAAGGACGGCGTCTTCCCGCTCACCGCACTGGCCGAAGGCAAGAACGGCGCCGCGATGGCCGTCCTGCGCACAGCGAGTGGTGCGCTTCCCGGCCCCGCCACCCGTCCCGCCGAACTACGGCGCGCCGTCCTGCCCTCGGCCCGCCGGCTCAGGCCGCACGAATCCGTCGAACTCGACCGGCGCAGACCCGACCGCATCGTCAGAGTCACCTTCACCGGCGGTATGGAGAAATTCGACTGGGGCACCGACCACCGCCCCTACTCCCCCGACCGCGTCCACCGCATCGAACGCGGCGAACGGGTACGGCTGGTCGTCGTCAACGCCACCGACATGTGGCACCCCGTCCACCTGCACGGCCACACCTACGCCCTCGCCGGTATCGACTCCAGCGGCGCCCGCAAGGACACCGCCACCGTCCTGCCCCACAACAAGCTCGTCCTCGATTTCGACGCCGACAACCCCGGCGACTGGATGCTCCACTGCCACAACATCTACCACTCGGAATCCGGCATGATGACCACCGTCACCTACGGCGCGTAGCCGGTGAGTCCCGTCGCGGGGTGCGACGAGGGCCCGCGAAGCGTCAGGGTGGCGTCCGGGCCCTGCGGCGCCGGGTACGGGCGCGCACCTCGATGCTGTCGTTTCTCGGCGCCGGCCCCGGTGGGCGCACCACCGCGGTGCGGGAGCCCAGCGGGGATGTCCGTGGTCGACATGCGGGCGGGACTTCGACGTCCGGAGGCGGAAGTTGTCCTTCACAGCCGGCGAAGAGGCACACTGCTCCGGGTGGCGCCGCGGGCTTCCCCGGACCGGCCACGTCGGAAACACAGCCAGGACCAGCCGGGCCCCTCTCCAGGAGCTCCGGACCCGGACCGGGCCGACCGCGCCCGGAGACGTGATCCGGCCGGTCCGCCCGCGCAAGGGCAACGCGCGATGGCCGGTCAGCTCCCCAGCTGACCGGCCAAACGCTGCCGTCCGCCGCACCCCCGTCCCCACGGGGTTGTTGGCCGGATGTCCCCGACCCGGACCGCTCTTCCGGGCCCGGGGCGCTGTTCAGCGCCCCAGCATCACGCCCACGGACGACGCCTGTGTGACCACTGCCTCCCAGCCGCCGAAGACGACCACGAGCAGTGCCGCGAGGGGAAGGACCATGGCCGTCGCCACCAGCGGGTGGCGCGTGCCGGACTGACGGCCGCCGAACGCGGCGGATGCCTTGCGTCCCTGCGTGCGGATCACCGTCCGCGATGCCGTGTCCGCCATGATCCTTCTCCTGTCGTGGTTGGCAGCGGCGGGTGTCTGACCTCGGGGGACGAGTTACTGCACCCGCCGCTTGACATCAACACTAGGGAAACGGCGGGGCCGGGACGTCATGCCCTCGTACCGATTGCCTGGCCTCCCGGAGGATGAGCCGTCACCCCCCGGTGTACTCCCCTGGGTGGAGACGGGGCTCCGGGTCTTGGGGTCTTCCCGGAAGGGGCCCGGTCAGTCGGTGGTGTCCTCGCGCGGGACGGGCTGTTCGACCAGGGCGAGCACCCGGGTCGCCATGAAACGGGCCGTGCGGACGACGGAGCCGCAGCGAGTGACTTCGCTCACTTCGACCGCTCCTCTGCGCACCGCGGTCTCCACCCTGCGGCCCGCCCGGCTTGCCACCACTTCGTACGTACGCGTCGTGTCCCCCGCGTCCACGACCATCTCCACGCGGTCGCCCTTCATCGATCCAATGCCCCTTCTGTGACGAGTCGTTGAGATCTCGCACGGGTCGAAGGAGGGAGATCCGCCCTCCTCTGACCACCCCTCAAGTGTCCCATCGCGCACTGACAATCGATCCGGCCGGGAGGGCGCGGCCTATGAGCGCACCGGCTCGGGGGTACGTAAGCTGTGGCACGTCACAAGCGGACGACCGGGCAGCGGGGTGGGGCCTCCCCACCGTAGGTAGGGGACGGACATGGCGATGATGCGGCTCCGGCGCGAGGACCCGCGAGTCGTCGGCTCGTTCAGGATTCACCGGCGGCTCGGTGCGGGCGGCATGGGTGTCGTGTATCTGGGCTCCGACCGGCGCGGGCAGCGGGTCGCGCTGAAGGTGATCCGGCCGGACCTGGCGGAGGACCAGGAGTTCCGGTCGCGGTTCGCCCGTGAGGTGTCGGCGGCGCGGCGTATCCGCGGCGGCTGTACCGCCCGGCTGGTGGCCGCCGATCTGGAGGCGGACCGCCCGTGGTTCGCGACCCAGTACGTCCCGGGACCGTCGCTGCACGACAAGGTGCTCGAGGAGGGCCCGCTGCGGGCCGCCGACGTGGCCGCGGTGGGGGCCGCGCTGTCGGAGGGGCTGGTGGCGGTCCATGAGGCCGGTGTGGTGCACCGTGATCTGAAGCCGTCGAACATCCTGCTGTCCCCCAAGGGGCCCCGGATCATCGACTTCGGTATCGCCTGGGCGACGGGCGCGAGCACGCTGACCCATGTGGGCACGGCCGTGGGCTCTCCCGGATTCCTCGCGCCTGAGCAGGTACGCGGCGCGGCGGTGACGCCCGCGACGGATGTCTTCGCGCTGGGCGCGACGCTGGCGTACGCGGCGATGGGTGACTCTCCGTTCGGGCACGGCAGTTCCGAGGTCATGCTGTACCGCGTCGTGCACGAGGAGGCGCAGCTGCACGGGGTCCACGACGCGCTGGCACCGCTGGTGTCGGCATGCCTGGCGAAGGACCCGGAGGAACGGCCCAGCACACTGCAACTGTCCATGCGGCTGAAGGAGATCGCGGCGAGGGAGGCGCACGGGCTGCAGCACGACGCCCGGCCGCCTTCGCAGCGGGACCGTGAGCGGGAGCGGGTCGAGTCGAACCGGCCGACCGCGCGCTACCCGGAGCGGACGGACCGCACCGAGCGGCGGACGGGTGGGTCGTCGCGGCCGCAGGCGCCCGCCCGCACGGGCGGCGGTTCCCGGCCTCAGCGGCCGCGTACCGCGGGCCGTACGAACGGCCGTCAGGGCGGCGGCACCCGGCCGGGAGTGCGGACGACGTCGACCGGCCGACGGCCGGCCAATCCGAGGCTGCTGCGCCAGCGGATCACCGTCTTCTTCGTGGTGACCCTGATCGTGGCGCTGGGGATCGCCGCGGCGCAGAAGCTGTAGCGGCTAGGCGGGGCGGCCGGTGGCGACCGCGTAGAAGGCTACGGCCGCCGCCGCGCCCACGTTGAGCGAGTCGACGCCGTGCGCCATGGGGATGCGTACCCACTCGTCGGCGGCCATGAGTGCCTTGGTGGACAGCCCGTCGCCCTCGGCGCCGAGCATGAGTGCGACACGGCCCAGGCGGTGCGGGGCGGCCTCGTCGATGGAGGACGCCTTCTCGTCGGGGGTGAGGGCGAGCAGTCTGAAGCCTGCGTCTCGGACCGCTTCGAGGCCCCTGGGCCAGGTGTCGAGGCGGGCGTACGGGACGGAGAAGACCGCCCCCATGGAGACCTTGACCGAGCGGCGGTAGAGCGGGTCGGCGCAGTCCGGCGAGAGCAGTACGGCGTCCATGCCGAGGGCCGCCGCGCTGCGGAAGACGGCGCCGATGTTGGTGTGGTCGTTGACCGACTCCATCACCACCACCCGGCGCGCCGTGCCGAGCAGCTCCCCGGCGTCCGGCAGTGGCTTGCGCTGCATGGAGGCGAGGGCGCCGCGGTGCACGTGGTAGCCGGTGACGCGTTCGGCGAGGGCGGGGTCGACCGCGTACACGGGGGCCGGGACCTCTTCGATGACGTCGCGCATGACGTCGACCCACTTGGCGGAGAGCAGCATGGAGCGCATCACGTAACCGGCCTGTCCGGCACGGCGGATGACCTTTTCACCCTCGGCGATGAACAGCCCCTCCGCCGGTTCGCGGCGGCGGCGAAGTTCTACGTCGGTCAGGCCCGTGTAGTCGTGCAGTCGGGGGTCGTCGGGGTCGTCGATGGTGATGAGATCGGCCACGGGGTGATACTGCCTTCTTGGATGTGCGGTGCCAACGGTTCCCGCAAAGTCGGGTTACCGATGGTTACTCGGGTAGGCCGACGGAGACGACGTCGCCGATGACGATGACGGCCGGCGGACGCACGTCCTGTGCCTTGACGGTCTCCGCGACGGTCGCGAGCGTGGCGTCCACCCTGCGCTGGGCCGCGGTCGTCCCTTCCTGAACGAGCGCGAGCGGGGTGTCGGGCGCCTTGCCGTGCGCGATGAGCGCCTGGGCGATGGCACCGATCTTGTCGACGCCCATGAGGATCACGAGCGTGCCGCGCAGCCGGGCGAGGGACTTCCAGTCGACCAGTGAACGCGGGTCGTCGGGGGCGACATGGCCGCTGACGACGGTGAACTCGTGCGCGACCCCGCGGTGGGTCACCGGGATACCCGCCGCGGACGGGACCGAGATGGAGCTGGAGATGCCGGGGACGACCGTGCAGGGGATACCCGCCTCGGCGAGCGCCTGGGCCTCCTCCATTCCTCGGCCGAAGACGTAGGGGTCGCCGCCCTTCAGCCGTACGACGGCCTTGCCGGCCTTCGCGTGCTCGATGAGCGCGTTGTTGATGGCCTCCTGGGCCATGAACCGCCCGTACGGGATCTTGGCCGCGTCGATCACCTCGACGTGCGGCGGAAGTTCGTCCAGCAGGTCGCGCGGGCCGAGCCGGTCGGCGATGACGACGTCCGCCTCCGCGAGCAGGCGGCGGCCCCGGACCGTGATCAGGTCGGGGTCGCCCGGACCGCCGCCGACGAGGGCGACGAACGGGGCACGGCTGCGGCGGTGCGGCGCGGCGAGGGTGCCGTCGCGCAGCCCCTCCACGATCGCGTCGCGCACGGCGGCGGAGCGGCGCGGGTCGCGGCCGGTGAGGACGGCGACGGTGACCCCGTCGCTGCGGCCGGTGGCCGGGGTCCAGGCGGTGGCGGCGTCCGCGTCGTCGCTGCGTACGCACCAGGTCTTGGTGCGCTCGGCCTCCTCGGAGGCGCGGATGTTGGCGTCGGGGTCGCTGGTGGCGACGAGGGCGTACCAGGCGTCGGCGATGTCGCCGTCCTCGTAGCGGCGACGGGTCCAGGTGATCTCGCCGGACTCGGCCATGGCCTCGACGGAGGGTGTCGCGGACGGGGAGATCAGGGTGACGTCGGCACCGGCCGCCACCAGGGCGGGGAGCCTGCGCTGGGCGACCTGCCCGCCGCCGATGACGACGACGCGGCGCCCGGCGAGTCGCAGGCCGACGGGGTAGGCGGGGTACTCGGCGGGCGGGACGTGCTCAGCCATGGCGGTGCGGCTCCTCGGGCGGGGCAGTGCGTGAGTGACGCCGCTGCGACGGTGGAGCGGCTGGTGGGGACGGGTGAGGGGTCCTGGCGACCACGATACGGCCCCGTTCAGCGAGCTGTCGGGGCCGTTGCGGAACGGTAGCCTCCGAGTTCGTCACGCACCCGGTGCCAGGCGGACCGGGTGCGTGCCGCAGACGCGTGGCGCGGGGCTCGTGCTACTTCTCGGTGACTCCGGCCGAGTCGAACGTCGCCACCTCGTGCATGGCCCGAGCGGCGCTCTGGACCACCGGGAGCGCCAGCAGGGCTCCCGTGCCCTCGCCGAGGCGGAGGTCCAGGTCGACCATGGGGCGCAGGCCCAGCTTGTTCAGCGCCGCCACGTGGCCCGGTTCGGCGCTGCGGTGGCCCGCGATGCAGGCGGCCAGCGCCTCCGGGGCGATGGCGCGGGCGACCAGGGCCGCGGCGCCGGTGCTGACACCGTCGAGGATCACCGGTGTGCGCAGGGACGCGCCGCCGAGGATGAGGCCGACCAGCGCGCAGTGCTCCAGGCCGCCTACGGCCGACAGGACGCCGATCGGGTCGGCCGGGTCGGGCTGGTGGAGCTCGAGGGCACGGCGGACGACGTCGACCTTGCGGGCGTGCATCTCGTCGTTGATGCCCGTGCCGCGGCCGGTGATCTCCGACGGGTCGACGCCCGTGTAGACGGCGATGAGCGCGGCGGACGTGGTGGTGTTGGCGATGCCCATCTCGCCGGTGAGGAGCGCCTTGTTACCGGCGGCCACCAGGTCACGGGCGGTCTCGATGCCGACCTCGATCGCCGAGAGGACCTCCTCACGGGTCAGGGCGTGCCCGGTGGTGAAGTCGGCGGTGCCGGCGCGGACCTTGCGCGGCAGCAGGCCCGGGGTGGCGGGCAGGTCGGACGCCACGCCGACGTCGATGACGCAGACCTCGGCACCCACCTGGTTGGCGAAGGCGTTGCAGACCGCTCCCCCGCCGAGGAAGTTGGCGACCATCTGCCCGGTGACCTCCTGCGGCCAGGCCGTGACGCCCTGGGCGTGCACGCCGTGGTCGCCCGCGAAGATCGCGACGGCCGCGGGTTCCGGGATCGGCGGCGGGCACATCCGGGACAGCCCGGAGAGCTGCGCGGAGATGATCTCCAGCATGCCCAGCGCGCCGGAGGGCTTCGTCATCCGCTTCTGGCGTTCCCACGCCTCGCCGAGTGCCTTGGCGTCCAGCGGACGGATGTTGGTGACGGTCTCCCGCAGGAGGTCGTGGGGCTCCTCGCCCGGCAGCGCACGGCGGCCGTAGGTCTCCTCGTGGACCACCCAGGACAGCGGACGGCGCTTGGACCAGCCGGCCTGCATCAGTTCGGGCTCCTCCGGGAATTCGTCGACGTACCCGACGCAGAGGTAGGCGACGACCTCGAGGTGCTCGGGCAGGCCGAGTGTACGGACCATTTCACGCTCGTCGAAGAAGGACACCCAGCCGACGCCGAGTCCCTCGGCGCGGGCCGCGAGCCACAGGTTCTCGACGGCGAGGGCGGAGGAGTACGGGGCCATCTGCGGCTGGGTGTGCCGGCCGAGGGTGTGGCGGCCGCCGCGGGTGGGGTCGGCGGTGACGACGATGTTCACCGGGGTGTCGAGGATGGCCTCGATCTTCAGTTCCTTGAACTGCTTCGCCCGGCCCTTGGGCAGCGACTTGGCGTACGCCTCGCGCTGGCGCTGAGCCAGTTCGTGCATCGTGCGACGGGTCTCCGCCGAGCGGATGACGACGAAGTCCCACGGCTGGGAGTGGCCGACGCTGGGCGCCGTGTGGGCGGCTTCGAGAACGCGAAGCAGGACGTCGTGCGGGATGGGGTCGCTGCGAAAGCCGTTGCGGATGTCGCGCCGTTCGCGCATGACGCGCAGAACGGCCTCGCGTTCGGCGTCGCCGTAGCCGGGCGCCGGTGGCCCGACGGGGCGGGTCGCGGGCGACGACTCGGCATCGGCCGGGGCGGGCTCGGTCTGCGCGGCGGCGTCGGGACCGCTCTCCGGCGATGCCGCGTCGCCCGGTCCGGCGTCGCCGGACCCGGGCGCTGCCTCCTGGCCGGCCTCTGCGGGCACGGGCGCCTCGGCGGCGGGGAGGGCGGCGGGCTGTGCCGCGTGCGGCGCCCGGGTGTCGTCGGCGGGCGCGGGGGCCGGGGTGTCCACGAGGGCCGGGGCGTCCACGGGAGCGGGCTCGCTCACCTCGCCCGCGGGCCGCGCGTCGGGCGCGTCCGGGCCTGCCTGGCTCGTGTCGCCGGGCGCTGCCACCGCAGCCACCGCGGGCTGTGCCTCCGGTGTCTGCGAGTCGCCGGGCGGCACGGCGGACGCGGCCGCCTCGGGTGCCGGCGCGGTGCCGGACGCGGGGGCCTCGGCCGCCGGGACGGGCTCCGGTTCCGTCTCTGCGGGGGCGGCGGCAACGGGCTGCGCACCGTGCGTATCGGGGGTGGCCGGCGCCGGGTCCTGCGTCGGTGGCACCGTGCCGCCCGCCGGGGCCGTCACAGGGACGCCCTGAGCGGCAGCGGCTTCCGGCGCGTCTGCCTGCTGCTCCGGCTGCTGTGCCGGCTCGGAGACCGCGGCCTGGGCGGTGGCCACCGCCTCCGGCGCGGCGGGCGCCGGCTGCGCCTCGGCGGAGCTCTCGGCCTGCGCGGTCGACGCCGCAGCCACGGCGGTCTCGGGTTCGGCGTTCTCCGGCGTGTCGGCCACGGCCGGGGCGACCGGCTCGGCGACCGGAGCCGGCGTCGCGACGGGCGTCGGGACGTCCGGCTCGGCGGCGGCCACGTCCGGTACGGCGATCTCCGGGACCACGGACGGGTCCGCGGCGGCGGCCACGTCCGGCACGGCGCTCTCAGGGACCACGGACGGGTCCGCGCTGCCGGCCCGGGGCGCGGGCACGGTGGCTTCCGCGTTCTCCGGGGCTGACGGGACGACCGTTTCTGCGGGGGCCGCGGCCTGCTCCTGGGGCGGCTGGGGGTCCCAGGGGGCGCCGGCCTGCGGCGGGATCTCGCCCAGCTGGGGCCCGGGCAGCTCGGCGGCCGGGTCCTCCCGGGGCACGTCGAGGTACTCCACGCCGGTGGTGGCGGCCTGGGTCTGCAGAGCGCGGACGACCATCGGGTGCGGCGGCGTACCGGCCGGTCCCCGGTCGGCCAGCGAACGGACCACACCGATCGAGGTGTCGGGCACGGGAGGTCCCATGTGGAGCGGGCGGCGCGCCGGCGCCGGCGTCGGCATGGCGGAGGTCGCGGCGGCCGGTGTCCGCACGGCACCGAGGTCCACGGCGCCGGAATCACGGCCGCCCGCCTCGTGGGCCCCGGTCTCGTGGACCACCGCCTGCGCCGCGGCCTCCGCCGCCACGGACCGGGCTGCCTGCCGGGGTGTCCCCTCCGCGACGGCCGCGGACTCCACGGCGGACGCGGCCTCCATGACGGGTGCGGCCTCCGTGACCGCCGCGCCCTCCGCGGCAACCGCGGGCTCGGCGTCCGCCGGAGCCACGCCCGGAACGACCGACATGGTCCCCTGCACCTGTGCCAGCGACTCGTGGGCCGCCGCCTCCTGGGCCTGGACCTCGTGGAACCCGGGCTGCTGTGCGTAACCGGAGGCTCCGGCTGCCTGAGTGCCTTCGGGGAACTCGGGCGCGGGCGCGGCGGCGTTCTCCGTGCCCTGATGTACGGGCTCCGCCGCCGGCTGATGCGCTCCGTGCACGACCGGGGCGGCCTGGTAGTCGTGGGGCGTATAGCCCGTCGCGCCGTGGTCCGTCCGGTACTCGCCGCTGTGGTGCTGCGGTCCGGCCTCGTGATGCGCCGTCGCGTGAACGGCCGCGGGCGCGGCCGCGTACTGATCGGGGGCAGGCGCGCTCTGCGCGTGCGCGCCCGGGGCGGGAGGCGCGTGCTGGGCGTCGCTCCACGCCCCCTGGGAGCCCGGCATCAGCAGCAGGTCGTCTTCTTCGGGGCTGTTCTCGGAGTTGTCGAGGTAGGTGTACGCGCCCGGAGCGGGGATGCCCGGCTGCTCCACCATGCCTGCGTTCTCCGGCAGCCCCTCGCCCGGGATCTGGCCGGTGTCAGTCATGCGCGTACCCCTCGCCCATCGGTTGCTCCTTACGCCCTTCGCCCGGGGCGTCCGACAGCGGCACACCTGACGCCCGTGAACAAGAACGAGCGTGTGCGCCGCGCGGCACGATCGACCCACGGACCAAAGCATTGTCGCGGTCGTTCGCCACCACGGCAGCAAGATCCGCCGTGGTTCGCTGTGGGCTGCGCCACGTCGCGCGACCCCCCGGTACCGACGTACCACATACGGGAACCAAAGTGACTCCCTTTTCCGGACATTGACGAACGAAGCGACGAACGCCCGGCTGCGGTACGACGATCGGCCAGCCTACCCCGGACCGTCTGTCACGGGGGCCCGGGGCCGAGGGCCGGACTGCCTTCCGCACAGCAGGAAGACCACGGAGCGCTCCCGCTCCGACCAGTCGGAGGTGTCCATTTCGACGGACTGGAGCAGCGCGCATTCGACGGTGTATCCGCCGGCGGCGAGGGCCGCGCCGAGGGCCTCCGCCTCGTCGCGCGTGGAGGCATGGGTGACGATGCGCTCCGGCCTGCGGTCGGCGACGGCGGTGACCACCGGCACTCCCCCGCCGCCGATGCGTACGACGTCGGGTTCGGGCAGCCGTTCGAGCACGTGGGGTGCGCGCCCGTGCACGACCTGGAGCTGGACACCGAGGCGCCGGCCCGCCGCATCACTGCGGCGGCAGGCTTCCGGGTCGTTGTCGACGGCGATGACGGCGGCGCCGAAGCGGCCGGCTTCCGCGGCGAACGCGCCGCTGCCGCAGCCGATGTCCCAGACGAGGTCGCCGGTGCGGGGGCCGAGCCTGGCCAGCTGGGCGGCCCGCAGCCCGGCGTACTCGCCCTCGCTGCGGGCGGGCACCTCGGCGGGCGGCAGCGCCCAGCCGCGTTCTGCCGGTGGGTGGGCCGGGTCCCGGCCGGCGATCCAGCCACCGGCCCGGGTGAGGGAGGACGCGCTGCCGGTGCCGCCGATGACGATGACGACATTGGGGTCGCGCCACATGTGGTCGGCGACCTTGTCGGAGGTGAGAACGGTGACCTGCTCGCGGGCCGTGCCCAGTTTCTCGCAGATGACGAAGGTGCGGTGGATGCCGTCGAGCAGGAGCGCCAGCTCGGCGGGGCCGGCGCCCGGCGAGGTGAGGACCGCGACCTTGGTGTGGGCGCGGCACACATTGACCGCGCGGCGCAGAGTACGGGGGTGTGCGACGACGATCTGGGCGTCGTCCCAGGGCATACCCGCCCTGGCGAAAGCCGTGGCCACGGACGATACGGCGGGGACGACCTCCACCTCCAGGCCGTACTCGGGCGCGCGCAGGGTGCGTACCACGCCGAAGAAGCCCGGGTCGCCGTCGGCGAGGACGACGGCGCTGCCGCGGTGTCCGGCGATCCGCCGGGCGGCGAGGCCGACGCTGCCGAGCCGGATGCGCTCGGCGGTCGGCGGGACCTCTGGCAGCGCCAGGTGGTGGGCGGCGCCGGCCACCAGAGTGGCGGCGGAGAGGGCGGACCCGGCTGCTCGGCCGAGCGGGGAACCGTCCCAGCCGATCACCGTGACCCGGTCGGCCATCGTCGTCAGTCTCCGTCAGTTGTCGCAGGTGGGGGCAGTACCGCGGGTATGCGTCGCTCCGTGAGCGTACCTGTCGGCTGTGGCCGGGGGCCGTGCGGAGGGCGTCCGTCGCCGGGGGGAGTCAGTTCCAGTCGGTGAAGGAGCGGTAGCCGGCCTCGGCCATCCGGTCGGCCTCCAGGTCCTCCGGCAGCAGGCTCCAGACGATCAGGTCGGTGCGGATGTCCGTCCAGCTCCCGGTGCCGTCGTCGGGCCTGGTGCGCGCTATCCAGGCGTTGCGCAGGACGCCTTCACTGATGCAGCCGATCTTCTGCGCCACCTGCTGGGAGGCGGTGTTGTCGGCCGCGGTGCGCAGTTCCATGCGTTCGAACTTCTGGTTGCGGAAGAGCCATTGGGCGACGGCGAGGACCGACTCGGTGGCGTACCCCTCGCCGCGCGCCCAGGGGGCCGTGATGTAGGAGACCTCGGTGGACAGGGTCCGCCAGTCGGTGTTGCGCAGGTGGACGACGCCGACGAGCCGCTGGGTGAGGAACTCGGTGACGGCGAGGACGATGCCGCGCCCCTCGGTCCGTTCGGCAGGAGCGATCCTGCGGACCCAGTCCTCGGCGTTCGCCGTCGTGTACGGGTGCGGCACGGAGGTCCAGGCGGTGACCATCTCGTCGTTCATCATCTCGGTGTGGGCCGCGATGTCCGCGTCCTCATAGGGGCGCAGCACCAACCGCTCCGTGCTGATGGACACGTCCGGGAAGGTGGTAGTCATGCGCAGCTCCATGCCGAAGACTGTCGATAAATGGTCAAAGCCGTTGGGTTGCCGTAGCCGTAAAGGCACAGCATGCAACATCGGGTGCGGGCCGCGCATGGCCGGGTGGGGGTACGCCGCGGCCCCGCGCACCTTGGTAGGTGCGCGGGGCCGCCGTCAAGTGGAGGTGCCGGGGCCCTACTTGGCGGCGCCGAACGCGGGGACGACGGAACCGGCGTACTTCTCCTCGATGTACTTCTTCACCTCGGGCGAGTTGAGCAGCCTCACCAGCTTCTGCACGCGAACGTCGTCCTCGTTGCCCTCCTTGACGGCGAGGAAGTTGGCGTACGGGTTGCCGTCGGCCTTCTCCAGCGCCAGGGAGTCCTCGGCGGGCTCCAGGTCGGCCTCGATGGCGTAGTTGCCGTTGATGACGGCGGCGTCGACGTCGTTCAGGGCGCGGGGCAGCGTCGCCGCCTCGAGCTCCTTGAACTTCAGGCCCTTGGCGTCGGCGATGTCGGAGAGCTTGGCGTCGGTGCCGGCGCCGTCCCTGAGGGTGATGAGGCCGTTGTCGGCGAGCAGGGCGAGCGCGCGGCCCTCGTTGGTGGTGTCGTTGGGGACGGCGACGGTCTGGCCGGCCTTGATGTCCTTGATGTCCTTGGCCTTCTTGGAGTAGAGGCCGAGGGGCTCGAGGTGGACGTCGACGACGGGGACGATGGTCGTCCCGTTCTTCTTGTTGAAGTCGTCCAGGTAGGGCTTGTGCTGGAAGAAGTTGGCGTCGACCTGGCCCTGCTGGGTGGCGGTGTTCGGCAGGACGTAGTCCGTGAACTCCTTCACCTCGAGAGTCAGGCCCGCCTCCTTCGCCAGGTTGTCCTTGACGTAGTTGAGGATGTCGGCGTGCGGCGTCGGGGACGCGGCGACGACGAGGGCCTTGGACGCGTCGCCCTTGGACCCGGAATCGGCCTTTGCGGCAGGGTCGGAGGCCGTGCCGCAGGCGGTGATGCCGAGGGAGAGGGCGGCGGTGGCGGCGGCGGCCACGGTGAACTTGATGTTGCTGCGCACGAAAAGTGCCTCTTTCTGTGGTGGTGCGTCGCCCGGACAAGGAGTGCGGGCCGTGTGGGGAGAAGGTCTGCGGGATCAGCTCGCGGCGTGTCCGCGGCGGCCGAGAAGCCGTACGACACCGTCGCCCACGAGCTGCACGATCGTGACGAGGGCGATCAGGATCACGACCGTGATGAGCATGAACTGCGTCTCGAAGCGCTGGAACCCGTAGGTGACGGCCTTGGACCCGAGACCCTCGCCGCCGACCGCGCCGGCCATCGCCGAGTAGCCGACGAGGACGATCACGGTGGTGGTGACGCCGGAGACGAGGGAGGGCAGGGCCTGCGGGAGCAGCACCTTGCGCACGACGGTGGGGACGGAGCCGCCCATCGCCAGGACCGCTTCGACCAGTCCGTGGTCGACCTCGCGGACCGCCGTCTCCACGAGCCGGGCGAAGAAGGGGATGGCGCCGACGGCGAGCGGCACGATCATCGCGGTGGGGCCGATGAAGGTGCCGACGACGAGAGTGGTGAACGGGATGAGCGCGATCAGCAGGATGATGAACGGCAGCGAGCGGCCGATGTTCACGATCACGCCGACGACTTTGTTCACCGGCGTGTTCTGGAGCAGTCCGCCCTTGTCGGTGAGGACGAGGAGCACACCGAGCGGCAGTCCGCCGGCCACGGTGACGAGGGTGGACCACAGCACCATGTAGAGGGTGTCCAGGGTGCCCTGGCTCAGCAGGGGCTGCATCTCGGACCAGGTCACTTCGCGGCCTCCTTGACCAGCGCGGGCCGGTTCTGCGCCGGGGCGGGGGCGGCATCGGTGTCGAGGACGTCGATCTGGAGGCCCTGTTCGCGCAGGAAGCCGACCGGGACGACGTTCTCCTCGTAGCGGCCGGGGAGCTCGATGCGCATCCGGCCGATCTGCCGGCCGGCGACGGTGTCCATGGCGGCACCGAGGATCGATATGTCGATGTTGTAGGTGCGTGACAGCTGGGAGATGACCGGCTGCGTGGCGGCCTCGCCGTGGAAGGTGACGTCGATGACGGTGCGGTCGGGGCCGGACGCCTCACCACCCACCGGGAAGAGTTCGTGGGCGAGTTCGGAGCCGGGGGTCGCGAGCAGTTCGCTCACCGTTCCGGATTCGATGATCTTCCCCTTCTTCATCAGGGCGGCCGAGTCGCAGATCGTCTTGACGACGTCCATCTCGTGGGTGATCAGCAGGACCGTGAGGCCGAGCTGCCGGTTGAGGTCCCGCAGCAGCTGGAGGACCGAGCGGGTGGTCTCCGGGTCGAGGGCGCTGGTCGCCTCGTCGGACAGCAGCACCTTGGGGTCGCCGGCGAGAGCGCGGGCGATGCCGACGCGCTGCTTCTGTCCGCCGGAGAGCTGCCCCGGGTAGGACCCGGCCTTGTCGGCGAGGCCGACCAGGTCGAGGAGTTCGAGGGCCTTGCGGGAGCGCCGGGCGCCGGGGACGCCGAGGATCTCCAGGGGCAGTTCGACGTTGTCCCGGACGGTGCGCGAGGACAGCAGGTTGAAGTGCTGGAAGACCATGCCGATGCGGCTGCGCGCCTGGCGCAGTTCCCTGGAGGCGCGCCGGCCGCGGCCGGCCAGCGCGGTGAGGTCCTCACCGGCGACGGTCACGGTGCCGGAGGTGGGGCGCTCGAGGAGGTTGACGCAGCGGATCAGCGAGGACTTGCCGGCGCCGCTCTGTCCGATGACTCCGAAGACCTCGCCCTCGCGGACGTGCAGATCGACGCCGTCCAGAGCGGTGACCTCGCGGCCGCCTCGCGACTGGTAGACCTTGGTCAGGCCCGTAGTGGTGATCACAGGTTTTCCGTCACTGTCGAGTGCACGGCGAGGTGTCCGCCGGGCACGGGGCATTTCGGTTCCGACACGGCACGGGCGGGCTCGGCCGGTGGCCGGGGCGACGCGTGCGCGGGGCAGGCTCGGTCCGGGACGTTCCCGATCTACGGGAACGGTCGGACGCGGTGCGGCTGTCGGTCTCGCTTCGGGGCGCGAGCCCCCGGCCTTCGGCCGGGGTGCCGTCACAGGCAGGGGGCCCTCAGATGGCGCACATTCGACACATACGGCGAGCACCGGGCGTCGTGTCCGCCTCGGTCGCAGGGGTGCGGCTGCTCGTCGTGGTCATGGCCGCAAGTAAAACAGACAGGCCCGACAGGGCTCCGCCCCTGTCCGTATAGCGGACGGAAGCGTCGCGCCATGTGGACGGATCACTCCGCCGCGGTGATCCCGAAGCCCTCCGGCGCCACCTGTACCGACACCGCGGCAAGGTCGGGAACGGCGGTGCCGGTGTCGGGTCCGGCGCGGGTCGGCGAGGGACGGGGCGAGCGGCTCGGCAGGCTGCGGGCCGGGCAGCGCGGCGGCGGCGGTCCCGCACCGGGGAGCGGGTACGCGCCCAGCGGGTCGGGGCCGTCCGTCCTGCACCGGGGCCGCGCGCATCGCGGCCTTTGGCCCGTAATACCCTCGGGCCCATGCTTGACGCCCTGACGGTCGCGGTCGCTGTGACCGCGCTCGCCCTCGCCGCCTGGTGCGGCCTCGCCGCCTTCCGGGACCAGCCCACCAAGGACTGGCACTTCATCGGCATGGCCGTGGTGACGGTACTGGCGGTGGCGCAGCTGGTCGTCGGCATCGTGCAGCTGGCGCGCGGCGAGGAGCCCGGGCAGGGCACCGCGATCTTCGTGTCGTACCTCGTCGGCTCGGCCCTCGCCGTACCGGCGGCCGGGTTCCTGTCGCTGGCGGAGCGGACCCGCTGGGGGTCCGCGACGGTCGCTGCCGGCGCGGTGGTGCTGGCGGTGCTCGAAGTGCGGCTCCACGACATCTGGGGAGGCTGACAGTGACCCGGGTCGCCGCGAAGGACAACCGGACGAAGCTGGTCAAGGGGCCCGGGCTGCTGCTGGTCTGGCTCTACGGCGTGATGTCCGTCGGCGCCGTGTCCCGGTCCGTCTACCAGATCATCGACGACTTCGGCAGCGCACCGCTCGCTCATGTGCTGTCGGCCGTCGCGGCCGTCGTGTACGCGTTCATCACCTACACGCTGGTGCGGGGCGGGGAGACGGCCCGCAAGGCGGCGCTGGTGTGCTGCGCCGCCGAGCTGGCGGGCGTCCTGATCGTGGGGACCTGGACGGTGCTGGAGCCCTCTGCGTTCCCGGATTCGACGGTGTGGTCGGCCTACGGGATGGGCTACGTCTTCATCCCGGTGCTGCTGCCGGTGACCGGGATGCTCTGGCTGCGGCGCTCCCGGTCCTCCTGACAGCCTGCCGGCTTCCCGAGGGGCAGCTCAGGTACTGGTGACGTACGAGCCGGCTTCGGACTCCTTCTCCAGCGTGACCACGGTCAGCCGCGGGCCCGTCTGCTCGCGGGAGACCGGGACGTAGCCGCGGCTGCGGTACAGCCGCAGATTGCTCTCGCTGCGGTGGCCGGTGAACAGCTGGAACCGTTTCGCGGCCGGGTCCCCGGCGAAGCGGGCCTCGATCGCGTCGAGCAGCCGACCGCCCAGGCCGTGCCGCTGCATCCGCGGATGGACGATGAGCTTGGCGATACGGGCCGTCCCGGTGTCGTCGATCCTGGCGCGTACCGAGGCGACGACCTCGTCCCCGAGCCTGGCCACGAGCGCGGGGCCCTGGATGAGCTCGGCGCGGAGGCCGGCGAGCGACTGGGTCAGCGGCTCGATGCCGTAGTCGCCGTAGAGCTCGGCCTCGGTCTGATAGCACAGATACTGCAGCTTGAGGATGTGCTCCGCGTCGGCCTCCGCCGCCGCCGAGATGGTCACGCTCATGCCCATGTGCGCATGCCTCCCGCTCACCTGTCACCGCCGGTTGTCTACCGCTCCTTTCCCACATGTTCAGGAGCTGCAACCTCTGCCGTCAGCATTCTGCGCAGACATCCCAGGCAACGGGAACGCATCGGCCCCAGACTTCCTTGTGAGATACCCAACGTCCCTGCGATTTCCCGGTAGGTGAGGTCCTGCGGCGACAACATCGCAGTCAGCAGGCGGGGGCAGTTGCCCGGGGTACGCGCGACGGCGGCCCGCAGCGCGCGGCGGCGCTCGCTGCGCAGCGCGGCACGTTCCGGGCCGCACGCGCCGTCGGCGGACGGGTCGTGGCGGTGCGGCGTTTCCCGCCGGGCCGTGCGGCGGGCGCGGCGCGCCTCCGCCCGTACGGCCGTCCTGACCCAGCGGGCGGCGTCGGCCGGTGGCCCGTCGCCGTCGAGCCGCTCCAGGAGCCGTACCCAGACGGCCTGTTCCAGGTCGCCCGCTTCGATCGCGGCGGCGGACGCTTCCGCTGTCGCCTCGGCGCTCACCAGCGCCTGGAGGGCGCCGACGACCTGGCCGGAGGTGGCTGTTTCTCGGGATGCGGTCATGCCGGGCGGGACGGCGCCGGACCGTGTTCCGGTTGCCCGGTCCGGCCGCCGTCACCCGTACGGCGGCGCTGCGAACGCCGCTTCCCGGTGCCCGCGGCGGTGACGGCGCGTCAACCTCACGGATCGCCGGGTGTTGACGCTCCGGCGCCGGGGCCTCAGCCCCTGACGTCGGACGCGGCGAGCAGGCCGGTGTCCGGGTTGTCGGTGAAGATGCCGTCGATACCCGTCGCGAAGTACGCCCGGTACGCCCCGAAGACGTCGCCGTAGGCGTCCGGGTCGGTGCCGCGCCGGAAGTCGGCGGGGAGGAAGGTGTTCTCGTTGCGCATGGTGTACGGGTGCAGGACCAGGCCGCGCGCGTGGGCGTCCCGTACCAGCGTCGTCGGCTCGGTGAGCCGGCCGTCCGCGTCCTTGGGGATGACGAGGTCCAGCAGCGGGCCGATTCCCTGGGCGAATCGGGCGATCCAGTCCAGGCCCTCACCCGTGATCAGGTCGGCGACCGTGCGCGGGTCGCCCGCCTCGCGGAAGTCCCACGGGCGGTCGTCCGGCGTCCACAGCAGGACGACCCGCGGGGTGGCCACCAGGCGCGCCATGCGCTCCATGCTCGTCGGCTCGAAGGACTGCAGGAACGTCGGCGAGTCCGCGCGGTGCCGCCCGTACCGGCGCAGCAGCTTCGCCAGCCGCTCCTCCAGGCCGAGGCCGATGCCCCGGAAGTAGCTGGGGTGCTTGGTCTCGACGTGGAGCCACACCGGGCGGCCGCGGCGACGGCCCTCCTTCTCTGCCCACCGCAGCACCTCCTCGAAGGTGGGCACGGTCCAGCGGCCGTCGTAGAGCGTGTTCTCCTGGCGGGTGCCCGGGATCCGCTCCTTGGCGCGCAGCGTCTTCAGCTCGGCGAGCGTGAAGTCCTCGGTGAACCAGCCGGTGAGGCTGACACCGTCGACGGACTTGGTGGTCCGGCGGGAGGCGAACTCGGGGTGGTCGGCGACATCCGTCGTGCCCGTGATGTCGTTCTCGTGTCGGCATACGAGATGGCCGTCCTTCGTGGGCACGACGTCCTGCTCGATGACGTGCGCGCCCATGTCGAGGGCGAGCCGGTACGCGCCCATCGTGTGCTCGGGCCGGTAGCCGCTCGCGCCGCGGTGGGCGATCACCGCGGGCACGGGCAGCTGCCACCGGCCCCTGCCGGACGGGCGGCCACCGCCGTGACGTCCGTCCGCCCGCGCCGTCGCCGCCGCGCCGACGCCGACGCCGAGCGCGGCGGTGGTCCCGACGGCTGCTCCCAGCACGCTGCGGCGCGCCGGACTGCTGCTCGCACCCTGTGTCATGAAACGTTCCTCCATGCGTTGTCCTGTGATGTCCCGCACCTGCCAAGCGACGCCTGATGGTAGGCAGTTGCGTCTTACCTGCGGCAGACCCTGCACGAACGCCGTGCAAACGCGTGTCAACACGGCGTGTCGCCTGCGTGAACCCGATGTGCGATCGGGGGCGACCCGCGAGTATCGTCCTCACCTGCAGAGATTTCACGGTCATAACCGCCCGTCCCATGACACCGGAGGACCCGTTGTCCCGCTTGACACTCATCAAGGCAGTGCTGGGGCCGATCCTGCGCCTGATGTTCCGCCCCCGTGTGGAAGGCGCCGAGAACATCCCCGCGGACGGGGCGGTGATCCTCGCCGGGAACCATCTCACCTTCATCGACTCGATGATCCTCCCGCTGGTCTGCGACCGCCCGGTGTACTTCATCGGCAAGGACGAGTACGTCACGGGCAAGGGCGTCAAGGGCCGCGCGATGGCCTGGTTCTTCACCGGCAGCGGCATGATCCCGGTCGACCGCGACGGCGCCAACGGCGGCGTGGCGGCGCTGATGACGGGCCGCCGGGTGCTGGAGGAGGGCAAAGCCTTCGGCATCTACCCGGAGGGCACCCGCTCCCCCGACGGCCGGCTCTACCGGGGACGCACGGGCATCGCACGCCTCACCCTGATGACCGGTGCGCCGGTCGTCCCGTTCGCCGTCATCGGCACCGACAAGCTCCAGCCGGGCGGCGCGGGTCTGCCCCGGCCGGGCCGGGTGACGCTCCGCTTCGGCGAGCCGATGGAGTTCTCGCGGTACGAGGGGATGGACCGGGACCGCTATGTGCTGCGGGCGGTGACGGATTCCGTGATGGCGGAGGTCATGCGGCTGTCGGGGCAGGAGTACGTGGACATGTACGCGACGAAGGCGAAGGCCGCGTAGCGCTTGCACTTCGCGGGGGCGTCTCCCCCGGCCCGGCCCCTTCCCGAACCGGGCTCCGCCCGGACCGGTACCGCGCTGCCCGCGGTGTCCTCGATCGCCGGACGGGCTGAAATGCCGCTGCGCGGCATGTGCGCCTCGCTGCGGCACCTGCCACGGCCGACCGGGCGGAGGAGGAGACCGAGGCGCGGGGGTGCGGGGGCGGAGCCCTCCGCAAGGCGGGACCCGGGGGCGGAGTCCCCAGGAAGCCCGGGCCCCGGAGGCCGGAGCTCTCCGTAAAGCGGAACCCCGGAGGCGGAGCCCGCACCAAGCCCAGGACCTCGCCGACGGAGCCCGCACCAAGCCCAGGACACCCCGCCGACGGAGCCCGCTGCACGGCGAGCCGCACATCCGGTGCGGCGGGCAGGGGGCGGCCAGGGCAACATGCCCGCAGACGCACCGCAGGGGCGTCAGTGGTCGACCGTGTCCGCCAGTGTCTGACCCCGCAGCAGGAACCAGGCGGCCACCGCCGCTGCCAGCAGCACCACCGCTCCCCCGCCCGCCGCGAGCCGCAGTCCGTCGACGAACGCCTCCTGCGCCGCACCCACCAGCGCCTCCGCCTGTGCGGGCGGCAGCACCGCGGACGCCTCCACGGCGCCGCCGAGCGATTCGTGGGCGGCCGACGAGACACCCGCCGGAGTGCCGTCCGGTGCGCTGAAGTCGCGGTAGACGCCTGTCACGATGGAGCCCAGCAGGGCGATGCCGAGCGCGGCCCCCAGTTCGTAGGCGGTCTCGGAGACCGCCGAGGCGGCGCCCGCCTGTTCCTTGGGGACGCTGGAGAGGATCACGTCCGCGGTGACCGAGAACGAGAATCCCGCGCCCGCGCCGACGACCAGCAGGGCCGCACCGAGCAGCGGGTAGCCCGTGGTCTTGCCGAGCAGCGTCAGCACGGCCAGCGACAGCCCGACCGCCGCGAGGCCACCCGCGACCACCGCCCGCACGGAGAACCGGCGGGCGACCTTGCCGGCCACCAGGCCGGTGGCCACCGCGCCGATCGCCGCGGGCAGTTCGGCCAGCCCCGCCTCGAACGGCTGGCGGCCCTGGACCAGTTGCAGGAACTGGGACAGGAAGAACACCAGACCCGACAGACCGAGGATGGTCAGCAGATCCGCCAGCACGGCCCCGGAGAACCCCCGGTGCCGGAACAGCCGCATGTCGAGCAGCGGTGCGCTCAGCGTGAGCTGGCGCCGGACGAATCCGTACAGGCCGGCGACGCCGACGAGCGCCGCCACGCCCGTCTCCCAGCTCGCTCCGTGGGTGGCGGCCTCCTTGACGGCGTAGACGACGGCGACCATGCCGACGAGGGACAACGCCACACTGGGCAGGTCCCAGGGACCGGTGACCGGGTTCTTCGACTCCGGCAGGAGCTTGACGCCGACGACGACCAGGACCGCCATCACGGGGAGGTTGATCAGGAAGACGGACCCCCACCAGAAGTGCTCCAGCAGCAGGCCGCCGACGACCGGGCCCACTGCCGCGCCCGCGGACGCCGTGGCTCCCCAGATGCCGATGGCGAGGCTGCGTTCCCTCGGGTCGTGGAAGATGTTGCGGATGAGCGCCAGGGTGGACGGCATCAGGGTCGCGCCGGCGACGCCGAGCAGCGCACGGGCGAGGATCATCGTCTCGGGAGTGGTGGCGTACGCGTTGAGCACGGAGACCGCGCCGAAGGCGACGGCGCCGGTCAGCAGCAGCTTCTTGCGGCCGATGCGGTCGCCGAGGCTGCCCATGGAGACCAGCAGGCCGGCGATAACGAACGAGTAGACGTCGCCGATCCACAGCAGCTGCGCCCCGGTCGGCTTCAGGTCCTCGCTGAGGAAGGGGGTCGCCAGACCCAGGACGGTGGCGTCGACGGCCACCAGCAGGACGGCGAGGACCAGGACCGCGAGCGCCGGCCAGCGCCCGGGGCGGTACGCGGTCTTGTCCGATCCGCCGGTGGCCCGGACGGTGCTGGTCATTGATCCACTCTCCGTACTGCGCCGCCGAGCAGCAGCTCGGCGGTCATGTGCTGGAAGTCCTTCTGGGCGACGCGGCCGTCCATGACGGCCCAGGCGCAGGAGCCGATGAGGGCGTAGAGCGCCTCGGTCAGCCAGGCCGGTGTCAGGTCGATCCGGAACTCGCCCTGTTCCTGGCCACGCCGGAACAGGGCGGAGACGCGGGCGTCGAGGCGGGCCCAGCCCTCGTCGACCTCGTCGCCCTCGAACAGCTGGTTCTCGGTGCAGAGGAAGGCAAGCAGGTCGGCGGCCGGTTCCACCTCACCGATCAGCCGTCGCAGGGCGACCCCCGCGCCGCCCTCGTCGAGGCGCGCCTTGTCGAGGGCTGCCTCGAACTTCTGGATGCCGTGCTGTTCCAGTGCCCTGACCAGCGCGTCGCGACCGGCGAAGTGCCGGTGCAGGGTGGCTCGGCCGATTCCCGCGGCACGGGCGACCTCGTCCATGGTCGCGGTCGACTTACGGGCGAGGAGGGCGGCGGCGGCGCGCAGGACGTGCTCTCGATCCATAGCCATGGGACGACTGTAAACCATATGAGACACCAATGTCTCATTCAGGAGCTGGATGTCTCATCTCCGCAGGTCCCGAGGCTGCACCATCTGCGTCGCCCGCTGTCGTCCGGGAACAGCCGGCCGCATCCCCTCCCCGTGCCGGGTGCCGACGCGTAGTCCGTACGGCCCCGGCCGGGCGCGGAGCCGGCCGATGCAGGTGCGCGGCCCACGACGCGGACGTGAGCGGCTCGGCGCTCGTCGCCCACCGCTCCGACGGCTCGCGGTTCTGGGCGGTGCCGGGACCGGTGCTCGTCGGCGTCGGGGAGGGCGCGGGTAGTCTCGACCGGGGCCTGTACATCGCCGCCGGCGTGTACGCCATGGACATCAGCTCGTCCGGCTGCAAGACCGTGACCCTGGCCCACGGACCGACGACCGACATCTGCGAGTGGATCGACTGAGCCGCTTACCCTTCCAGTCCTCCAGGGGTGCGCCCGTGAAGCCGTTGCTGTTGATCGACGTCGACGGCCCGCTCAATCCGTATGCCGCGAAGGCGCAGCGCAGGCCGGAGGGTTACAGCACCCACCGGATGCGGCCGACGGGCTGGACGGACGGCAAGCCGCTGCGGGTGTGGCTCGACCACGGCCACGGCGTGGAGCTGCTGGCTCTCGCCGAGCACTACGAGCTGGTGTGGGCGACCACCTGGAAGGGCGAGGCGAACGACTGGATAGGCCCGCATCTCGGACTGCCCGTGCTGCCGTTCATCGACTGGCCGCAGATGCACGGACGGGCGCCGCGCGGCACGTTCTGGAAGACGCAGTACATCCTCCAGTACGCGTCCGGGCGCCCGTTCGCGTGGATCGACGACGACATCAACCGGTTCGACCACGAGTACGTGGAGCAGAACCACCTCGCCGCCGCCCTGCTGCTGCGCATCGACCCGCGGATCGGTCTGACCCGGCCGGACTTCGACACGCTCGCGGACTGGGCGGCGGCGCTGTAGTGCCGTCGACTGCCTCTCGGCGTGGGGCTGTTTCCCGGCGTGGGGCTACTTCTTGGCGCCGGCCCAGGCGTGCTGGATCACCAGATCGGCCTTGACCTCGTTGAGCTGGGTCCGGACGGCCGAGGGGGCCGTGCCGCCGCGGCCGTTGCGGGAGGCCAGCGCGCCGGGGACGTTCAGGACGGTGCGGACCTCCGGGGTGAGGTGCTCGGAGATCTTGGCGAACTGCTCGTCCGTGAGCTGGTCGAGTTCGATGCCCTGCTGCTCGCACTCCTTGACGCACTCGCCCGCGACCTCGTGCGCGACGCGGAACGGGACGCCCTGCTTGACCAGCCACTCGGCGATGTCCGTGGCGAGCGAGAAGCCCGCCGGGGCGAGTTCCTCCATCCGCTCGCGGTTGACGGTGAGGGTGGCCATCATGCCGGTGAACGCCGGGAGCAGGACCTCGAGCTGGTCGCAGGAGTCGAAGACCGGCTCCTTGTCCTCCTGCAGGTCGCGGTTGTAGGCGAGCGGCAGGGCCTTGAGGGTGGCCAGCAGCCCCGTCAGATTGCCGATGAGGCGGCCGGACTTGCCCCGGGCGAGCTCCGCGATGTCCGGGTTCTTCTTCTGCGGCATGATCGAGGAGCCGGTGGAGAAGGCGTCGTGGAGGGTGACGAAGGAGAACTCCTTCGTGTTCCAGATGATGACCTCCTCCGCGATCCTCGACAGATTGACACCGATCATCGCGGTGATGAACGCGAACTCGGCGACGAAGTCCCGCGAGGCCGTGCCGTCGATGGAGTTACCGGACGAGCCGCGCTCGAAGCCCAGGTCGGCGGCGACGGCCTCCGGGTCGAGCCCGAGCGACGAGCCGGCGAGCGCACCGGAGCCGTACGGGGAGACGGCGGTCCTGGTGTCCCACTGCCGCAGCCGCTCCGCGTCCCGGGACAGCGACTGCACATGCGCGAGGACGTGGTGGGCGAAGAGGACGGGCTGAGCGTGCTGGAGGTGCGTACGGCCCGGCATGGCGACGTCCGGATGGGCCTCGGCGAGAGAGACCAGGGCGTCCTGGAGGTCGGCGATCAGGCCGCCGATGACGCGGGCGTGATCGCGCAGGTACATCCGGAAGAGCGTGGCGACCTGGTCGTTGCGGGACCGGCCGGCGCGGAGCTTGCCGCCGAGGTCGGGGCCGAGCCGCTCCAGCAGCCCCCGCTCCAGAGCGGTGTGGACGTCCTCGTCGGCGATGGTGCCGGTGAAGGAGCCGTCGGCGACATCAGCCTCGAGCCGGTCGAGCCCGGCCAGCATGCGGGTCAGCTCGTCGTCGGTGAGCAGACCCGCCTTGTTGAGGACACGGGCGTGGGCACGGGAGCCGGCGATGTCGTACGGCGCGAGACGCCAGTCGAAGTGCACCGACGCGGAGAGCTTCGCCAGCGCCTCGGCGGGGCCGTCGGCGAAGCGGCCGCCCCAGAGCCGGACGTCACCGTTGTTGCTGCTCACAGCTGAAACTCCTCGGAGTCCTCAAGAGGGTGGATGTGCCGCCTCCCCCGGAGCTCCGCCCCGGGAACCCTCACCCTCTCCTTGCGGCGCGGGGGAGGCGGTCTGTACAACGCGTAGGGGTTACGCCAGGTCGCGCTTGGCCGCGATCTTCTGCGACAGGCCGAAGATCTCGATGAAGCCCTGGGCCTTCGACTGGTCGAAGGTGTCGCCCGAGTCGTAGGTGGCGAGGTTGAAGTCGTACAGCGACTCGTCCGACCTCCGGCCGGTGACGACGGCGCGGCCGCCGTGCAGGGTCATCCGGATGTCGCCGGTGACGTGCTCGTTGGCCTCGTTGATGAAGCCGTCCAGCGCCCGCTTGAGCGGGGAGAACCACAGGCCGTCGTAGACCAGCTCGCCCCAGCGCTGCTCGACCTGCCGCTTGTACCGGGCGAGTTCGCGCTCGACGGTGACGTTCTCCAGCTCCTGGTGGGCGGTGATCAGCGCGATCGCGCCCGGGGCCTCGTAGACCTCGCGGGACTTGATGCCGACGAGCCGGTCCTCCACCATGTCGATCCGGCCGATGCCCTGGGCGCCGGCCCGCTCGTTGAGCTGCTGGATCGCCTGCAGGACGGTGACGGGCTTGCCGTCGACGGCGACCGGGACGCCGGCCTTGAAGGAGATGACGACCTCGTCGGCCTCTCGCTGCTCGGCCGGGTTCGAGGTGTACTCGTAGATGTCCTCGATCGGCCCGTTCCAGATGTCCTCCAGGAAGCCGGTCTCGACGGCCCGCCCGAAGACGTTCTGGTCGATGGAGTAGGGCGACTTCTTGGTGGTGGCGATCGGGAGCCGCTTCTCCTCGCAGAACGCGATCGCCTTGTCCCGGGTCATCGCGTAGTCACGGACCGGGGCGATGCACCGCAGCTCGGGGGCGAGGGCGACAATGCCCGCCTCGAACCGCACCTGGTCGTTGCCCTTGCCGGTGCAGCCGTGGGCGACGGTGGTCGCGCCGTGCTTCTTCGCGGCGGCGACGAGGTGCTTGACGATCGTGGGCCGCGAGAGCGCGGAGACCAGCGGGTAGCGGTCCATGTAGAGGGCGTTGGCCTTGATCGCGGGGAGGCAGTACTCCTCGGCGAACTCGTCCTTGGCGTCGGCGACCTCCGCCTCCACGGCACCGCAGGCGAGCGCGCGCTTGCGGATGACGTCCAGGTCCTCGCCGCCCTGGCCGACGTCCACGGCAACGGCGATGACCTCGGCGCCCGTCTCCTCGGCGATCCAGCCGATGGCGACGGAGGTGTCCAGGCCGCCCGAGTAGGCGAGTACGACGCGCTCGGTCACGGGTTTCTCCTTACGGTGCATACGCTGATGGGTATAACTATGCAGTCCTCCGTATGCTTTGTCAATCGACCGTGAAAAGCGCCGGCCAGGGGTGTGCCGCGACTCCTACGGTGGCGCGACGGGATGACAGCGAGGGGGCGTGGGGTACGGGCAGGCGCTGGGACGAATGCGGCGGGCCGAGAGGCCGTCGGGTACCTGCTGGAGGGACTGGCGCCGCACCGAGTGCTGCCCTTCGCCGACCCGGCCTGCTGGACGTCGCTGGAGCGGGGGCCCGCCCCACGGCCGCCGGGTCATAGGGGGCGACGGAAGCCCGCGGGCCCCCGGGGGGGCGTAGCCACAACAACGGGCGCCGGGATCAAGCCGCGGGAACGCGGATCCGGGGGCTCGGCCCCCGGACCGC
The DNA here is from genome assembly GCF_040706335.1 of Streptomyces sp. NPDC048389. Lineage (NCBI taxonomy): Bacteria > Bacillati > Actinomycetota > Actinomycetes > Kitasatosporales > Streptomycetaceae > Streptomyces > Streptomyces sp. NPDC048389. The sequence goes on along the minus strand of NZ_JBEZKP010000002.1, from coordinate 122,262 downwards.
GCCGTACGTCAGCGGTCGTTCTGCGCCAGTCGCAGTAGGTGGTCCGCCAGCGCCTGCCCGCCCCCCGGGTCACGGCTGATCAGCATCAGCGTGTCGTCTCCCGCGATCGTCCCCAGGATGTCGTGCAGCTCCGCCTGGTCGATGGCCGACGCCAGGAACTGCGCAGCGCCCGGCGGAGTACGCAGGACGACGAGGTTGGCCGATGCCTCCGCGGAGATCAGCAGTTCACCGGCGAGGCGCCGCATGCGCTCCTCCTTCGCCGACTCGCCGAGCGGCGCCTGCGGCGTGCGGAAGCCGCCCTCGCTGGGCACCGCGTAGATCAGCTCGCCGCCGGTGTTGCGGATCTTGACCGCGCCCAGTTCGTCGAGGTCGCGGGAGAGCGTGGCCTGCGTGACGTGCAGGCCGTTGTCCGCGAGCAGCTTCGCCAACTGGCTCTGGGAGCGCACCGGTTGCCGGTTGAGGATGTCCACGATCCGGCGGTGGCGGGCCGTCCGGGTCTGCGGCACGGCGGGCCCGGCGTGCTCGTTGCCCTGCGCGTCGGTCATCGTCGTCTCATTCCCCGGTTCGTCCTTCCCCGTTGCTCGCGTCGAGGATGCCCGGCAGTGCCCGGAGGAACGCGTCCACCTCGGCGTCGCCGATGGTCAGGGCCGGCATGAGCCGTACGACATCGGGTGCGGGGGCGTTCACCAGGAAACCGGCGTCCTGAGCCGCCTGCTGCGCCTTCGGCGCGAGCGGCTCGGTGAGCACGATACCCAGCAGCAGGCCGCTGCCGCGGACGTGGGAGACGAGCGGATGGCCGAGGCCCTCGATTCCGTCGCGCAACTTCTCGCCGAGCCGCTTGACCGAGTCGAGCGCCCCGTCGGCGGCAAGGGTGTCGAGGACGGCGAGTCCGGCGGCGCAGGCGACGGGGTTGCCGCCGAACGTCGTGCCGTGCTGACCGGGCTTGAGCAGGTCCGCCGCCTCGCCGAAGACGACGGTGGCGCCGATGGGCAGCCCGCCGCCCAGCCCCTTGGCGAGGGTGACGATGTCCGGCTCGACGCCCTGGTGCGCCTGGTACTCGAACCAGTGCCCGGTCCGCCCGACACCGGTCTGGACTTCGTCGAGCACCAGCAGCGTGCCCGTGGCGCGGGTGATCGCGCGGGCGGCCTCCAGGTAGCCCCTGGGCGGGACGACGACGCCGTTCTCGCCCTGGACGGGCTCGATGATGACGAACGCGGTGTCCTCGGTGACGGCCGCCCGCAGCGCCTCGGCGTCGCCGTACGGGACGTGGGTGACGTCGGAGGGCAGGGGCAGGAACGGCTCCTGTTTCGCGGGCTGGCCGGTGAGTGCCAGGGCACCCATCGTGCGGCCGTGGAAGCCGCCGGTGGTGGCGACCATGTGCCGACGGCCCGTCAGCCGGCCGATCTTGAATGCGGCTTCGTTGGCCTCGGCGCCGGAGTTGGCGAAGTAGACCCGGCCGGGACGGCCGAAGAGCTGGAGCAGCCGCTCGGCGAGCGCGACGGGCGGCTCGGCCACGAACAGGTTGGAGACATGGCCGAGGGAGGAGATCTGACGGGTGACGGCCTCGACGACGGCCGGGTGTGCGTGGCCGAGCGCGTTGACCGCGATGCCGCCGACGAAGTCGGTGTACTCGGTGCCGTCCGCGTCCCAGACCTTGGTCCCCTCCCCTCGTACCAGGGACAGTTTCGGCGTGCCGTAGTTGTCGGTCATCACGCTCTGCCAGCGCCGTGTCAGTTCGTCGTTGCTCATGATTCCCCCTGTCCGTCGGGCACGACCATGGTGCCGATGCCTTCGTCGGTGAAGATCTCCAGCAGGATCGAGTGCTGGACCCGGCCGTCGATCACACGGGCGGTGTTGACCCCGTTGCGCACGGCGTGCAGGCAGCCTTCCATCTTGGGCACCATGCCGCTCGACAGATCCGGCAGCAGCTTCTCGAGCTGGGCGGCGGTGAGCCGGCTGATCACCTCGTCGCTGTCGGGCCAGTCCTCGTAGAGGCCCTCGACGTCGGTGAGGACCATGAGGGTCTCGGCACCCAGCGCCGCAGCGAGTGCCGCAGCCGCCGTATCAGCATTGACGTTGTAGACATGTCCGTCGTCCTGGGAGCGCGCGATCGAGGAGATGACCGGGATGCGTCCGTCGGCGAGCAGCGCGGTGATGGCGCCGGTGTCGATCGCGGTGATCTCGCCGACCCGGCCGATGTCGACGAGCTCACCGTCGATCTGCGGCTGGTGCTTGGTGGCGGTGATGGTGTGGGCGTCCTCGCCGGTCATTCCGACGGCCAGCGGGCCGTGCTGGTTGAGGAGGCCGACCAGTTCGCGCTGCACCTGCCCTGCGAGCACCATCCGTACGACGTCCATCGCCTCCGGGGTGGTGACCCGCAGCCCGGCCTTGAACTCGCTGACCAGGCCGTGCCGGTCGAGCGCGGCGGAGATCTGCGGTCCGCCGCCGTGGACGACGACCGGCTTGAGGCCGGCCTGGCGCAGAAAGACGACGTCCTGGGCGAAGGCGGCCTTCAGGTCCTCGTCGATCATGGCGTTGCCGCCGAACTTGATGACGACGGTCTTCCCGTTGTGACGCGTCAGCCAGGGCAGCGCCTCGATGAGGATCTGCGCCTTGGGCAGTGCGGTGTGCTTCCTCGTGGGGCTGTGGGACGTACTCATGAGCTGTACGCGCTGTTCTCGTGGACGTAGTCGGCGGTGAGGTCGTTGGCCCAGATCACGGCGGACCGGGAACCGGCGGCGAGGTCGGCGGTGATCTTGACTTCCCGGTAGCGCATGTCGACCAGTTCGCGGTCCTCGCCGACGGAGCCGTGCTTGCAGACCCAGACGCCGTTGATGGCGACGTTGAGCCGGTCGGGCTCGAAGGCGGCCCTGGTCGTGCCGATGGCGGAGAGCACCCGGCCCCAGTTCGGGTCCTCGCCGTGGATGGCGCACTTGAGGAGGTTGTTGCGGGCGATGGACCGGCCGACCTCGACGGCGTCGTCCTCGGTGGCCGCGTTGATCACCTCGATGCGGATGTCCTTCGACGCGCCCTCGGCGTCGCCGATCAACTGCCGCGCGAGGTCGTCGCAGACGGCTCGTACGGCCTCGGCGAAGTCGGCCTGCTCGGGGGTGGTCCCGCTCGCGCCGGAGGCCAGCAGCAGCACGGTGTCGTTGGTCGACATGCAGCCGTCGGAGTCGATCCGGTCGAAGGTCTGCCGGGTGGCGTCGCGGAGCGCCGTGTCGAGGGCGGGGGACTCGAGGTCGGCGTCGGTGGTGAGGACGACGAGCATGGTGGCGAGGCCGGGGGCCAGCATGCCGGCACCCTTGGCCATGCCGCCGACGGTCCAGCCGTTCCCCTGGACGACGGCCGTCTTGTGGACGGTGTCGGTGGTCTTGATGGCGATGGCGGCCTTCTCGCCGCCGTACTCGGACAGCTGGGCGGCGGCCTGCTCGATGCCGGGGAGCAGCTTGTCCATGGGGAGCAGCACACCGATCAGGCCGGTGGAGGCGACGGCGACCTCGCCGGCGCTGTGGCCGAGCACGTCGGCGGCCTTCTCGGCGGTGGCGTGGGTGTCCTGGAAGCCCTTGGGACCCGTGCAGGCGTTGGCGCCGCCGGAGTTGAGCACCACCGCGGCCACCTCGCCGCCCTTGAGGACCTGCTCGGACCACAGGACGGGGGCGGCCTTGACGCGGTTGGAGGTGAACACGCCCGCGGCGGCTCGGCGCGGCCCGGTGTTGACCACGAGGGCCAGGTCTGGGTTGCCGCTCTCCTTGATTCCGGCGGCGATACCGGCCGCCGTGAATCCCTTCGCTGCGGTCACGCTCACTGTGCTTCTCCGTTCCTACCCAGAGCCGACGCCTGGGTGGTAATCCCGATTCCGGCCGCGCTGTGGGCCCCGGCCGCCGAGGGCAGGGGGAGCGACAGCGCGGGCATCGTCTTCGTCTGCCGACCGGCGGCTGCACGTGCGTCGCTCACGGCGCGACTCCCATCGTGGAAAGACCCGTGCTCTCGGGGAGTCCGAGAGCGATGTTCATGCTCTGCACCGCACCGCCGGCGGTGCCCTTGGTGAGGTTGTCGATGGCGCTGATGGCGATGACGCGCCCGGCGTTCTCGTCGTACGCCACCTGGACCTGGACGGCGTTCGAGCCGTGGACGGAGGCGGTGGCGGGCCACTGGCCCTCCGGCAGCAGGTGGACGAACTCCTCGTCGGCGAGCGCCTTCTCGTACGCGGCCCGCACGTCCTGCGCGGTGGTTCCGGGCCTGGCCTTCACGGAGCAGGTGGCGAGGATGCCGCGGGACATGGGCGCCAGCGTGGGCGTGAAGGAGACGGTGACCCGCTCCCCCGCGACCGCGCTCAGGTTCTGGATCATCTCGGGCGTGTGGCGGTGGCCGCCGCCGACGCCGTACGGGCTCATGGAGCCCATGACCTCCGAGCCGAGCAGATGCGGCTTGAGCGCCTTCCCGGCGCCGGAGGTTCCGGTGGCGGCCGTGATCACGGCCTCCGGCTCGGCGATCCCCGCCTGGTACGCGGGGAACAGCGCGAGCGAGACGGCTGTCGGGTAGCAGCCGGGCACCGCGACGCGCCTGGCCCCCTCCAGCGCGGCGCGGGCGCCCGGCAGTTCGGGCAGGCCGTAGGGCCAGGTGCCGGCATGCTCGGAGCCGTAGAACGCCTGCCAGTCACCGGCGTCCTTCAGCCGGAAGTCGGCGCCCATGTCGATGACCAGCACGTCGTCACCGAGTTGCTCGGCGACGGCGGCGGACTGCCCGTGCGGGAGCGCCAGGAAGACGACGTCGTGGCCGGCGAGCACCTCGGGGGTGGTCGGTTGGAGAATCCTGTCGGCCAGTGGCAGCAGGTGCGGCTGGAGGCCGCCGAGGGGCCGGCCGGCGTTGGAGCTGCCGGTCAGGGCGCCGATCTCGACCTCGGGGTGGGCCAGGAGCAGGCGGAGCAGTTCCCCGCCCGCGTATCCGCTCGCCCCTGCGACTGCCGCTCGTACCGTCATCGAAATCCTCCTCAGCGATGGCATGACTATACGCAGCAATGCAGATCTATGCAATGGAGTACCGGTGGCGGCCCGCACCGGAGCGGTGGGGGCAGGGACGCCATCCACCGCACATGCGCGGGGCCGTACAGTCTTCCGCCGACACGGGGCCGGGGCGGTCGCGCGGCACGGGGCCGGTGACGTCCGTCAGCGCGCCTCGGAGGACCGGTCCTCCCGGGCCGCGTTCTTCTCCTTGATGCGCTCGGCCTCCTTGCGGACCTCGGCCTGCGTGGCACGCTCCTGCCGCAGCCAGCCCGGAAGCTCCCGCTTCAGCTCGTCGATCTGCTCCGTGGTGAGCGGTTCCGTGACCCCGCCGCGGGCGAGGCCCGCGATGGAGACGCCGAGCCTCGCCGCGACCACGGGCCGGGGGTGGGGGCCGTTGCGGCGCAGCTCCTGCAGCCACTGGGGAGGATCGGCCTGCAGCGCGTTCAGCTCGCTGCGCGAGACGACGCCCTCCTGGAACTCGGTGGGTGTGGCCGGGAGGTACACACCCAGCTTCTTCGCCGCGGTCGCGGCCTTCATCGTCTGGGTGCTCTGGTGCGAGGTCATGGGGTCAAGGGTATCGAGCGTGCACGATGCCTCCGGCCACGGAGGCCGCGGGCACGACCGGTAACCTGGCGGGGTGACAGGCTCGGAAGCACCCCCTTCGTTCCGGCTCGCCTATGTCCCGGGTGTGACGCCGGCCAAGTGGGTCCGCATCTGGCACGAGCGAGTGCCCGACGTTCCCCTCACCCTCGTCGCGGTGCCCGCCGCCGAAGCGCCCGGCGTGCTGCGGCGCGGCGACGCCGACGCCGGACTCGTACGCTCACCGATCGACCGGACCGGGCTCAGCGCGATCCCCCTCTACACCGAGACGACGGTCGTGGTGGTCCCGAAGGACCACCTCGTGGCCGCGGTCGACGAGGTGACCGCAGCCGATCTCGCCGACGACGTGGTGCTGCATCCGCTCGACGACACACTTGCGTGGGAGCACCTGCCGGGCCGGCCCGCCGTCGAACGCCCCGCCACGACGGCCGACGCGATCGAGCTGGTGGCGGCCGGGGTGGGAGTCCTGGTCGTCCCCCAGTCGCTGGCCCGCCTGCACCACCGGCGCGACCTCACCTACCGGCCGGTCTCCGACGCCCCCGAGTCGCGCGTCGCACTGTCGTGGCCGGAGGAGGAGACCACCGATCTGGTGGAGCAGTTCATCGGGATCGTCCGCGGACGGACGGTCAACAGCACACGGGGCCGCGCCCCGGCCGAGGCTCAGCCCAAGGCCAAGCGCCCCGGGACGGGGGCGGCCCGTCGCGGGGCCTCGGCGGCCGGCTCCCCGGGGGCGAAGCGCACACGCGGCGGATCGCCCGGCGCCAAGGGCGGCAAGGGAAGCAAGCGCGGCAAACCCCGCCGCCGGTCGTAGCCGGTGGCCGGGTCCGGCACGGACGGGAGCCGGTGACGGCCCGGTGCCTGCCGGATTGGGAACGGACGCTGCGGGAGGCCGAACTCGTCCAGCGGGTTACGGCCCCGCTGCCTGACCGGGCACGCCGTGGCCGTACCGGATCAGGCAGCGGTCACGCCCTCCGCAGTGACGCGGCGGACGCGGCGTCGACCGACGAACACCGGGTCCTGCCGTTGCACGACCAGGTGGCGGCGATCGGCCCGGCCCCGTAGCGCGCCCCTCCGCCCGGTCGCGGTGGCCCGGGTAGAGGGGCCTCAGGCGGCCACCGCGCGGTCGCGGTGGCCCGGGTAGAGGGGCCTCAGGCGGCGGCTTCGAGGCACAGGTGCCAGCGGCCCGGTACGCCGGTCAGTGTGACGGTCGACAGCGGCCGGACGTCCACGTTCCAGTACATCGAGGGATGCGCCCGCAGCGCGTACACGAACGCCGCCCGGACGACGGCGGGCTCTGCCACGGCGACGATGGAGCCGCAGTCCAGCGCGGGACGGGTGTCCAGCCAGCCCCCTATCCGCGAGATGAACGCCAGCAGCGGTTCCCCGCCGTGCGGGGCGCTGCGCGGATCCGCCAGCCACGCGTCGACGGCGGCGGGTTCCCTGGCAGTGACCTCGGAGAGCGTGAACCCGCGCCAGCGGCCCATGTCGCAGTCCCGCAGCGCCGGCTGGGCCAGGGGCGCGAAGCCGAGGGCCTCACCGGTCGCCCGGCTTCGCGGAGTCGGCGAGCAGTACCGCAGCTCGGCGGCGCTGAGCGGTACGAGAGCGTGGGCGGCGAGCTGCACCTCGTGCCAGCCCGCCTAGTCGAGCGGCCGTTCGTCGTCGAAGCGCTCGGTGAGCAGGGCGGAGGTGCGCGCGGCTGCGACCAATGTGACCCGGACACTCATGGCGTGATGGTGCGGTCCGACGCCGCACAGGTCAAGGGGTCGCAGCCTGCGGAAACCGACGGGTACCGGACGTTTCCCGGCACAGCCGCCGCGCGTCTCGTGTCCGCCGTGCCCGCCGCCTGCCGATCGGGGCACTGCCCGCCCCGGACCGGGGGGTGGCCGTGGGGGCAGCCGGGCGGAGCCGGGCCGCGGCCGGCCTCAGTGCGCCGCCTCGCCGCAGGCGGCGCGCAGCCTGCGGACGCCTTCCGTGATCTCGGCCGGGCCCGCCACGCCCGCGAAGCTCAGCCGGACGTGTCCGGCGGGAGGCTCGGCGCAGAAGTAGGGGCGGCCCGGGGCCACGGCGACGCCCGCACGCAGCGCGGCGGCGGCGAGCGCGGTCTCGTCGGTGCCGTCGGGCAGCCGCAGCCACAGGTGGTAGCCGCCGGCGGGGACGTGGGGCAGGGCGAGTCCGGGCAGCTCCAGCCGGAGGGCGGCCGCCATGGTGTCGCGGCGGCTCTTCAGCTCGGCGGAGACGGTACGCAGATGACGGCTCCACGCGGGCGCACCGACCAGCTCCAGAGCGGCTTCCTGCAAGGGGCGGGGAACGAAGAAGTTGTCGACGACGTGGATGGCGCGGAGCCGTTCGAGCACCGGGCCACGCGCGGCGAGGACGCCCACTCGCAGGCTGGGCGAGGCCGCCTTGGTGAGCGAACTGACGTGCACGACGACGCCGTCGTGGTCGTCCGCCACCAGAGGAGGAGGCGGGGGGCCCGCATCGTCGTGGACCAGACGGCGGGCGAAGTCGTCCTCGACGACGAAGGCCCCGGCCTCGCGGGCGATGCGCAGCACACCGGCGCGGCGCTCGGGTGCGAGGACCGCGCCCGTCGGGTTCTGGAAGAGCGGCTGGCAGACGAAGACGCGCGCACCGGTGGCCCGGAACGCCGCCGCGAGGAGGTCGGGCCGCACGCCTTCCGGGTCCACGGGCACCGGTACGGGCCGCAGTCCGGCGGCGCGGGCGATGGCCAGCATGCCCGGATAGGTCGGCGACTCGACGAGGACCCGCGCGCCGGGTGGCGCCAGCGCGCGCAGTGCGGTGGTCAGCGCCGACTGTCCGCCTGCGGTGATCAGCACATCGGCGGCTGTGACGGTGCCGCCGAGTCCCCGGGCGAACCATTCACGCAGTTCGGGAAGCCCGTCGGTGGGCGGGCGGCCCCAGGCCCCCGGTCGCCGCCCGGCGCGGGCGAGCGCGGCGGCCATGGCGCGTTCCGGCTGGAGGGAGGGGTGCAGATAGCCGCCGTTGAACTCGACGACACCGGTCGGCGGCGCGGCGAGGGTGACGAGGACACCTGCCGCGTCGACCGCTCTGGGCACGATGTCCGGCGCGGCGTCGGCGCTGAGTGCGACCTCCTGCCACGAGGTGTCGCCGGCGGGTGGCGCGTCGGGGCGCGGCCGCGCCCGGTAGGCGCCCGCGCCGGGCCGGGTGACGACGAGGCCCTCGGCGGCGAGCTGCGCGAGTGCCCGGGAAACCGTCACCGGGGAGACCCGGAAGCGCTCGACCAATGCTCGACTCGACGGCAGCTTTCCACCTTCTGGATAGCGATTCAGCTCACTCTTCAGAGAAGACGCAAGGTCAGCCACACTGCTACGCTCGTACATGACAGCACAGGATAGCGCTACCATCGGGACGCCGATAGCGGTCAGCAAGGGCACCCTGCTCGCCGCCCTCGGCGTCGTCTCGTTCTCCCTGACGTTTCCGTCCACGGTCTGGGGCCTCGAGAGCTTCGGCCCCTGGTCCCTGACCGCTCTGCGCGGCGTGCTCGCCGCGGCGGTCGCGGGCACGTTCCTGCTCGCGCTGCGCGTACCGCTGCCGGAGCGCCGCCACTGGGTGGGCCTCGCGACGGTCGCCGGGGGCGTGGTCGTGGGCTTCCCGCTGCTGACGACGCTGGCGCTGCAGACGTCGACCTCCTCGCACGCCGCCGTGGTCGTGGGGCTGCTGCCGTTGACGACGGCCGCGTTCGCCGCTCTGCGCACCGGAGGACGGCCGTCCCGTATGTTCTGGGCCGCGGCCCTCGCGGGCGCGGCAGTCGTGATCGCGTTCACGGTGCAGCAGAGCGGCGGGACCCTGCACACCGGTGACCTGTACCTGTTCGGCGCGCTGCTGGTGTGCGCCGCCGGCTACACCGAGGGCGGCAGGCTCGCCCGGCAGATGCCCGGCTGGCACGTGATCGGCTGGGCCCTGGTGCTGTGCCTGCCGCTCGCCCTCGCCGGCTCCGCCGTGGCCCTGGCGTACGAGCCGGTCCACCTGGGCGCGCACGGCGTCATCGGACTGCTCTGGGTCGCCGCCGGGTCCACGTTCTTCGGTCTGTACGTCTGGTATCGCGGCATGGCCGAGATCGGCGTCGCCAGGGCGAGCCAGCTCCAGCTCGCCCAGCCGCTGCTGACCCTGGTCTGGTCGGTGCTGCTGCTCGGCGAGGACCTGTCGCCCGCGGCCACGCCGGCGGCGCTCGCCGTCCTGGTGTGCATCGCCGTCACTCAGCGGTCGCGCAGCTGAAGGTGCAGTGGGCTCCCCCGGCCGTAGACTCGAGGAAACGGACTATTCGACACATCGAGCCGCCTCGAGGAGGTCACTCCCGATGCAAGCGAACGTGGGCGACACGCTGCTGGTGCACGGCAGGACCGTGGGACAGCACGACAAGGTCGCCGAAGTCGTCGAGGTGCTGGGCCCGCAGGGCAGTCCGCCCTTCCGCGTCCGCTTCGAGGACGGGCACGAAACGCTCATGTCCCCCGGGCCCGACACCGTCGTCAGGCACCACGAGAAGACCTGAATCCGCCGCCGCTCCGGCGCCGGTCTCAGGCCGGCGGCGGAACCTCGGCCTGGTAGTGGTCGGCCACGACCTCGGACATCGCGCCGATCGGGTCGGCCACGACCTCCGTCGCGGAGAAGTAGCAGTGACCGCCGACCTCCGGGAACCTCTTGGCGTACGTCAGGTGCCGGGAGAGTTCCGCAGGGTCCTGCCAGGCTTCCGGCTGGCCCGGCGCACCGGCCTTGTACAGGGCCTCCCCGATGAAGAGGTCGACACCGGTGCCGCTCGCCACCTCGGCCCACCAGGGCACGAGGGTCTCGTAGTCGGCAGGCGGGAAGCCCATGTGCCAGTACACCTGGGGCACGACGTAGTCGATCCAGCCCTCCTTCACCCAGCGGCGGGTGTCCGCGTGCAGGTCGTCGTACGTCTGCACACCGGCCTCCGTACGCGATCCGAGCGGGTCGGTCGCGGCGTTGCGCCACACGCCGAAGGGGCTGATCCCGAAACGGACGTGCTGCTTCGCGGCCTTGATCCGCGCGGCCGTCTCCCTCACCAGCCGGTCGATGTTGTCGCGGCGCCATGCGGCCTTGTCGGCGAACCCGCCGCCGTACCGCGCGAAGGTCGCGTCGTCGTCGAAGACCAGGTCGGGGACCGGGTACGGGTAGAAGTAGTCGTCGAAGTGGACCGCGTCGACGTCGTAGCGGACGACGGCGTCCATCATCGCGTCCTGGACGAAGCGCCTGACCTCCGGGACGCCCGGGTCGTAGTACAGCTTCCCGCCGTACGCGGTGATCCACTCCGGATGCAGCCGGGCCGGGTGGTTCTCGACCAGGCGGGTCGGGTCGGTGTGCGTGGCCACGCGGTACGGGTTGAACCAGGCGTGCAGCTCCAGACCTCGCCGGTGTGCCTCGCGCACCGCCGTGCCGAGCGGGTCCCAGCCCGGGTCCCGGCCCTGGACGCCGGTCAGGTACTGACTCCACGGCTCGTGCGGCGAGGGCCACAGGGCGTCCGCGGTGGGCCGCACCTGGAACACCACGGCGTTCAGCCGGCGCTCCACCGCGGTGTCGAGGTACGAGAGCAGTTCGGCACGCTGCCGGTCGGCCGTGAGGCCCGGCCGCGAGGGCCAGTCCCGGTTCGCGACGGTGGCGAGCCACATCCCGCGGAACTCGCGCGTCGCCTCCCGGCCCTCCCTGCCCCGTTTCCGGCCCCGCGACAGGCCCTCGGACACCGCACGCCCGGCGGCCGCGTCCCCGGCCGTCGCGAACGCGGCGAGCGCGCCGACCGCTGACACCACGAACCCTCTTCTACCGATACGCCCCATATACCCACCTCTGTCGGGCTCGGCCTGCACCGCCGTGTCCGCAGATCATGCCCGCCCCGGGCGCTCGGGCATCCACACATCCGGAGTAACGTCGTGGGGTCGGGCGGGCGCCGGAACCACACGGGGGACCTGCCGGCCGAAGGATCAGCGAAAGGCACGAGGTGACGGACTCAATGGCCGACATTGCACGCGTCGGAGTGGTGGGTTGCGGCCAGATGGGCGCGGGCATCGCGGAGGTGTGTGCCCGCAGCGGCCTCGAGGTGAAGGTGGCGGAGACCACGGGCGAGGCCCTGGAGATCGGTCGCACCCGGCTGTTCAACTCCCTCTCCAAGGCCGCTGAACGCGGCAAGATCAGCGAGGCGGAGCGCGACGCCACTCTGGACAGGCTGAGCTTCACGACCGATCTCGGGGAGTTCGCCGACCGCGACCTCGTCATCGAGGCCGTCGTCGAGAACGAGCAGGTCAAGACTGAGATCTTCCAGGTACTGGACCAGGTGGTGACCCGCCAGGACGCGATTCTCGCCTCCAACACCTCCTCCATCCCGCTGGTGAAGCTGGCCGTCGCGACCTCGCGCCCCGACCAGGTCATCGGCATCCACTTCTTCAACCCGGCCCCGGTGCAGAAGCTCGTCGAGCTGATTCCGGCGCTGACCACCTCCGAGGAGACCGTCAAGCGGTCGGAGGCAGTGGTGCAGCAGGTACTGGGCAAGCACCCGATCCGCGCCCAGGACCGCTCCGGCTTCGTGGTCAACGCCCTTCTCATCCCGTACCTCCTTTCCGCGATCCGGATGTTCGAGTCCGGCATCGCGTCGCGCGAGGACATCGACAACGGCATGGAGATGGGCTGCGCCCACCCGATGGGACCGCTGAAGCTCTCCGACCTGATCGGCCTCGACACCGTGGCCTCGGTCGCCGACAGCATGTACGCGGAGTTCAAGGAGCCGCTGTACGCCGCTCCTCCGCTGCTGCAGCGGATGGTGGACGCGGGCCGGCTGGGCCGCAAGACGGGATCCGGCTTCTACCCGTACTCCTGACGCAGCCGGCCCTTCCGGCGGCCGGCCCGGTCCGGCGCCCGCGGGGGCCGTCCGGCGCGGTGTCCGGCCGCGGGGCCCGGCCCCTTCGGCGGCCGGCCCGAGCGCTGCCGCCGGGGTCGGCCGTCAGCCGAGTCGCAGGTGGTGCAGCATCAGCAGCCCGGCCGCCATACCGGCGGCCGGGATCTCGCCGCGGGCGATCATGTCGGGTACCAGCTTGAGCGGGACCCAGGCACGGCGCGAGGACTCGAAGTCGTCCACAGGGTGGCCGGTGTACGCGGCGTCCTCGGCCCAGTAGAGATGGTGGCGGGCGTCAGTGAGGCCGTTGGACGGCTCCACGGTCAGCAGATGGCGGAGGGGGCCGGGCCGCCAGCCCGTCTCCTCCTCCATCTCCCTGGCCGCCGCCGCCCGAACGTCCTCGCCCTCCTCGACGACACCGGCGGCGAGCTCCCATCCCCAGCTGTCGGTGATGAACCGGTGCCGCCAGAGCATCAGTACCTCGTTGGCGTCATTGACCGCCGTCGCGACGGCGACCGGGCGGAGGCGGACCAGGAAGTGGTCCAGGCGCCGGCCGTCGGGCAACTCGACATCCGCGAGATTGACCCTGAACCAGCGATTCTCGTACACGGTTTGTTCGCTTAAGTTCGTCCACTGCACGTTTCTGCCACCTTTCGACAAGAGGATGGCAACATGGCAGCAGGAGCGCGGTCAGAGGGGAACGCGCAGCGCTCCTGTGATGAGTTCGGCGGTCTCCCTCGCGCCGGCGCAGCCGCTTGCCGCCAGATGCTCACGCACCGCCCGCAGCCGGTCCCGCAACCGCTGCGACTCCATCCCCCCGGCCCGCTCCAGCATCTCCGCCGCGGTCCGCGCCGCACGGTCCGGCTCACCCTGCCGCAGCTCGATGTGGCACAGCATGGCGAGCCGGTGCACCCGGCCGCGGTCGTGCGCCGGCGTGCCGACGGCGGCCGCCGCATGTGCCCTGGCCGCCGTGAGATCACCCAGACCGAGCAGCGCCTCCGCGACCTGTACGTCGACCAGACCCGGCTGGACATAACCCGTCTCCTCCGGCTCATGCCCCGGGCGGATCCGCGCCGCCTCCGACTCCGCACGCCGGATGCAGGTCAGCGCCCCGGTGGCATCGCCGAGATGTGCGTACGCCTTGGCCTGCATCGCGTACAGGTCGGCGGCAAGAGCCGGAGTGAGCCGAGGGCCTGCCGCGCGCAGCGCCGCCTCTGCGAAGGCGACGGCCTGCCGGTGCTCCGACATGAACAGCGACTGGTTGACCAGCAGCGCGACGACGTACGCACCGAGCCCCCGGTCCCCGCTCGCCTTCGCCAGGCGCAGTGCCTGGTGGAAGTAGCGCTGCGCCGGGCCGTGCGCGTCCGAGTCGTAGGAGCAGATGCCGGCCACCGCGACCAGGCCCCCGGCGGCACGGTGCAGCCGGCGGCCCAGCGCGTCGCCGTACGAGCCGCGCAGCAGCGGTGCCGTCTCCGCGTTGAGGAAGCCGACGACGCGGGTGCGGGTCGCGACACCTCCCGTCCGCCGGTACATCAGCTCGTAGTGCGCACGGGCCGCCCGGAGCATCTCGATGTCGGCGGTGCCGACACGGGTACGGCCGTCGCGCGAGACGTCCGAGTCCTCCGGCGGGTTCTCCCACTCCCAGACCGGCATCACCGCGGGGGTGCCGGTGACGGCGGGCTCGGCGGCTTCCCCCGCGCCTTGCGGCCGTTGTCGCTGCTGGGCCTCGTACCGCCACTGCGCGGTGGCGCGCTCCACGAACCCGGAAAGCGACGAGCCGTGCGGCACGGCCCGGTCCGGTGCCGGTACGCCGAGACCGATGTCGTCGAGGGTGACCACGCGCCGCAGCCGTCCCGCGAGCACCTCGCAGATCAGATCGGGCACCTGGCCGCGGGGCCGCTGCCCCTTCAACCACCGGGCCACGGCGGTGTGTTCGTAACGCAGCGCCATTCCCCTGGCCGAACCCGCCCGGTTGACACGGGCGGCGAGCCCCGCGTGGGAGAAGCCCGCCTCTTCGAGCAGGGCGTCGAGCAGGGTGTTGGGCTGCATGGCACGCTCCGGTGGCTCGCGTCCGCTCAGGGTAGTGGAGACCGATTCGCACGGGGTGCGAAAAGAGTGTGCCTTTCCATGGATTGCGTGCCCTGCCGACGGCGGGCCGGGGGCTGTTGACTGAACTGCCTCTCCCCGGGAGGCGGCCGGGCCGCCGGCTCCCCCTCGTACAGTGCGGCGGCCTTGATCGCGCCGTTCGTCCTGCTGATCTGCCCGACACTCCGCGGCAGGGCGGACGGCGCGCGTGCCGTTGGGTCTTGGCCGGGTGGCGCCTGCGGGTGCGGGTGGCGCCTGCGGCGGGCTTGTCCCCTCCCCACCCCTTCCCGAAACCGGGGCAAGCCCCGGACCCCGTACCGCGCTTCGCGCGGTGTTCCGGGGGCTCCCCCCGCGCCCCCCGCGCCTCAATCGCCGGCGGGGCTGAGTGTGGCCGGTCCCGTCAGGGCTCCGCCCCGAACCCCGCGCCTCGAACTCCCCCTACGCGGCAGCCGTGGGAGGCCCTCCAGCGAGGCTGAAGTCGCCCGGCCGGGCTGATTGCCGCGCAGCGGCATGTCCAGCCCGGCCGGGGATTGAGGCCACCGCGCGAAGCGCGGTACCCGGTCCGGGGCGAAGCCCGAACACCGCCCGAAGGGCGGACCTAAGCCCCGTTCGGGGCCCGGGGCGGAACCCGTTCGGAGTCCGGAGCGGAGCCCCCGGCCTCGAGAAGGGGCGGGGAGGGGAGAACGCCCCGCGCAGCGGCAACCGGGGCAAGCGAAGGGCCCGGTCCGCCGGCGCACACGCGTCGGCGGACCGGGCCCCGAAGAGACGACCGGGGCTCACGCGCCCCGCAGCACCGCTCCTGTGCGCTCCGACGCCAGTGCCACCGCCGCGTCCCGCGCGGCCGACGCCTCGTCGACGGTCAGCGTGCGGTCCGCCGCGCGGAAGCGCAGCGCGTACGCGAGCGACTTGCGGCCGGCCCCGATCTGCTCGCCGGTGAAGACGTCGAACAGACGGATGGACTCCAGCAGTTCACCCGCGCCCTCGCGCAGCGCGGACTCGACGTCCGCAGCGGGCACGTCGTCGGAGACGACGAGCGCGACGTCCTGCGTGGCGACCGGGAACGTGGAGATCCGCGGAGCCTGGACGACGCCGGTCGCCGCCCGCTCCAGCACGTCGAGCTCCAGCTCCATCGCACAGGTGCGGTCCGGCAGATGCAGCGCCTTGACGACGCGCGGATGCAGTTCGCCCGCGTGGCCGACGAGGGTCTCCTCGCCGTCCACCACCGCGTACAGCGCGGCGCAGCGGCCCGGGTGCCACGGCGCGTGCCGGTCGGCGCGGATCGTCGGCTCGACGCCCGCCTCACGGGCGACCAGTCGGCCGGCCTCGATCGCGTCGGCCCAGTCGGCCGGGCGGCCCTTGCCCCACCAGCCGTCCTGCTCGCGGGCGCCCGCGAGGACGACGGCGACGCGGCGCGGCTGGCGGGGCAGTGCGGCGTCGAGCCCGGCGATCTCCTCCTCGGTGGGGCGGCGGTCGACGGGGAGCCGTACCGCGGGGCGCTCCTCGCCGGTGGGGCGGAAGACCAGACCGGTCTCGAAGAGCGCCAGGTCGTGGCTGCCGCGGCCGTCGTTGCGGCGTAGCGCGCCGAGAAGGCCGGGCAGCAGCGTGGTGCGCAGCGCGGGCTCCTCGTCGGAGAGCGGGTTGACGAGCCCCACGACCCGGCGGCGGGCGTCGTCCGCCTCCAGGCCGAGCCGGTCGAGGACCGGCTCGCCGATGAAGGGATAGTTCGGCGCCTCGACGTAACCCGCACCGGCCAGGGCCCGGCCGACACGCCGGTGCAGCCGCTGGCGGGCGGTGAGCCCGCGGCCGGACGGCGGCGTGGGCAGCGTCGACGGGAGGTTCTCGTAGCCCTCGAGCCGGATGACCTCTTCCGCGAGGTCGTTGGGCTCGGTGAGGTCGGGCCGCCACGAGGGGGCGGTGACGATGAGCTCGTCCTGCCCGTACACGTCGCAGCCGACCTCCTGGAGGCGGCGCACCACGGTCTCGCGGCCGTAGGTGACGCCGGCGACCCGGTCGGGATGGTCGGCGGGCATGGCGATCGTCCGCGGCACGCCGGGCGCGACGACCTGGGTGACGCCGCCCTCCGCGGTGCCGCCGGCGAGGAGCACCAGCAGGTCGACCGTGCGCTGCGCGGCAGCGGCCGCGGCCTGCGGGTCGACGCCGCGCTCGAAGCGCTTGGACGCCTCCGAGGACAGCTTGTGGCGGCGCGCCGTGCGGGCGATGGCGACCGGGTCGAAGTGCGCGGCCTCGATCACGACCTCGGTGGTGGCACCGGCGGTGTCGTCGTGGTCGGCGATCTCCGTGTCGGAGCCGCCCATGACGCCCGCGAGGCCGATGGGCCCGCGGTTGTCGGTGATGACGAGGTCCTCCGCGTCGAGCACGCGCTTGACCCCGTCGAGGGTGGTGAGCTTCTCGCCGGGCTCGGCGCGACGCACCCCGATCGGCCCGTCGAGACGGGAGCGGTCGTAGGCGTGCAGCGGCTGGCCCAGTTCGAGCATCACGTAGTTGGTGATGTCGACGGCGAGGGAGATCGGGCGCATTCCGGCCTTCTGCAGCCGGCGCTGCAGCCAGATCGGCGAGCGTGCCTCGGGCTCGAGGCCGACGACGGTGCGCGCGGTGAAGCCGTCGCAGCCGACCGGGTCGTCGACCTTGACGCCGTAGCCGTACGAATTGGGGCCGGGTACGTCGAGCAGCGCCGGGTCGCGCAGCGGCAGCCCGTAGGCGGTGGCCGCCTCGCGGGCGACCCCGCGCATCGACAGGGCGTAGCCGCGGTCGGGGGTGACGGCGATGTCGAGGACCTCGTCGACGAGCTGAAGCAGCTCGATCGCGTCGGTGCCGACCTCGTGCTCGGGCGGGAGCACGATGATGCCGTTGCTGCCGTCGTCGCCCATGCCGAGCTCGTCGCCGGAGCAGATCATGCCGTGGGACGTCTTGCCGTACGTCTTACGGGCGGCGATCGCGAAGTCGCCGGGCAGCACGGCGCCCGGGAGGACCACGACGACCTTGTCGCCGACGGAGAAGTTGCGGGCGCCGCAGACGATCTCCTGCGGCTCGCCGGTGCCGTTGGCCCGACCGACGTCGACGGTGCAGAAGCGGATCGGCTTCTTGAACTCCGTCAGCTCCTCGATGGTCAGGACCTGGCCGACGACGAGGGGGCCCTTGAGCCCGGCGCCGAGCTGCTCGACGGTCTCGACCTCGAGGCCGGCGGCGATGAGCTTGGCCTGGACGTCGCGGCCGGTCTCCGTCGCCGGCAGGTCGACGTACTCCCGCAGCCAAGAAAGCGGGACCCGCATCAGATCTCCATCCCGAACGGCCGGGTGAACCGGACGTCACCCTCGACCATGTCTCGCATGTCTTCGACGTTGTGGCGGAACATCAGCATCCGCTCGATGCCGAATCCGAAGGCGAACCCGCTGTACCTGGCGGGGTCGACGCCGCAGGCGGTGAGCACCTTCGGGTTGACCATGCCGCAGCCGCCGAGCTCGATCCAGCCCTCGCTGGAGCAGGTGCGGCAGGGCCGGTCCTGGTTGCCGACGGACTCGCCGCGGCAGACGTAGCAGACCATGTCCATCTCGGCGGACGGCTCGGTGAAGGGGAAGAAGTTGGGCCGCAGCCGGGTCTTCATGCCCTCGCCGAACAGCGCCTGGACCATGTGGTCGAGGGTGCCCTTCAGGTCGGCCATGGTCAGGCCCTCGTCGACGGCGAGCAGCTCGACCTGGTGGAAGACGGGGGTGTGCGTGGCGTCCAGCTCGTCGGTGCGGTACACCCGGCCGGGGCAGATCACGTAGACCGGGGGCTCCCGGTCGATGAGCGAGCGGATCTGGACGGGTGAGGTGTGGGTGCGCAGCACCACACCGGAGTCCGCGCCGCCCTGCTCGTCCTTGACGAAGAAGGTGTCGTGCTCGCCGCGCGCCGGGTGGTCGGGGCCGATGTTGAGCGCGTCGAAGTTGAACCACTCGGCCTCGACCTGCGGGCCCTCGGCGACCTCGTAGCCCATGGCCACGAAGACGTCCTCGATGCGCTCGGAGAGCGTGGTCAGCGGGTGGCGGGCACCGGCGGGGACGCGGTCGTGGGGCAGCGTGACGTCCACGGCCTCCTCGACGAGCACCCGGGCGTCGCGCTCGGCCTCGAGTTCGGCCTGGCGGGCGGCGAACGCCCTGCCGACCTCGGCGCGGGCCTGGCCCACGCGCTTGCCGGCCTCCGCCTTGGCCTGCGGCGGCAGTGCGCCGATCTCGCGGTTGGCGAGGGAGAGCGGCGAGGTGCCGGAGGTGTGCGCGGACTTCGCGTGTGCGAGCGCCTCGAGGGAGTCTGCGGCGGCGAAGGCGGCGAGCGCCTCGTCCCGCATGCGCTCGATCTCTTCCGGTTTCAGTGCCTCGACTTCAACAGGGTCGTACGACTTATTGGGTGCGGACATCTCTTCCCGTACTTCCGATGGTCTGGCTGGGGACCCCGCACGTCAGGGACGACCGAGGACGCAAAGGTGCCAAAGGTCGAGTCTAACGGGGTGTGGTGCGGCGAATGAGCCCGCGGGCCGCCCGGACCCTCCTGCGGCGGCCTTGGACGACCGCTAGAGGAGGTGTGCCGGGGTGCCGACGGGCAACGTAAATCGGAACTCGGCACCGCCGCCGGGTCCCCGGCCGACGGTGATCGTCCCGCCGTGCGCCTCGACGATGCCCTTGACGATGTACAGACCGAGGCCGGTGCCGCCGCGCTTGCTCCCCCGCCAGAAGCGGGTGAAGACTCGGCTCATCGACTCCTCCGGAATGCCCGGGCCCTCGTCGGTCACGGTGACGGCTGTGCCGGCACCGGTCTGCTCGCCTGCGGCTTGCGAGGGCGCTATGTCGATGGTGACAGTTCCCTCTCCGTGCCGCACCGCGTTTTCCAGCAGGTTGCCCAGCACCTGGTCGACCTTGTCGGGGTCGGCCCACAGATCGGGCAGCGGGCCGGTGACCCGGACGCGGAACCGGTCGGGGGCCTGGCCGGCGGCCACGTGCGCGTCGACGTGGCGGCGTACGGCGGCACCGAGGTCGACCGGCTGACGGCGCACCTCGAGGCGGCCGGAGTCGATGCGGGAGATGTCGAGGAGTTCGGCGATGAGGCGGGTGACACGGCCTGCGTCGGCGTCGACGGTCTCCAGCATCAGCCGCTTCTGGTCGTCGGTGAACCGTTCCCACTTGGCGAGCAGCGTGGCCGTGAAGCCCTTGACGGAGGTCAGGGGGGAGCGCAGCTCGTGGGCGACGGTGGCGATGAGCTCGGCGTTGCTGCGTTCGCTGCGGCGGCGGGCCTCCGTGCCGCGGAGGGTGACCACGAGCCGCCGCAGCGGCCCGGTGGGGAGGTCGCGCACATAGCGGGCCGAGACGAGGACCTCGCGGCCGCCGGGCAGCAGCAGATTGCGCTCGGGCTGGCCGACGCGGGTGGCGAGCCCGCCGTACGGGTCGGTCAGGGCCCACCAGCGGCGGCCCTTGAGGTCCTCGAGCGGCAGTACGCGTTCCAGCGGCAGCCCGATGGCGTCGGTCCTGGTGACGGCGGTGATGCGGACGGCGGCCTCGTTGAAGCAGACGACGAGGCCGCGCTCGTCGGCGATCACGAGACCGTCGGGGAGGTCGTCGGGGTCGACCCGGGACGGCTCGTGGCCCCACGGGGCCGCGTCCTGTGGCTCTGCTGCCGGCCTGCTGGTCCCGACCGTCATGTCCCCGTACCCCACCTCTCCGCCGGCGCAGTGGGCCCCCGAGTGCGTCACCCTACTAGCTGAAAGTGACGTCGCCGACCCCCTGAGCGAGTGGTCCTCAGGTCGCGGGGGCACCCTTGGCCCCGGCGCGCTGGGCGCGCGCCGACGCGTAGAGACATACGGCAGCGGCGGTCGCCAGGTTCAGGCTCTCGGCCTTTCCGTGGATGGGGACGCGTACGACGGCGTCGGCGAGCGCGCGGGTCTCCTCCGGCAGCCCCCATGCCTCGTTGCCGAAGATCCAGGCGGTGGGGCCGCCCATGGTGCCGGCGTCGAGTTCGTCGTCGAGGTCGTCCTCGCCCGCCCCATCGGCGGCGAGGACGCGTACGCCCGCCTCGCGCAGCCCCCGGACGGCCTGCTCGACGGGTACGCCTACGGCGACCGGCAGATGGAAGTGGGAGCCGACGGACGCCCGCACGGACTTGGGGTTGTAGAGGTCCACGGACGCGTCGGTGAGGATCACCGCGTCCGCCCCCGCCGCGTCGGCGCAGCGCAGCACGGTGCCGGCGTTACCGGGGTCGCGTACGTGGGCGAGTACCGCGACGAGCCTGGGCCGGGCCTCCAGAATGTCCTCGAAGGGGGAGTCGAGGAACCGGCAGACACCGACGAGCCCCTGCGGGGTGACGGTCTGGGAGACCTCGGCCAGCACGGTGTCCGCGGCGTGGTGGACGCGGGCTCCGGCAGCGAGGGCGGCGTCGACGATGTCGGCGTGGCGCTCGGCGGCCTCGACGGTGGTGAACAGCTCGACCAGTGTCGCTTCGCCGTCGGGCCCGCGGTGGGCGACGGCCTCTCGGACGGCCTGCGGCCCCTCGGCGATGAACAGGCGGTCCTTCCCCCGGAAGTTGCGCTTGGCTAGCCGCCGTGCGGCGACGACGCGGGGGGAGCGGGGGGAGATCAGCTCGGGGGTCGGCATGCGGCTCGACGGCCCTCTCTCACGGTCCGGTTTCGGGAAGTGTCTCGTTGCGTGCGGCCGGGCGGGCGCCGCGGGGCTTCGGCACCCGGCCGTGGGCCTCGGCGAGCGTGCCGAGGGGGCGCGCGAGTGTCGAAAGTGGAGGACACGCGGAGGTCCCGAGGAACGAGGGACCGAGCATGATCGACCGTCGACACTCCGCATAAAGCGCCCCGGTGGTGAAGCGAGCCCCCAAGAAAAACCGGACCCGCAGGCCGAGGGCCTGCGGGTCCGGTCGGCTCTGTGCGGGTGTCAGGCAGCCTTGGGGGCGTTGACGTCGCTCGGCAGGGCCTTCTGCGCGACCTCGACGAGCGCGGCGAACGCGTTGGCGTCGTTCACGGCGAGCTCGGCCAGGATCTTGCGGTCCACCTCGATGTTGGCGGCCTTCAGACCCTGGATGAGGCGGTTGTACGTCATGCCGTTCTGGCGGGCAGCGGCGTTGATGCGCTGGATCCACAGCTGACGGAAGTCGCCCTTGCGCTTCTTGCGGTCGTTGTAGTTGTAGACCAGGGAGTGGGTGACCTGCTCCTTGGCCTTGCGGTACAGGCGCGAACGCTGACCGCGGTAACCGCTGGCCTGCTCGAGGATCGCCCGGCGCTTCTTGTGGGCGTTGACTGCCCGCTTGACGCGTGCCACTTTTGACTCCTTGTAGCGGGGCCGCGGGTGTGCTCACACGGCCCGAAAACGAATTGGTCCCGGTCTCGGCGTCCCGTCCCCGTCACCGGGGACGCGGAACGTCACTTGCCGAGAAGCTTCTTGATCTTCTTGGCGTCGGCCGGAGCCATCTCCGCGTTGCCGGTGAGGCGACGCGTCAGCGTGGACGGCTTGTGCTCGAGCAGGTGGCGCTTGCCGGCACGCTCACGGAGCACCTTGCCGGAGCCGGTGATCTTGAAGCGCTTCTTGGCACCGCTGTGCGTCTTGTTCTTCGGCATAGCGCCGTATCTCCTCATCAGTGGCGCTCCCCCGGTGCGGGCACCGGACTGCGGGAGCGTCAGATCGTGGTTATGGATTCCGTGGTGGACCGGGGCTGCCGCAGGGGCAGCCCGTCGGTCATGCCTCGGACGGTGTGTCGGTCGGGGCGGCGGCGTCGACGCCTTCGCCCTCGTCCTCGTGCGAACCCTGGCGCTCCGCCTTGCGTGCGGCCTGGGCCTCACGCGCCTCGGCCATGGCCTCGGTCTTCTTCTTGTGGGGGCCGAGAACCATGATCATGTTTCGGCCGTCCTGCTTCGGGTTCGACTCGATGAAGCCGAGGTCCTCGACGTCCGCCGCGAGACGCTGCAGCAGACGGAAGCCAAGCTCGGGGCGGGACTGCTCGCGACCACGGAACATGATCGTGATCTTGACCTTGTCACCCTGCTTGAGGAACCGGACGACGTGACCCTTTTTGGTGTCGTAGTCGTGCGGGTCGATCTTCGGCCGGAGCTTCATCTCCTTGATGACCGTGTGCGCCTGGTTCTTGCGCGCCTCACGGGCCTTCATGGCCGACTCGTACTTGAACTTCCCGTAGTCCATGAGCTTGCACACGGGCGGGCGGGCGGTCGCCGCCACCTCGACGAGGTCGAGGTCGTACTCCTGAGCAAGCTCAAGGGCCTTGGCAAGCGGAACAATCCCGACCTGCTCGCCGCTGGGACCGACAAGTCGCACTTCGGGAACGCGAATCCGGTCGTTGATGCGGGGCTCGGCGCTGATGGATCCTCCTAAGTAGCATCACGCGGATGTCTGGCAGACAGCCGCGCACACGTCTGTTTCGTCAGACCAACCGCGCCGAGACGTCAAAAACGCCCCGGACGGGACACAGGCGGCAGCTCCGTGGATACCGGAGCACCGCCGCGGTCGACCGCGGGGCGCACATCGGGCGACTCCATCGTCCGTACGGAACGATGGTGGCCGCCTGACCGGTGACCCGCCGTCCCCAGGGGACGGCCAGGTGGGAGAATCGGAGCCTCCACTTGTGGGCTGGTCACGGACGTGTCCAGCCGGTCATCACACAAGGTTAGCAGCTCCCGGGGGCCGCTGCTAACCGGCGGTCGGGGCCGGGGCGCGCGCAGCGGGGCATATCGTGTGCCTCATGAGTGACGCGACCTCCCCCAGCGAAACACCCGGATCACCCGAATCGCCCGACTTCGATGCCATGGCGCGTGACATCGCCGAGGTCCCGGCCGTCGAGGTGATCGTCACGGTCGCGGTGAACCTGATGAGTGCGGCAGCGGTGAAGCTCGGCCTCACCGAGGACGCCGAGGACCACAAGGACCTGGACGAGGCACGCAAGCTCGTCCACGCCCTTGCCGGACTGCTCGACGCCAGTACGACGGAGATCAGCTCCTTCCACGCGGCGCCGCTGCGGGACGGTCTGAAGTCGCTCCAGCTCGCGTTCCGTGAGGCGTCGCTGGTGCCGGACGAGCCGGGTCAGGGCCCCGGCGAGAAGTACACCGGCCCCGTCTACGGCTGACCCGGCTCCTCCTGTTCCGCTTCCCTTACGTAGAAGGGCTCGCCCGGTGCGGCGGCCCCGGCCGGCAGCAGCGCCAGGTCGAGGCCCCGTACCAGGCGGGCCCTCAGTACGTCGTCGGCCGCCAGCGCCTGCGCGACACGCCGGCCGGCCTCCACGGGCGCCGTGTCCGCCGCCAGGACCAGCGCCAGCGTGCCGTCGGAGTCCCGGCCGCGACCGAGGTGGGCGCGCAGCACCGCGGGTTCCGCGGCGAGCGCCGTCCGCAGCGCTCCGGTGACCGCGGGGTCGACGAGCGGGTCGGTGCTCGTGCGGCCCTCGGCGAGAGCGAGCAGCGCGGGACCGTTCAGCTGGTACGTCACGGGCCCGGCCAGATCGAGGACAAGGGTGTCCGCCTTCTCGTGGGCGGCGGCCTGGAGCGCCTGGTGCAGAGGCACGGCGACGGGGCGGGCCTCCGGGTCCCACCGGGCGAGTGACGCGATCGAGGTGAACGCCGGGAGGGCGCGGCGGGAGCCGGCCGTGAGCGTCGGCACGGCCATGTCGCTGGTCTTCTCGCGGCGCAGGCCGGTCGCCGCGTCCTCCTCTACCTCGCCGAGCACGGCGACCACGGGAACCAGGAGCCGGGCGCCACGCAGCGCCTCCAGGACCGGCTGTTCGGCGGTGCGGTCCTCGGCCCAGGCGGCGAGTGCCGCCTCCAGGGCCGGGTCGGCGGTGCCGTCGTCGTCGGAGAAACCGGGATCGGGAATGTTCTTGAGCGCCACCCGACGAGCCTAGCGTCCTGCCGGTTCGGGCCTGCGGCCGGTCGAGGACGCGGGTACGCGGCGCCGGTCGGGGACGGCGCCGGTCAGGGACGGCGGGTGCGGCCGCCGCGCCAGAGGGCGACGGCTGTGGCCAACAGCAGAGCGCCGGCGCCACCGGCGGCCGCGGCCAGCCAGCCGCCGACACCGGCGTCCTCGTCGGCCGGCGTCGGGCCGGGGCCGAAGTACTCCTTGCCGTATCCCGCGGTGGCCGCCTTCAGGTCGCCGGGGCGCAGCTTCGCGCCCTCGGTGATCGCCGCCGCCGGGTCGACCATGCCGTAGCCCTTGGCGTCGTCGCGGCCGCCCTCGGGGGCGTCGCGTGCGGTGTCCATGAGGAGCTGCTTGACCTGGGCGGGCGTCAGCTCGGGATACGCCGAGCGTACGAGGGCGACCGCGCCGGACACGAAGGCCGCGGCGGCGCTGGTGCCCCACCCCTCGTAGTAGCGGCCGTCGGGGTCGGCGATCACGATGTTGACGCCCGGGGCGCTGACGGTGGCGTACCACCGGCGGGTGGAGAACGAGGCGTGGGTGCCCCACCGGTCGACGGCGGTCACCGCGATGACGCCCGGGTAGGCCGCGGGGTACGAGACGCGGTCGCCCTTCTCGCCGCCGTTGCCGGCGGAGGCGACGACGACCGAGCCCTTCGAGAGGGCGTACTGGACGGCCGCGTCCTCGGCGGCCTCGGGGTGGGCCGACTCGCTGTCGTCGCCGAGTGAGAGGTTGATGACGTCGGCGCCCTGGTCTGCCGCCCAGCGGATGCCCTGGGCCAGGGCGGTGCCGCGGGACTTGCGGGCCCGGTCGCGGGCCTTGTCACTGCCCTCGAGGATGACCCGGACCGGCAGGATCTTCGCCTCCGGGGCGATACCGAGCACGCCGGACTCCCGGCCCGGGCCGTGGCCGTGGCCCGCGACGATGCCGGCCATCGCGGTGCCGTGCCGCGCCCATGCGCGGTCGCCGCGGGCGGCGCCGAAGCCGATGAAGTCCTTGCCGGGCAGTACGGAACCGGCCAGGTCGGGGTGCAGGTCGTCCACGCCGGTGTCGAGCACCGCGACGGTCATGCCCTCGCCCTTGGTCGTCTGCCACGCCTGTTCCGTGTGCATCGCCTCGAGGCTCCACTGCTGGGCCCGGATGCCGTCGGCGTGCGCGGGGGTGGCGGGCAGCACGACGAATGCGGTGGCGGCGAAGGCGGCGACGAAGCGGAGGGCGAGGGGACGGCGGGTGGGCAGGCGTCTCATGGGGACCTCTCCGTGCCGTGGTCCGTGCCGTGGTCCGTGCCGTGGCCGGTGGCGCCGGCCGTGGCGCGGTCCTGACTCGCGTCCACGTCTTGGCTCCCGTCCCCGACCTCGTTCCCGCCCACGCTGCCGTCCTTGCCCTCGCCGACGGCGCGGCGCAGGCCCTCCTCGATGCGCTTCGCGACACCGGCGGCCTCATGGCCGAGCCCGGCCTGGGCGGGGGCGCTCGTCGCGCCCTTGGCCCGGGCGTCGTCGGCGGGTTGCGGGTCGCTGACGGCACGGCCGTCGGCGAATCCGGAGACCGCGTAGACGACGACGGGGGCCTCGGTCACGACCTTGACCGTCCAGCTGGCACGCTGGGCGCTGCCGAAACCGGCGGCGACGGTGCCCTTCGCCGGGAAGGTTCCGGGCATCAGGTCGGTGCGCTCGCCGAGCGACTCGGTCGTGAACCGGTTGTGCAGAGCGAGCATCCCCTGCCGGTCCGCCTCCGTGAAGACGAGCCCGACGGTGATGACGCTGCTGGCAGTCGCGTCGGTGTACGTGGCGCGCAGCACACGGGCGCAGCCCACGGGCTCGAGCGCCTTGGTGAGCAGCGGGTCGAGGGCGGCCGCGCAGTCGCCGTCGGGTGCGACGGCGATCCGCGTCCACATCCGGTCGGCACCGCCCGGGCCGGCGTCGTCGCCGGTGAGGGTACGGGGGAACAGGGTGTCCACGGGGACGCTGTGCCAGGCGGCGCGCACCTGTGCGTAGGTGGCGCCGTCCGCGGTGTCGGCGCTCGAGTCGCCGGTCAGCCAGGTGCCGGTGACGGCACCGCCGATCAGACCGAGCCCGAGCACGACGGAGACGAGGGCCCCGACGGTCCGCGCGGGATGCCGTGCGGGGACGGGTCGCAGCCGCGTGGTCATCTCGGCCGGTGTCTCCGGCGGGATCCACAGCTGCCCGGGCGGCCGCGGCGCATCGGGCCGCGGCGTCATGTCGACGCTGCCGACGGGGCGCGGTGGCCGTGGCGGGGGCAGCGGCCGGGACGGTGGCCGGTCGGTGACGGGGCGAAGCCGGGTGGTGGTCTCGACCTCGGGGATCGCCCCGTCGGCACGGACCGGTGGCGTCACCGGCCGTGCGGGCGGCGGCGTTCCGCCTGAAGGCCGGGCCGAGCCACCCGCCTCGCGCGGGGCCGCCGTCGCGCCTTCGACGCGGGCCTGCGGCACGGCGGGGGGCTGCGGCCCGGCGGGGCCAGTCGGACACCCGGGTGCCCGGCCGGCCTGGTCGGGCCGGGAAGCCCCTGCCCCTGCGGTACGCGGCGGCGGAGCGGGGTGACTCGGCGGGGAAGCCGGCCGCCCGGCGGACGGCTGCGCGGCACGGGAAGCCTGCCCCACGGAAGGCGTGACCGGACCCGTCGGGTGCTCCGGGTTGCCCGCGGAATCGGACCTGCGGGGCCCGGGGGCCGCCGGCCCGGAGCCCGGAGCGCTCGGACGCCCGGGTGTGCCGGACACCTGACCGGGACGGGCGTTCCCCGCGCCTTCGGCGCGCGACGCAGGCACGGCACGACCGCGGTCCGCAGCCGCCGGCCGCTCAGGCGCGCCGACGGCCCGGCCGGGACGGGACGGCTGAGCACCTTCCGCGTGCGGCGGGGATGGAGCCGTCGGCCGCTGAGGGGTCGGCGGGAGGCGGGTGTCGGTGGTGCTGTTGGACGGGCGCGGGAGCGATGCCGGCCGACCGGGTGCGGGAGTGTCCGGGGCGCGCCTTGGTGCGACGGGGTCGTCATGGCGGGGGGCCGCACCGGGGGGTGGCCGGTCGCCGGATGCCGGGCGGCGGGCCGCACCGGGCGCGGACCCGGTTGCGCCGTCATCGCGGGACGACGGATGCGACGGCGGGCCGGCGGCGTCCGGAGGCAGGAGCGCGTCCGAGATGCGGGAGCGGGGCGGGGGCTGCGGGCCGGAAGGGCGCTGTGCCTCCGTGCTCATGCCACCCCCTGTTGCTCGACCACGTCCCGCCGGCCTACCACCGCCCGGGGCAGGGCCGTTCATCACTTCGTGCCGTCACTCTAACGGGCACGGCCGACCACCTCGGCCACGCGCCGGTGGTCCGTGGGGATCTGCCCAGAACATCCCCTACCCCGGGGTAATCGTGTCTGGCAAGCTCGGTCCATGACTCCCCGTGCCGCTGACCGGGCCCGCTACGACAGGGCCACCGCCCATCTCGACGCACCGCTCGCGATCGTCGATCTCGAGGCGTTCGACGCCAATGCCCGAGATCTGGTGCGCAGAGCGGGCGGCAAGCCGGTTCGTGTCGCCAGCAAGTCGGTGCGCTGCCGGGCGCTGCTCGAACGGGTTCTGGCCATGGACGGGTTCGCGGGGACCATGTCGTTCACGCTGGACGAGTCGATCTGGCTGGCACGGGCCGGTTTCGAGGACGTGCTGCTCGCCTACCCGTCCGCGGACCGCGCGGGTTTCGCGGAGCTCGCGGGCGACCCCAAGCTCGCCGCCACCGTGACGGTGATGGTCGACGACCCGGCGCAGCTGGAGCTCATCGACCGGGCCCGCGCGGGCGGCACGGAGGAGATCCGGGTCTGTCTCGAACTGGACACCGCGCTGCGCCTGCTGGGCGGCCGCGTCCGGGTCGGCGCGCGGCGCTCTCCGCTGCGCGAGCCCGCTCAGCTCGCCGAGCTGGCCCGGTCCGTCACGCGTCGGCCGGGTTTCCGGCTGGTGGGGCTGATGGCGTACGAGGGGCATGTCGCCGGGGTGGGCGACTCGGTCGCGGGTTCGCCGGTGCGTTCGCGTGCCGTGCGGCTGATGCAGCGTGCGGCCCGTAAGGAGCTCGCGGCGAGGCGGGCCGCGGTGGTACGGGCGGTGCGGGCCGTGGCACCGGAGCTGGAGTTCGTGAACGGCGGCGGCACCGGGAGTGTGCAGCACACGGCCGCCGAGGACTCCGTCACCGAGATCGCGGCCGGGTCCGGGCTGTATGTACCGCGGCTGTTCGACAACTACACGTCGTTCACGGGGCGCCCGGCCGCCCTGTTCGCCCAGCCCGTGGTGCGCCGCCCCGGCGTGGGCGCGGTGACGGTGCTCGGCGGCGGGTACCCGGCTTCGGGTGCGGCAGGCCGGGACCGGCTGCCCGCGCCGTATCTGCCGGAAGGGCTGCGCTACGACCCTCAGGAGGGGGCCGGAGAGGTGCAGACTCCCCTGCTGGGGGCCGCCGCCGACGACCTGCTGTTGGGCGACAAGGTGTGGTTCCGCCACGCCAAGGCGGGTGAGCTGTGCGAGCGTTTCGAGGCGCTCCACCTCGTGGAGGGCGACCGGGTGACGGGCACCGCGCCGACGTACCGGGGTGAGGGACGCACTTTCCTGTGAAGACGGAGCGCGGCAGGCGCCGGGGCGGCCGTCAGCCGGGGCCGATGCTGCTGCCGACGCCGCCTCCGGTGGCGTCTTTGACGGGGCGGATGCCGGCCGCGATCTGGTCCATCACTTCGAGCCCGGGTGCCGAGGGGGCCGCGTCGAAGGCGAAGCGGACGACCATCAGCGCACCGGTGCCCGCGGGTGAGGGGAACGCGATCGTCTGGACGTAGCCGCCGGTTCCCTCGCCGGTGACGACCCGCCAGCGCACCAGGTAGCCGGCCTTTCCTGCGACGGCGTAGTTCTGGGACTCGAGGACCGTGTGCGACTCGATGCCGCCGTGGGGACGGCCGCCGAGCCTGTCCTCCCCGTACACGGCCTCCGCGGTCTCGGCGACGTCCTGTTCGGCGAGGGTCTTGGCCGTGGTGTCCGCCGACGGCACGTTCGCCGCGACGGACGACACCCGGGCGTGGCGGCAGAGGGAGGACCCGCCCGCCGGGCAGTCGTAGGTGTCGTCCGTGTAGATCGTCGCGCCCTCTTCGAGGGAGCTGTTCGCCCGGACCCACCCGTCGGGGATGGCGAGGGTGATGCCGTTGAGCTGGTCCTCGAGGACGGTGGCGTCCTCGGACGCGCCGGGCGAGGGACCGTCGCTGCTCTCCGGGTCCTGCGGGTCGTCCGTCGCCGCGGTGGGCCCGGCGCTGCTGCTCGGGGTGGCTTCGGGTGCGGAGCCGCCGTCGTCCCGGCCGAGGAGTACGGCGCCGCCCGCGACCGCGGCGACCAGCACCACGCCGGTGACGGACAGCGCGATCAGCCTCCTGTTGCCGCCGCCCCGGGTCCCGGTGGCGCCCGCCTGCCGCATCGGTACCGTGTGCGGCTGCGGGGGCCCGGACGACTGGCCCGGACCGTACGGCTGAGCGGGCCCCTGCGCGGCGGCGCCGGCCTGGGCCGCGCGGGAGTGCGCGGTCCAGACCGTGCCGTCCCACCAGCGTTCGGTGTGCGGCGCCTGGGGGTCCGGATACCAGCCGGGAGGGATCGTCATGCTCATCCCGCCACCCTATGGGCGGCCTGGGGACGGGCTAAAGAGGGGTGACGTACGCCCCGGAGATCCCGCCGTCGACCAGGAAATCCGTGGCGTTGACGAACGACGAGTCGTCGCTGGCGAGGAAGGCGACGGCGGCGGCGATCTCGTCCGCCTCCGCGAAGCGACCGGCCGGGATGTGCACCAGGCGGCGTGCGGCCCGCTCGGGGTCCTTGGCGAACAGCTCCTGGAGCAGCGGGGTGTTGACCGGCCCCGGGCACAGCGCGTTGACCCGGATGCCCTCGCGGGCGAACTGGACGCCGAGTTCGCGCGACATGGCGAGCACGCCGCCCTTGGAGGCCGTGTAGGAGATCTGGGAGGTCGCGGCGCCCATGATCGCGACGAAGGACGCCGTGTTGATGATGGAGCCCCGGCCCTGGCGCTGCATGTAGGGGATGGCGGCCTTGCAGCAGAGGTAGACGGAGGTGAGGTTGACCTCCTGGACGCGCCGCCACGCGTCGATGCCGGTGGTGAGGATCGAGTCGTCGTCGGGGGGCGAGATGCCGGCGTTGTTGAAGGCGACGTCGACGCTGCCGTAGGTGTCGTACGCCGTTTTGAACAGCGCCTCTACCTGCTCGGCGTCGGTGACGTCGACGCGTACGAAGGTGCCGCCCACCTCGTCGGCTGCGGCCTTGCCCGCCGTCTCGTCGATGTCGCCGCAGACGACGTTCGCGCCTTCGGAGGCGAGCCGGCGCGCGGCTGCCAGGCCGATGCCGCTGCCGGCGCCGGTGATCACTGCGGTGCGGCCTGCGAGGCGGCGGCAGAGCGGGGTCTCGGTCATGGTGTCTCAGTCCTCCGTGCTGATGAAGACGTTCTTGGTCTCGGTGAAAGCGGTGAGGGCGTCGGGGCCCAGCTCGCGCCCCAGGCCGGACTGCTGGTAGCCGCCGAACGGGGTCCAGTAGCGGACGCTGGAGTGGGAGTTGACGGAGAGGTTGCCCGCGCGGACGGCGCCGGAGACGCGCAGCGCACGGCTCACGTCGCGCGTCCAGACCGATCCGGACAGGCCGTACTCGGTGGCGTTCGCGAGCCGTACGGCGTCCTCCTCGTCCTCGAAGGGGAGGACCACGGCCACCGGCCCGAAGACCTCTTCGCAGGCGGCGGGGGCATCGGGGGCGAGGTCGGTGAGCACGGTCGGCGGGAACCAGAAGCCCGGCCCGTCGGGCGCGGTGCCCCGGATCGCCTTCGCGTCGTCGGGGACGTAACCGCGCACCCGGTCCAGTTGGGCGCGTGAGATCAGCGGGCCCATCTGCGTCTTCTCGTCGGACGGGTCACCGACGACGACCGATTCGACGGCGGGGGCGAGCAGGTCGAGAAACCGGTCGTACACCGACGCCTGCACGAGGATGCGGGTACGCGCACAGCAGTCCTGGCCGCTGTTGTCGAGGAACGACATGGGGGTGGCGGCCGCGGCGGCGTCGAGATCACTGTCGGCGAAGACGATGTTGGGGCTCTTGCCGCCGAGTTCGAGGGTCACCCGCTTCACGCGGTCGGCGCACTTGGCCATGATGTTCTTCCCGACCCTGGTGGAGCCGGTGAAGACGATCTTCGCGACGCCCGGGTGCTCGACGAGCGCGTTCCCGGCCACGTCACCGGCGCCGGGCAGCACCTGGAAGAGGTGTTCGGGCAGACCGGCCTCGAGGGCGAGTTCCGCGAGGCGCAGGGCTGTCAGGGGCGTGGTCTCCGCGGGCTTGAGCAGCACGGCGTTCCCGGCGGCGAGGGCGGGGGCGGTGCCCCAGGCGGCGATCGGCATCGGGAAGTTCCACGGTGCGATCACGCCGACGACGCCGAGCGGTTCGAGCAGGGTGATGTTGATGCCGCCCGGCACGGGGATCTGACGGCCGTTCAGCCGCTCCACTCCCCCGGCGGCGTAGTCGAGCAGATCGCGGACGTTGCCCGCCTCCCACCGGGCGTTGCCGATGGTGTGGCCGGCTTCGCGAACCTCCAGCCGGGCCAGTTCCTCGATGTGGCCGTCGACGACGGCGGCGAAGCGGCGCAGCAGCCGCGCCCGGTCCGCGGGGGCGGCGGCCGCCCACTGCCGCTGAGTCTTCGCGGCGCGGGCGACGGCGGTGTCCACCTCGGCCGGCGTGGTCGCGGGGACGGTGCGCACGATCTCTTCGGTGGCGGGGTCGAGTACGTCGTGGTGCGTGTACGCCAAGGGGTGCCTCACATGCGTTCGAAGGAGCGGCGGAGCTCCCAGTCGGTCACCGCGGAGTCGAAGGCGTCGAGTTCGACGCGCGCCATGTTGCGGTAGTGGGCGACGACCTCGTCGCCGAAGGCGGCCTTGGCGATCGGGCTGGTCTCCCAGAGTTCGGCGGCCTCGCGCAGGGTGGTGGGGACGTGTTCGTAGTCGGCGGAGTAGGCGTTTCCGGTGCAGGCGTCGGGCAGTTCGAGCCGCTGCTCGATGCCGTGCAGTCCGGCGGCGACGAGTCCCGCGACGGCGAGGTGCGGGTTGACGTCACCGCCGGGCAGCCGGTTCTCGAAACGCATCGAGCGTCCGTGGCCGACGACGCGCAGCGCGCAGGTGCGGTTGTCGACGCCCCAGGCGACGGCGGTGGGGGCGAAGGAACCGGGCCTGAAGCGCTTGTAGGAGTTGACGGTCGGCGCGTACAGCAGCGAGAAGTCGCGCAGTGCCGCCAGCTGGCCCGCCAGGAAGTGGCGCATGACGGGTGACATCCCGCCGGGGCCGTCACCGGCCATGACGCCCCGGCCGTCGGCGTCCTGGAGGGAGAGGTGGATGTGGCAGGAGTTGCCCTCGCGCTCGTTGTACTTGGCCATGAAGGTGAGCGAGACGCCCTCCTGGGCGGCGATCTCCTTCGCGCCGGTCTTGTAGACGGCGTGCTGGTCGCAGGTGACGAGGGCCTCGTCGTACTTGAAGACGATCTCGTGCTGGCCCGGGTTGCACTCGCCCTTGGCGGACTCGACGGTGAGACCGGCGCCGGTCATCTCGTTGCGGATGCGGCGCAGCAGGGGTTCGATACGGCCGGTGCCGAGGACCGAGTAGTCGATGTTGTACTGGTTGGCCGGCGTGAGGCCCTGGTAGCCGCTGTCCCATGCCTGTTCGTAGGTGTCCTTGAAGACGATGAACTCGAGCTCGGTGCCGACGTGTGCCGTGTATCCGTGCTCCGCGAGGCGCTCCAGCTGGCGGCGGAGGATCTGGCGGGGGGCGGCGACGACGGGCGAGCCGTCGTTCCAGGCCAGGTCGGCGACGACGAGTACGGTGCCCTCGTTCCAGGGGATGCGGCGCAGCGTGGTGAGATCGGGGTGCATGGCGAAGTCGCCGTAGCCGCGGTCCCAGGAGGACATCGCGTACCCGTCGACCGTGTTCATCTCGGTGTCGACGGCGAGGAGGTAGTTGCAGCCCTCGGTGCCGTGTGCGACGACCTCGTCGAGGAAGAAGGGGGCGGCGAACCGTTTGCCCTGGAGACGTCCCTGCATGTCGGGGAAGGCCAGGACGACGGTGTCGATCTCGCCGCTCGCCACGAGGGCCCGCAGCTTTTCGAGGGCGAGCGGTGGTTGTCGGTCTGCCACGGGATTGTTCCTCCTTGGGTCAGCCGGGAGTCATAAGGTATTGCTGAAGACCATTGCTTGGGAAGGGGAAACGGCGAGGTGACGAAGACAGAGGGCACGACGGACGGACCGGCGGACGGGCCGCAGGACCGGCTGACGCCCGTCCTGCGCCCCGTGCGCGCGGGCAACGGCTTCGAGGAGGCGCTCGAACAGATCCTCCAGCTGCTGCGCCTCGGACTGGTCCCCGGCGGGGAGCGGCTGCCGGCGGAGCGAGAGCTGGCCGAGCGCATGGGAATCAGCCGCGTCACACTCCGCGAGGTGCTCAAGGTCCTCACCGAGCAGGGCCTGGTGGAGAGCCGGCGCGGCCGCTACGGGGGAACGTTCGTGCTCCACCGCCCCGACAGCCCCGGCGAGGCCGAGCTGCGGCGCCGGGTGGCCGGCGTGGACGTCGAGGACACGCTGCGCTTCCGCGAGGTGCTGGAGGTGGGCGCGGCCGGGCTGTGCGCCGCACACGGCCTGACGGACGAAGGGGCCGGGCAACTGCGGAACGCGCTGACCGCGACGCACGACGCCCCGCTGCCGGAGTACCGCAGACAGGACACGCTGCTGCATCTCACGCTGGCCGAACTCTCCGGCTCCGCCTCGCTCACCGCCCAGTACGCGGCCGTGCGGGCCACCCTGAACGACCTGCTCGACTGCATCCCGCTGCTGGTACGGAACCTGGAGCACTCGCAGCACCAGCACACGGCCCTCGTCGAGGCGGTACTGGACGGCGACCCGGACGCGGCGCGCGAGGTGATGCGGGAGCACTGCGAGGGGACCGCCGCACTGCTGCGGGGCTTCCTGCCGTGACGGGGCGCAGGGGCCGGGCGGGTGCACCTGCGTCCGGTGGCGTGGCGGGACGAGCGGGGCGCGGCGGGACGGGTGGGGCGCGGTCGGCGCCGGACGGCGATCCGTAACGCCGGCTTTACGCAGAGGGCTTGCGCTGCCGCCGCCCGGCCGCAAAGGTGTCCGCACAAACCTTTGACCGAGCCAGGAGCGACCATGGCCGACGGCACCACATCGCGCACCCCGTCCCCCGCTCTCCCGTCGTCCGGGCCCGAAGGCCCCGAAGGGGACGCGTATCTGAACCGGCGCACCCTGCGCCGGGGCAGCGCCGGCTGGCTGCTGCTGACCGGCCTCGGCGTCGCGTACGTCGTCTCCGGCGACTTCTCCGGCTGGAACATCGGACTCTCCAAGGGCGGCTTCGGCGGGCTCGCCGTCGCCACCCTGCTCATGGGCGCGATGTACGCCTGCCTCGTCTTCGCACTCGCCGAACTGTCCGCGATCCTGCCCACCGCCGGCGGCGGCTACGGCTTCGCCCGCCGCGCACTCGGCCCCTGGGGCGGCTTCCTCACCGGCACGGCCATCCTCATCGAGTACATCCTCGCCCCCGCCGCGATCTCCATCTTCATCGGCGACTACGTCGAATCCCTGGGGCTCTTCGGCCTGGAGTCCGGCTGGCCGGTCTACCTGGCCTGCTTCACGATCTTCATCGGCATCCATCTGTGGGGTGTCGGCGAGGCGCTGCGCTTCAGCCTGGTGGTGACCGCGATCGCCGTCGCGGCACTGCTGATCTTCGCGGTGGGCGCGTTCACCGAGTTCAGCGGCGGAGGTCTGAACGACATCCCCGTCGACACGGAGGCGTTCGGTGCGAACTCCTGGCTGCCCTTCGGCCTGCTGGGCATCTGGGCCGCGTTCCCCTTCGGCATGTGGTTCTTCCTCGGAGTCGAGGGCGTGCCGCTCGCCGCGGAGGAGGCGAAGGACCCCGTGCGCTCCATGCCGAAGGCGCTGTCGATCTCCATGGGCGTCCTGGTGCTGCTCGCGCTGCTGACCTTCTTCGCGGCGAGCGGCGCCCGCGGCTCCGCAGCGATCCAGGAAGCCGGCAATCCGCTGGTCGTCGCACTGCAGGGCGACGGCGAGCCCACCGCGCTGAGCCGCTTCGTGAACTACGCGGGCCTCGCCGGTCTCGTGGCCTCGTTCTTCTCCCTGATCTACGCGGGCTCCCGGCAGCTCTTCGCCCTCTCCCGCGCCGGGTACCTGCCGCGCTTCCTGTCCCTGACCAGCCGCCGCAAGTCCCCCTACCTCGGGCTGCTCATCCCCGGCGCGATCGGCTTCGCGCTGGCGGCGGGCACCGGGAACGGCGCGCGGATGCTGAACATCGCCGTCTTCGGTGCGACGATCAGCTACGCGCTGATGGCCCTGTCCCACATCGTCCTGCGCCGCCGGGAGCCGCGGCTGCCGCGCCCCTACCGCACGCCGGGCGGTGTCGCCACCTCCTCGGTCGCCTTCGTGCTGGCGCTGTCGGCACTGGTGGCCACATTCCTCGTGGACAAGGACGCGGCGTTCCTGGCGCTCGGTGTGTACGCCGTGGCGCTCGCCTACTTCGCGTTCTACAGCCGCCACCATCTGGTGGCCAGGGCGCCGGAGGAGGAGTTCGCGGCGCTGGCGGCCGCGGAGGCCGAACTGGAACGGAAGTAGACCGGACGCCGGACGAAGACGGAGGCGGTGGTGGTGGTGTCGCAGCCACTGATCGGGATCAGTACGTACTGGGAGGGCGCCGCGCGGTGGGGCGTGTGGGAGCTGCCCGCCGCGCTGCTGCCGGCCGGATATCCGCGCCTCGTCCAGGCGGCGGGCGGCCTCGCGGCGATGCTCCCGCCGGACGAGCCGGCCCTCGCCGAGTCCGTGGTGGACCGCCTCGACGGCGTCGTCGTCGCCGGCGGCCCGGACGTGGCGCCTGAGCGGTACGGCGCGGAGCGCGATCCCCGCACGGGCCCGCCGGCGCCCGAACGGGACGCCTGGGAACTCGCCCTGATCCGGGCGGCCCTCGCGTCCGGAACGCCGCTGCTGGGCATCTGCCGCGGTATGCAGCTGCTGAACGTCGCACTCGGCGGGACGCTGGTTCAGCATCTCGACGGGCACACCGAGAGCGTCGGCGTCTTCGGCACGCACACGGTGAAGCCGGTGCCGGGCACGCTGTACGGCTCGCTGGTTCCGGAGACCTCCGCCGTCCCGACGTACCACCACCAGTCCGTGGACCGGCTGGGCCGGGGGCTCGTGCCGAGTGCGTACGCGGAGGAGGACGGGACGGTGGAGGCGGTCGAGCGGGCGGAGGCCGAGGCGGGGGCGGGGTGGGTGCTGGGGGTGCAGTGGCACCCGGAGATGGGTACGGACGGCCGGGTGATGGCGGGCCTGGTACGGGCGGCCTCCGCGTAACCCTCCGCTGCGCGGTGCCGTCCCCCGCCCCCGCCCTTCGCGAACGAACCTGGCTCCGCCCGAACCCGTGCCTGGACCGCCGGCGGGGCTGTGTCCGCCGGTCCGCTCAAGGCTCCTTCCCGAACCCCGCGCCCCGCGTCAGCCCCGCGTCAGCCCCAGCAGGTCCCGCGCCGGACCGGTCGGCCGCTGGGCGTGGGGCCAGACGGCGCGCAGGTCTCGTTCGAGGGCCACGCCCTCCACCGGTACCCGCGTCAGGCGGCGCGAGGACAGCTCCTCCGTCACCGCGAGCTCGCTCAGGACCGCCGGGCCCGCCCCGCTGACGGCCGCCGCCTTCACCGCCGTCGTGGAGGCGAGCTCCATCAGCGGCGCGGAGAGCCCGCCGTACCCGGAGAGCGCGGAGTCGAGGACCTGCCGCGTACCGGACCCCCGTTCCCGCAGCACCAGCGGCGTCCGGGCCAGTTCCTCCGGTGTCAGCGGGGCCCGGCGCCGACGGGCCCAGGGGTGGCCGGGGGCCACGACGACGAACAGCCGGTCGTGGCCGATGACCGTGCCGTCGAGGCCCTCCGGGACGGAGAGGCCCTCGACGAAGCCGAGGTCGGCCTCGCCGGACAGCAGCCGCTGCGCCACCGCCGAGGAGTTGCCCGCGATCAGCGAGACCGCCGTGTCGGGGCGGCCCGCGCGCAGCGCGATCAGCCAGCCGGGCAGCAGGTACTCAGCGATCGTCATGCTCGCGGCGACCCGCAGCCGCGAGTCGCGGCGGCCCCGCAGCGCCTGGGCGCCCGCGTCGAACGCCTCCGCCGCCTCCACGATCCGCCGTGCCCAGTCGGTGACCAGGGCTCCGGCCTCGGTCAGCCGGGAGCCGCGCGGGGAGCGGTCGACGAGGGCGACGCCGAGCTGGCGCTCCATCGAGCGGATGCGGCTGCTCGCGGCGGGCTGGGTGATGCCGACCTCGCGGGCGGCCCGCCCGAGGCTTCCGTGCCGGGCCACCGCGAGCAGCAGTTCCAGCGCCCCCAGGTCCGGCACCCGGTGGTTCAGCGGCACGCGCGGCTCTTCGGTCATAAGACCAGCTTATGAGGCGATAGCGACAGGCTCCCTGGTGGGGTGGGACCGCGTCGGCGAACGTGAGCTCATGGTCACCGCCGTACAGCCCCGCCCCCTCGCTCCCCGGCCGGTCCGGGCCCCTGACGCGCACCGTGTGCCGTCGCTCCGGCATCTCGGACCGAACTGGTACGCCGCCGTCATGGGGACGGCGATCATCGCGAGCGCCGGGGTCGCGCTTCCCGTGGACGTCCCGGGTCTGCGAGCGGCGTGCACCGGTGTCTGGGCGCTGTCCGCCGCACTGCTGGCCGTCGTGCTCACCGCCCGGGCGGCGCACTGGGTCCACCACCGGGACCAGGCCCGCGCCCATCTCCTCGATCCGGCCGTGGCCCCGTTCTACGGATGCCTTTCGATGGCGCTGTCGTCCGTCGGCGCCGGCACGCTGACGCTCGGCGGAGACGTGGTGGGCCCGGGCGCGGCGACCACGGCCGGGTTCGTCCTGTTCGCGACGGGGGCACTGCTCGGCCTGGTGATCGCCGTCGCCGTGCCGTATCTGATGATCGCGCGTCACCGGATCGCGCCGGGCGGCGCGTCGCCGGTGTGGCTGCTGCCGGTCGTCGGGCCGATGGTCTCGGCCTCGACGGGGCCACTGCTGGTGCCGCGTCTGCCGCCCGGCCAGTGGCGGGAGGCGGTGCTGCTCGCGAGCTGCACCGTGTTCGGTCTGAGTCTGCTGGCGACCCTGCTCGTCCTGCCGGTGGTCTTCGCGCGGCTCGTGCACCACGGCCCGCTGCCGCTCGCCCTGACCCCTTCGCTGTTTCTCGTCCTCGGCCCGCTCGGCCAGTCGACGACCGCCGCCGACAAGCTGGCGGACGCGGCGCCGCTCGCGCTCGGCCCGGGGTACGCGTCCGGGTTCGGCGTGCTGGCCGTCGTCCACGGTGTGCCGGTGATGGGGTTCGCCCTGCTGTGGCTGGTGCCGGCGGCGGCGATGGTCCTGCGGGCCGCCCGGCGCGGCATGCCGTTCACGATGGGCTGGTGGGCGTTCACCTTCCCGGTCGGCACGTGCGTGACGGGCTCGGCGGCGCTCGCCGAGCGTACGGGTCTGGTGGCGTACGAGTGGCTTGCCGTCGCGCTCTACGCGTTCCTGGCCACGGCGTGGGCGGTCGCCGGAACGCTCACCGTGCGCGGTCTGCTGCGCCGGGAACTGCTTGCCGCGCCGCGCGGAGGGCCGCGCCCAGCACCGCGGGCGCCTGGCCGAGAGACGGCCCGTACCAGGTGAGATGCCGCCCGTCGACGAGCGCGGCGGGCAGCCCCGGGAAGGCTTCCGGGCCGTCGTCGGCGGTGAAGCGGTACGGCTCGTCGGGCAGGACGACGGCCTGGGCGCCGCCGGCCCGCAACTCGTCCAGCGGGATGCGCGGATAGCGCTCGGCGTGCCCGGCGTACAGGTTGACGACGCCGAGCCGGGCGAGCACGTCGCCGGCGAACGTGTCGCGGCCGAGCACCATCCACGGCCGCCGCCACACGGGCACCACGGCCCGCAGCCGCGGCAGTGGTTCGACCGCCGCCCATGCCTCCTCCGCCGCGTCCAGCCAGCGCGGTCGCGCGAGGTTGCATCCGGTCACCAGCACCCGCTCCAGTTCCCGGAAAGCCTGGTCGAGGTCCCGCACCTCGGTGACGAGCACCTCGGCGCCCGCGTCACGCAGCGCGGCCAGGTCGGGCGCGCGGTTCTCCTCCTCGTTGGCGACCACCAGGTCGGGCCGAAGGCGGAGCACCGCCGCCACGTCCGGGTTCTTCGTGCCGCCGATCCGCCGGGCGTCGAGAGCGGGCGGATGGCTGCACCAGTCGGTGACGCCGACAAGGAGGCCGGGCGCGGTGACGGCGATCGCCTCGGTCAGCGAGGGCACCAGGGACACGACGCGCACCGGGGCCGCCTCAGCCGCGCGGGTCGCTGGTCGTGGCGACGTGTTCGGAGACGGCGACGACGAGGATGCGGGTGTCGGGGGTGGTGGCGCGCCAGCGGTGCCGTACGCCGCCGGACAGGAAGAGCGCGTCGCCGGGGCCCAGCCGGTAGGCCCGGCCCTCCGCCTCCACCTCTACGGCGCCGTCCGCGACGTACAGCAGCTCGTCGTTGCGGTGCTCGAACTCGCGGCCGGTCTCGTGCTCCCCGGTGAACTCCAGGGCGTTCAGCTGGTGCCGTCCGCGGACCAGGGCGCGGATGCCGTCGCCGGGCCCGGAGGTGCGGGCGTCGTCGCCGGCGCGTACGAGGTCGACGGTGCGTCCCGCGTCGGAGGCGGCGAGAAGCCGTTGCGCGGTGGTGTCGAGGGCGTCGGCGACCCGCTGGAGGGAGCGCATGCTGGGCCGGGCCCGCTCGTTCTCGATCTGGCTGAGGAAGGGCACCGAGAGACCGCTGCGTGCGGCGACGGCGGCCAGTGTGAGGCCGAGGTTCCTGCGGCGTTTGCGCACGGCCGCGCCCACCCGGAGAGGTTCTTCCCTCTCCTTGGCGTCCTTGGCGTCCTTGGCGTCCATCGCGTCCATCGTGTCCATGGGCCGGGCTCCCCTCCCCTGGGTTCCCCTGGGTCCTGTCTCACCATACGCACCATCGGTCCACACGTACTCGACAAGCGCGTGAGCAAAGGGCTCCGAGGGTCCCGAGCGGAGCGGACGGGCGCCGGGACGGGGTGGATCCCCCCGTGTCGGCCGGATCCACACCTTCGCGTGAGGGCCGGGGCCGGGTGAGCCCGTCCCGCTTCCCTTGGGTCGGCGGCGGCCCCCGGCGCGCCGCAACGCCGGTCACCGGCTCGGGGGCCGGCTGTCAGTGGGGTACGGCATCATCGTGCCCGTGACCCGACGCCTGATGCTCCTCGACACCGCTTCCCTGTACTTCCGTGCCTACTACGGCGTCCCGGACTCGGTCCGGGCCCCCGACGGCACGCCGGTCAACGCGGTACGAGGCTTCCTCGACTTCGTCGCCCGGCTGGTCCAGGACCACCGGCCCGACGATCTGGTCGCCTGCTGGGACAACGACTGGCGCCCCCAGTGGCGCGTCGACCTCATCCCGTCGTACAAGGCGCACCGCGTCGCGCAGGAGCACGACCTCGGGCCGGACGAGGAAGAGGTCCCCGACACCCTCACTCCGCAGGTCCCGGTCATCGAGGCGGCGCTGGCGGCCTTCGGTATCGCCCGCGTCGGCGCCGACGGGTACGAGGCGGACGACATCATCGGCACGCTCACCGACCGGGCGCCCGGCCCAGTGGACATCGTCACCGGCGACCGCGACCTGTTCCAGCTGGTCGACGACGCTCGCGAGCGGCGCGTGCTGTACCCGCTCAAGGGAGTCGGGACCCTACAGGTCACGGACGAGGCGTGGCTGCGCGAGCGGTACGGGGTGAACGGGCCGGGCTACGTCGACCTGGCGCTGCTCCGCGGCGACCCCAGCGACGGACTGCCCGGCGTGCCCGGCATCGGCGAGAAGACCGCGGCGAAGCTGCTCGACACGTACGGCGACCTGGACGGGATCATGGCCGCCGTCGGCGACCGCACCTCGAAACTGACACCCGCGCAGCGGCGGCGACTGGACGAGGCGCGGGCCTATCTCGCCGTCGCGCCGAAGGTGGTACGAGTCGCCACGGACGTCGCGCTGCCCGACTTCGAAGCGGCGCTGCCCGCCGCCCCGCGCGATCCGGCAGCCGTCGGGGAGCTGGCGGAGCGGTGGGGGCTGGGCGGCGCGGTGGTGCGGCTGCTGAACGCACTGAAGCGCTGAGGCGGCGGACCACCCGGGCCACGGAACGAAGATGTTAACTTAGGTAAGCCTAAGCGACCACCTTCGTCCGTACGTCCAGGGGAGCAGCACCGTGGCAGACCGAGCGGAACGACCGGCCCGCACGTCACCGAAGATCCATGAGGCCGAGGTGGTGCGCACGGAGCGGCTCACCCCCCACATGGTGCGGGTGGTGCTCGGCGGCGAGGGGCTGGCCGCGTTCGAACTCGGCGGATACACCGACCACTACGTCAAGCTGGTCTTTCCCGCCGAGGGCGTCAGCTACCCGGAGCCGTTCGACATGGACCGGATCCGCGAGGAACTACCGCGGGACCAGTGGCCCGCGAACCGTACCTACACGGTGCGGAGCTGGGACGCCGCCACCCGGGAGCTGACGATCGACTTCGTCGTCCACGGTGACGAGGGCCTGGCCGGGCCGTGGGCGGACCGGGCCCGCGTCGGCGACAGGATGCGTCTCCTCGGCCCCGGAGGCGGCTACGCCCCCGCCCCGGAGGCGGACTGGCACCTGCTCGCCGGCGACGGGAGCGCGCTGCCGGCGATCGCGGCGGCGATGGAGCACATGCCGCCGGGCGCGGTCGTCCACGCCTTCGTGGAGATCGACGGCCCCGACGACGAGCAGAAGACCGCCACACCGGACGGTGCGGAGATCACCTGGCTCCACCGCGGAGACCGTCCGGTCGGCGAGGCCCTCGTAGAGGCGGTGGCGACGCTGGACTTCCCGGAGGGCAGGGTCTGCGCGTTCGTGCACGGCGAGGCGGCCTGCGTGAAGGAGCTCCGCCGCCTGCTGCGGGTGGAGCGCCAGATCCCGAAGGACCAGCTGTCGATCTCGGGCTACTGGCGCCTGGGCAAGACGGACGAGGCGTGGCGCGCGGTGAAGCGCGAGTGGAACGAGCAGGTGGAGCGGGAGCAGGAGGGCATGGCGTGACGCGTTGACGCGCGGGCGCGTGGCCGGCGGCCCGGCGGATGCGAGCCTGGCGGGGCGCTCCGGCGGGCACGGACGGGGCGGCAATACGGCGAGCCTACGGGGCACGGGCGGCCCACGGAGCGACGGGCGTGAACGGGGCGGCGGACACGGACCAGTGGGCACGGACCCGGCGGCAACGCGGCGAGCCTGGCGGCCACAGACGGCTCACGGAGCGACGGGCCGGCGGGCACGGGCGGGGCGGCGGGCCTGGCGGCAACGGGCCCGGCGGCAACACGGCGGGCCTGGCGGCCACAGACGACGGCACGTGCGGGCACTTGCGGCAAGTTGCCCCCCTCCCCGCCCCTCGCGAGTACCGGGGTCCGCCCGGGACCGGGCACCACGCTCGCCCGGTCCCGGGCCCCTCGCTCCGCCGGTGCGCCCGGGGCTCCGCGCCGCGTGTCCGGGCTCCGCCCCGGCTGCCGTGCCTCTGCCGCGCCCCGACTGCCGTACCCGTGCCGGGCTCCGCCCGTGCCCGGTATCGCGCTGCACGCGGTGACCTCGAACTCCCCCGGCTCGGCTGGAAATGCCGCCGGCGGGCCGGGTTCCGGCCCGCGAAAAGGCAGGACGCCGGCAGGGCGGCTCCAGCCCCGCCGGCGATTGAGGCGCGGGGCCCGGGGCCGGCCCCGGTTCCGGAAAGGGGCGGCGAGGGGAACGGCACAGCGCAGCGGCACCCCTACCCGCCCCGCCCCCCGCCGAACACCCGCGCCGACCCGTCCACCTGCGCCAGCCTCCGCAGCGCCGCCAGCATCGCGTCGCCGATCACCGTGCCGACGACCACACTCTCCACCAGGTCGTCCAGGCCGAACCGCCGGCCCACATGGGCCAGATCCGCCGCGGCGACCTGCTCCGCCGCGGCGGCGTAGTCGTCGAGGACCTCGGCGAACGCGCCGTGGCCCACCCGTTCCAGCGCCGCCAGCGCCTCCGCCAGTGCCTCCGCCGCCGGGTGGTCGTCCTCGACCGCCCAGCCGCGGCGCGCGATCAGCTCGCGGACCTTCTTCCGGGCGGGTCCCGACGACTCGTCGCCCGTCTCGTACCGCGGTACGAGAGGGTCCGTGGCCGCGCCCAGCACCTTGTGGACCGACCGGTCCGGATCGTCGACGGCGACGAGCACATCCCTGATCGTGGAGACGGACAGCCCGCCGACCTCCAGCAGCGCGCGGACGAGCCGCAGCCTGCGCTCGTGCACGTCGGAGTAGCTGGCCTGGTTGGGACTGGTCAGCTCCCCGGTCGGCAGCAGCCCTTCGCGTACGTAGTACTTGATCGTCGGTACCGGCACCCCGGTCCTGCGGCTCAATTCACCGATGCGCACCGCTTGTTCGTCCTTCCGCCCTTGCCATCCCGTACCCCCATCATAGATAGTGTCGCTATCGGATAGCAGTAAGTGCCACTATCCATAGTGCTTTCTCTGGGGGTATGCGTCATGTCTTCTTCCTCACCCGCACCCGTATCGGCCCCTCGCTGGACCTCCTGGCATCGGCCGCTCATGGTGTTCGCCGCCTCGATGGCGGTGCTCACCGTGATCACGGCGGTGGGTCTGGCCGTGGACGACCGGACCGTCGCCGGGTCGCCGGTCTGGTTCAAGCCCTTCAAGTTCTCGGTGTCGTTCGCTGCCTACGCGCTCTCGCTCGCGTGGATGCTGTCGCTTCTGCCGCGCCACCGTCGCACCGGCTGGTGGGCCGGCACGGTCGTGGCGGTGACCAGCGGGATCGAGATGCTGCTGATCACCGGTCAGGCGGCGCGCGGCAGGCGCAGCCACTTCAACAACGAGACCCCCTTCGACAAGGCGCTGTTCGACACGATGGCGGTGACCGTCGTGGCCCTGTGGGCCGGTGCGCTGGTCATCGCGGTCCTGTTGTTCCGCACCCACCAGGCCGACCGCGCCCTGGCCTGGTCTCTCAGGGTCGGCTCGGCCCTCTCCTTGATGGGAGCCGCGATCGGGTTCCAGATGGCGCGGCCGACGCCGGCGCAGCGCGCCGAGGCACGGACGGGCTCGCCGGAGGTCCTCGGCGCGCACGGCGTCGGCGTGACGGACGGCAGCGGCCCGTCGATGGCGCTGACGGGGTGGGAGTCGGCCGGCGGGGATCTGCGAGTGCCGCATTTCGTCGGCCTGCACGCGCTGCAGATCCTCCCGTTCGCGCTCCTGGCCCTGCTGATGCTGGCCCCGCGCTTCGCCCGGCTGCGGGACGAACGCGTCCGGCTGCGACTCGTCCTCGTCGCCTCGGGGGCGTACAGCGCGTTGTTCGCCCTCGTCACCTGGCAGGCGCTGCGCGGTCAGGCGCTTCTCTCCCCGGACGGGGCGACGC
Organism: Streptomyces sp. NPDC048389; assembly: GCF_040706335.1. Lineage (NCBI taxonomy): Bacteria > Bacillati > Actinomycetota > Actinomycetes > Kitasatosporales > Streptomycetaceae > Streptomyces > Streptomyces sp. NPDC048389. Next base: position 77,302 of record NZ_JBEZKP010000002.1, on the reverse strand, counting down.
TCGGCGCCGCCGCCGCGATCCTGCTCGCCGCGGCGGCGGGCACCTGGGCGGCGCTGCGCGGGGCGTCCCCGCCGGCGGGCGGTACGGAACGCAGGGACAGGCCCGCCGCCACCGACACGGACGCAGGCCCCGGCCCCGGCCCAGGCCCCGGCTCAGACGCAGGCGTCAGCGCAGGCGCAGACGTAAGCGCAGGCGCGGGCGCAGGCAAGGAGTTCGCGGCATGACCGGCTTCCTCTTCGAACTGTCCTTCCTGCTTGCCGCCCCGGTGTGGCTGCTGCTGATCTTCGCGCCCCGGTGGCGCCTCACCGAGCGCGTCGCCGCCTCACCGCTGACGGTCGTCCCGGTACTGCTGGTGTACGTGACACTGGCCGTGCCGGTCGCACCCGAGCTGTGGTCCGCGGTCAGCAGCCCCGACATCGACGTGTTCCGCGAGCTCACCGCCCGCGCGAACGGCGCGGGCGCCGTCTGGGCGCAGGTCATCGCCTGGGACCTGCTGGTCGGCCAGTGGATGTACCACGAGGCGCGTCGGCTGGGCGTCCATCCCGCGGTGATGGGCCCACTGTTGGTGCTGACGATCCTGCTGTCGCCGATCGGCCTGCTCTTCTTCCTGGTGCTGCGCGCCGTCCGTTCGGCGGCGCTTCGCGAAGGCGCCGGGCGCGAGGACCTCGCTCGGACGTGGGACCGTTCGCCGACGGCCAAGTGACTGCGGCACCATAGGGTGACGGCATGCCAGGCTCTCCCTGCTCCCCCGCCGTCACGGCCCACGCGGTCGGCGCGGTCGTCGGCTCGGCCGTGGGGGACGCGCTGGGCGCACCCTTCGAGTTCGGTGAACCGGGCGTGTTCCGGGCCCGGTTCGGCGGGCTGGGCGGCGAGATGTGCGGCGGAGGCGGCTGGGATCCGGGCGAAGCGACGGACGACACGCAGATGGCCGTACTGGTCGGCGAGTCGCTCCTTGCGCACGGCGGGCTGGAACCGGCGGACGTCTTCCGCAGGTTCCAGCGCTGGGCGGCGAGCGACCCCAAGGACATCGGCCTCCAGACGGAGCAGGTGCTCGGCAGCGGCGACCCCTGGGACACCGCCGCGGCGCTGCACTTCGCCATGACGGGCCGGGCGGCCGGGAACGGCTCGCTGATGCGGGCGGCCACCTCCGCGGTGTACTACGCGGGGGCCGGCCGCTCGGCGACGATGGCCGCCGCCCGCCGCATCGCCGCACTCACGCACGGCGACCGGGCAGCCTGGGAGGGCACGGCGGTGCTCCACGAGTTGATCCGTGTCGCCCTGGACGGCGGGGATCCACTCGCCGCCGTCCCGGAGACACTCGGCCATGTCGACACACACCACCGGTCCCGCTGGGCCACGGTCCTGGCTCCCGACTGGCAGCCCGGGGACGCGACCGAGTTCAACGGCGCCGTGTGGCCCTGCCTCGGGTCCGCGCTCTGGGCACTGCGAACGACGTCCTCGTTCGAAAAGTCCCTCGCGGCGGCGATCGACCTCGGGGGCGACACCGACACGGTGGCCGCGGTGACGGGCGCGCTCGCAGGCGCAATGTACGGGATCGACGCGGTGCCGAAGCGGTGGACGGAACCCTTGCACGTACCCCTGCCGGGGTCCGGCGACCGGGCGCTGCGCCTCCCGGAGCTCACCGACCTGGCCGTCGCTCTCCGCCGTGGACAGTGCATCCGCCCCGGCGGATGATGGACACCAAACGGGAAATATACGGACGAAAGGTGCGGATCGCCATGTCCGAACACCCAGACTGCGCCCTGGTCCGCCGGGGCTACACGGCATTCGTCGCCGGCGACATGGACACTCTCGGTGAGCTGATCGCCTCCGACGCCGTCTACCACGTCCCGGGCAACCACATCGTCTCCGGGCACCACAAGGGCCGGGAAGCGATCATGGGCATGTTCCGCCGCCTCGGCGAGGAGACCGCCGGCACGATGCAGATCCAGGTCGAGGCCGTACTCGCCGACGGTCGCGGGCACGTCATGTCGTTCCACACCGCGCGGGCGGACCGGGGTGACCGCGGGATCGAGCTACGCGAAGGTCTGTTCTTCACCATCGTGGGCGGAAAGGTCACCGACATCGACCAGTGCGTCGAGGACATCGACGAGATGAACGCCTTCTGGAAGTGACGGCACTGGAAGTGACGGCCCGCGCCGACGAGTGAGACGTCCTCCGGCAGCAGGACGGGCCCCGGCCGCACAAGCCGTGGCCCGTCCTGCTGCCGTGAACGTGAACGCCCACGCGAACGTGAACGCCCACGCGAACGCTCACGTCAGCCGACCGAGCTGTACGCCACCACACCGCGCAGAAGCGCGTCGACGGCCTTGCGGGCGTTCTTCGCGACGGTGCTGTTCTCCCGGGGCGCGGCCGCGGCGATCTGGCCGAGCACGTCGATGACCTGCTTGCACCAGCGCACGAAGTCACCCGCGGGCATCCCCGCCTCGCGCAGCACCGCGTCGAGGCCCTTGTCGGAGGCCCATTCGTACGCGGCCCAGGCGAAACCGAGGTCCGGCTCGCGCTGCCCCACGCCCTCCGCCTGGTTGATCCTGAACTCCTCCTCCAAGGCGTCCAGCCGGCCCCAGATGCGGACCATCTCGCCCAGCGCGGCCTTCGCCTTCCCGGCCGGCACCTTCGGCGGCAGCGCGTCGTCCGACTGGCGTGCCTCGTACACCAACGCCGAGACGCACGCGGCCAGTTCCGCCGGGCTCAGCCCCTCCCAGACCCCCTCGCGCAGGCATTCGCCGGCCAGCAGGTCCAGTTCGCCGTACAACCGGGCGAGGCGCTTGCCGTCCTCGGTGACCTCGTCGCCACGGAGGTAGTCCATCTCCGTCAGCAGGGCGACGATCCGGTCGAAGGTCCGCGCGATGGTGTTCGTACGGCCCTCGATACGACGCTCCAACTGGCGGGTGTCACGCTGGAGCCGGTGGTGGCGCTCCGCCCAGCGGGCGTGGTCCTCGCGCTCGTCGCAGCCGTGGCAGGGGTGGGCGCGCAGTGCGGCGCGGAGCCCGCTGATCTCACGGTCGTCCGCCGCCGGGGACCGGCCCTTGCGGTGCCGCTCGGGCGCGATGTGCCCCGCCTTCGTGCGCAGCGCCGACGCCAGGTCCCGACGCGACTGCGGGGAGCGGGGGTTGAAGGACTTCGGGACACGCATCCGCTCCAGCGCCTCGACGGGCACCGGGAAGTCGATCGACGCCAGCCGTTTGACCTGACGCTCCGCCGTGAGCACCAGCGGGCGCGGCCCGTCGTGGTATTCGAAGCCGCGGTGGCCGCCCGTCCGCCCGGCGGGCAGTCCCGGGTCGAGGACCAGCGCCAGGCCGGCGAACTTGCCCGTCGGCACATGGATCACGTCGCCCGGCTTGAGCCGCTCCAGCGACGTGGCGGCCTCCGCCCGGCGCTGCGCGGCGCCCTGCTTGGCGAGCTCGGTCTCGCGGTCCTTGAGGTCGCGGCGCAGCCTGGCGTACTCCTCGAAGTCGCCGAGGTGGCAGGTCATTCCCTCGCGGTAGCCCTGCAGGCCCTCCTCGTTGCGCTGCACCTGGCGGGAGATGCCCACGACCGACTTGTCGGCCTGGAACTGGGCGAACGACGTCTCCAGCAGCTCGCGCGAGCGGTGCCGCCCGAACTGCTGCACCAGATTGACCGCCATGTTGTAGGACGGCTTGAAACTGGAGCGCAGCGGGTACGTACGCGTCCCCGCGAGTCCGGCGAGCGCGCCCGGGTCCATGGCCCGCTGCCACAGGACCACCGCGTGGCCCTCGACGTCGATGCCGCGGCGTCCGGCACGGCCCGTCAACTGGGTGTACTCGCCAGGGGTGATGTCGGCGTGCTGCTCGCCGTTCCACTTGACGAGCTTCTCCAGCACCACGGAACGGGCCGGCATGTTGATGCCGAGCGCCAGCGTCTCCGTCGCGAACACGGCCTTCACCAGGCCGCGTACGAACAGTTCCTCGACGACCTCCTTGAAGGTCGGCAGCATCCCGGCGTGGTGCGCGGCGATACCCCGCTCCAGACCCTCCAACCATTCGTAGTAGCCGAGGACATGGAGGTCCTCGCCGGGGATGGAGGAGGTCCGCTCCTCGACGATCTCGCGCACCTTCGCGCGGGCGTCCTCGTCGTTGAGCCGCAGGCCCGCGTAGAGGCACTGCTGTACGGCGGCCTCGCAGCCCGCGCGGCTGAAGATGAACGTGATGGCCGGCAGCAGCCCTTCGGCGTCCAGCCGGTCGATGACCTCGGGCCGGCCCGGGGTCCAGATACGGCCGCGCTGCCGCCGCTCGCGCTCCCGGTCCGCCTCGCGCACCATCTTGCCGCGGCGGCGGTCGCGCGGGTTGTACGTACGGCTGTTCTCCATCCGGGCGAGCCGCACGAGATCGGGGTTGACCTCGCGGCGGGCGACGCCGCGGCCGCCGTGGTCGCTCTCCTCCTCGAAGAGGTCGTACATCCGCCGCCCGGCCATGACGTGCTGCCACAGCGGAACGGGGCGGTGTTCGGAGACGATGACCTCGGTGTCACCGCGGACGGTGTCGAGCCAGTCGCCGAACTCCTCCGCGTTCGACACGGTCGCCGAGAGTGACACCAAGGTCACCGACTCGGGGAGGTGGATGATCACTTCCTCCCACACGGCGCCGCGGAAGCGGTCGGAGAGGTAGTGCACCTCGTCCATGACGACATGGCCGAGGCCCGTCAGCGACTGGGAGCCCGCGTACAGCATGTTGCGCAGCACCTCGGTCGTCATGACGACCACCGGCGCCCCGGCGTTGACGCTGTTGTCACCGGTCAGCAGGCCGACCTTGGCGGCGCCGTACCGCTTGACCAGGTCGGTGTACTTCTGGTTCGACAGCGCCTTGATCGGCGTGGTGTAGAAGCACTTGCGGCCCTGCTCGAGGGCGAGATGGACGGCGAACTCGCCGACAATGGTCTTGCCCGAGCCGGTGGGCGCGGCGACGAGCACACCTTTGCCCGCCTCCAGGGCCTGGCATGCCTCGATCTGGAAGGGATCGAGATCGAAGTCGTACATCGCGCGGAAGGGGGCCAGCGCTGTGGCTTCCTCGACGGCGCGGACGCGGGCGGCGGCATAGCGCTCTGCGGGAGAGAGATCCTCGGTCATCTTGTTCACGAGCCTACCCGCCGCCTCTGACAGTGAGCCGATCTTTAATCGGATGAGAACACCTACCGGAGTACCCGCCGGGCGGGCACCGATACATGCTCAAGCGGGGCCCGCCGCTACATGCGCAAGCGGGGCCCGCCGCCGTGGCGTGCCCCGCTTTCCGTCCGTCGGCCGTGCCTCAGGTGATGTCGTCGTAGCTGCCCCGCCGGTGCGTGCGGCCGCCGTCGGCCTCGCCGGTGGCCTGCTCGGGCAGGGCCGCGGCCGCGGTGGCGACCGGTTCCACCTCGCCGAGGGCAGAGGGGGCGAGGTCGAGATCGGACGCCTCGTCGTCGCTCAGCCCGGGACCCTCGGCACGCCGTCTGCGGCGGTCGTTGAGCAGGGAGAAACCGACCGCGCCGAAGTACAGGGCGGTCATGGGCACCGCGAGGGCGATCATCGACAGCGGATCGGTGGGCGTCACCATGGCCGCGAACACGGCGATCGCCATCACCATGCCCCGCCACCAGCCGAGCATCCTTTCGCCGCTGATCACACCACTGACGTTGAGCAGAGCGAGCATGAGCGGCAACTGGAAGGCCAGTCCGAAGGCGAGCACCAGCTTGATCGACATGCCGATCATGTCGTCGACCGTGATGTAGTTGATCGAGCCCTCGACGCTGAACCCGATCAGAACCGGAACGGCGAGCGGCAGGATCCAGTAGGCGAGGTAGGCACCGAGCAGGAACAGCGGAGTGCCGACCGCCACGATGGAGACGGCGTACTTCTTCTCGTTCTTGTGCAGGCCGGGGGCCACGAAGGCCCAGACCTGGTACAGCCACACCGGCGCCGCGCCCACGAGCGCGGCCATCACGGCCACCTTGACGTAGGTGGTGAACGGCGACGTGATGCCGATCTGGGAGAGCACGGCGCATTTCCCGGCCTGGGCAGCCGGGTCCTGGTCACTCGTGCACCGCGGCACCGGCGCGCTCAGGAACTCGGCGATGTCCTTCGCGAAGAACAGCGCCACGATCATCAGCGGCACGACGGCCAGCAGAGCCTTGAGCAGTCGGTTGCGCAGTTCGCGCAGATGCTCGACCAGGGGCATGCGGCCCTCAGGATCCCTGGCCTTCTTTTGGGCAGACTTGAGCAACCCAGGTCCTCATCTCGGGGAGCAGCCGGCCACCAGGACGACCACCCGGTGCCTGCGGTGATCCGGTGGGGCGTCAGCCCTGGGAGGTGTGCTTCGTCTCGTCGACGGGACGGGCCGTGGAGACGTCACCGGGAGCGGCCTGGATGGTCTTGGGCGCGCTCTGTGCCGTGCTCCCGGAGTCGTTCTGGGTGTCGTCCGTCGCAGAGCCGTCCTTCTTCATCGCGGCGGCCTCGCTCTTGAGGATGCGGGCGGACTTGCCCAGCGAGCGTGCCATTTCGGGGAGCTTCTTGGCCCCGAAGAGGAGCACGACGAGCCCCACGATGATGGCCAGTTGCCAGACACCTACCTGACCCATGATTGCCTACCTTCTGACCGAGGTCACATGATTAGCGGACGCTATGGAGCAGGACTGCGTGAAGGCCCGCACGAGAAGTCATCGTAACCCTGGTGAGTGAACGCATAGCAATGCCCGCGTATCTTCCGTCCGTCCGGCCAGGCCCCGCCCGGCCGGTCAGCGCAGTGTCTCGCCGGAGCGGGCGAGGCCGGTGGCGGCGCGTTCCAGGTCCTCGGCGGCCCGGTTGACGCGTTCCGCGGTGCGGGCCACCTCACGGCCCAGGCGCTGTGCCTCGATGAAGACCTTGATACCGAGGACCCCGAGGACCGCGATCCCCAGGAAGCCGAGTGCGATGGCGAGCATGGGCCAGAACATGCGCAGAGCCTAGACCGTTCCCGTAGCGGTTCTCGAACAGGACGTCACACGGTGGAGTGCAGGCGCAGGGTCCGCACCCCACCGTCCGTGAGCAGTTCCACAATGCGTTCACCGGCCGGCTTGCGGACCGAGGAACCGCACTCCGGGCAGGTGAAGGAGTAGAACGTGGTGCGGCGGCTGCCGCCGATGGCGAGGCGAAGTGCCCCCGCGGACAGCTCGAAGCGGGCCCGGCAGTCGGGGCAGGCGGCCTTGAAGAGCACCGGCCCGACGCGGGCGGGGACCGGCGACATCGCGGGGGTCCACGGTGTCACGGTCATGATGCGCCGACTCCCTGCGGCTCGGGTTCCTGCCGTTCGTGGCACTCGTACGCGGCCAGGGCGTCACGCGCCGCCGTGCGGGCGCTGTCCGCGAGGTCCTGCGGCGACACGATCCGTCCGTCCCCGCCGAGCCGCAGCGCGAGCCTGCGCAGCGACGCGGGCGAGGGCGTACGCAGCGTGATGCGCAGACCACCGTCGGGCAGCTCCTCCGCCCGGTCGTGCGGGTAGTACTCGGCGACCCAGCGCCCGCCGGGGGCAACCTCGACGACGACCTCCGGGTCGTCGGCGGACGGCTGCACCAAGCCCTCGGAGAGGTCCCGCAGTTCGATCTCGGGCGGTGCGGCCGGTGCGTCGAGCAGCCGGATCTCCGCGACCCGGTCGAGCCGGAAGGTGCGGCGCGCCTCGGAGAGGCGGCACCATGCCTCCATGTACGTATGGCCGACGGCGAAGAGCCGGATCGGGTCCACCTCGCGCTCGGTGAGCTCGTCGCGGGCGGGCGAGTAGTAGCGCAGCCAGAGCCGCCGGCGCTCCGAGATCGCCCGGTCGACGTCGGCGAACACCCCGCCCTCCGACTCGAAGGTCACCGAGAGCCGGGAGCTGGCGCCCGCCGCCTCACCGGCCGCGCCCTCGACCTTCGCGGTGGCCCGCAGCAGCGCCTCGCGGTCGCCCTCCCGAAGCCCGGGGAGCGTCGCCACGGCACGGGCCGCGACGAGCAGGGCGGTCGCCTCGTCGGCGGCCAGCCGCAGCGGCTCCGCGGTGGACTCCCCGGACGCGTCCGGGTTGCGCCACCAGATCCGCTCGCCGTCGGTGTCGATGTCCAGCAGATCGCCGCCGCGGAAGCTGGTCCCGCACATGGGCAGCACGTCGAGGTCGGAGATCAGCTCGTCCTCGGTGATGCCGAAGGCGCGGGCGACGTCCGCGATGTGCGCGCCGGGGCGCTCCCGCAGATACGTCACCAGCGACAGCATCCGCCGCGTCTGGTCGATGGCATTGGCCGCCATGGTCCGCGACTCCCCCTCAGCCCTTGGCCACGGCACGCAGCCGGTCGACCACGTCCGCCCGCAGGTCCGCGGGCTCCTGCACGACGACGTCCGGCCCGAACTCGACGAGCCAGGCGTCCAGACCGTGTCCGTACGGAATCTCCAACTCGTCCCACCCGTCGCCGAGTTCCCGTACGGCGGTGGCCCGGGAACGCAGCGGATAGCCGCAGCCGGTCCTGAGCCGGATCAGCGCCGAGCGGGTCGCCGTCTCCCCGGCCCAGCTCTCGACGGTCTCCCGGACGGTGACGACGTCGGGCACGGGCACGGTGAACGCCCCCGAGCGGGAGGACCGGACCTTGCCGGCGATACGGGAGAGGCGGAAGACGCGCTCGGCGCCCCGGCCGCGGTCGAAACCGGCCAGATACCAGTGTCCGCGCCAGCATTCGAGCGTCCACGGTTCGACGTGGCGCTGCTCGGGGCGGGCCGAGTTGGCCTTGCGGTAGTCGAAGAGGACCGGCCGCCGGTCACGGCAGGCGAGCATCAGCGGCTCGAAGGCCGCCTCGTGCACGGGGATGCGCGGTTCGAGGGCGCTGTGGTGGAGTTCGTACGCGTCCTCGGTCTCCGGCATTCCGGCGGCCCGGAGCTTCTGCAGGGCGCCGCTGGCGGCCCCCGCCAGCCTCGCCTGCTGCCACACCTTGGCGGCCAGGCCCAGCGCGGCGGCCTCCTCGGCGTCCAGGGTGATGGGCGGCAGCCGGTTGCTGTCCCGGCGCGCCAGATAGCCGACGTCCCCGTCGAGGTTCTCCACCGTCTCGATCACCAGGCCGAGTTCGCGCAGATCATCCTTGTCGCGCTCGAACATCCGGTTGAAGGAGTCGTCGGAGCCCGCCTCCAGGTATGCCTCGATGGACCCGCGCAGCTCGCGCTTGCTGAGCGGGCGCCTCGTCCCGAGCAGGCACAGCGCCAGATTCATCAGCCGCTCGGCCTTGGCAATGGCCATCGACGCCCTTCACCTCTTTTATGAAGTTCCTTATGCCTGTCGACCGTACCGCCCCGGGGTGTCCGGACAAAAGCGAGGGCCCGTGCCCTGGGGCACGGGCCCTCGCGCCGTCACCGGCGGTCGGTCTCAGACTCCGACCAGGTCGCAGACGAAGATCAGCGTCTCACCGGGGGCGATACGGCCGCCGCCGGCGCCGCGGTCCCCGTAAGCGAGGTGCGGGGGGATGGTCAGCTGGCGGCGCCCGCCGACCTTCATGCCCTGCACGCCCTGGTCCCAGCCGGAGATGACCTGGCCGGCGCCCAGCTGGAACTGCAGCGGCGTGCCGCGGTTCCAGGAGGCGTCGAACTCCTCGCCGGTGGAGAAGGCAACGCCCACGTAGTGGACCGAGACGGCGTCACCCGCCTTCGCCACCGGGCCGTCGCCCTCCCAGATGTCCTTGATCTCCAGGTCGGCCGGCGGTTCGCCGCCCGGGAAGTCGATCTCGGGCTTCTCGATGCTCACGGATGCTGCTCCTTGCGTTCTCTCAGCGATCAACCGGGACAGTCTTGCAGAATGTCCCGGCCCGCCTACTGAACGGCCAGGATGTCGACCGTGAAGACCAGGGTGGACTTGGCCGGGATGCCCTGCTGCTCCTGGTCTCCGTAGCCCATGTCCGGCGGGACGACGAGCAGCACGCGGCTGCCGACCTTCTTGCCCTCGAGGCCCTTCTGCCAGCCCGGGATGACCTGCGCGAGCGGGAAGCTCACCGGCGCGTTGCCCCTGGCGTAGCTGCTGTCGAACTCCTTGCCGTCCTTCCACAGGACGCCCTGGTACTTCACGGACAGCGTGTCCGTGGCCTTGACCGCGGGCCCCTTGCCCTCGATCACGTAGTTCGACACGAGCTTCGCCGGCGCATCCTTCTCCGGCACGGTGAGCGACGGCTTCTCGCCGTCCGTGTTCGTGCCGACCCTGGGCAGGTCGATGTTGTCCTGGGCGACCTCGCTGCCCTCGGCGGAGACCGGGAGCGTGGTGCCCTTGACGATGTCCATGACGAACACCAGCGTGGAATTGGCCGGGATGCTGCCCTGCTCCTGCGGGCCGTAACCCAGATCCGGCGGGATCGACACCTCGAGGCGGCTGCCGACCTTCTGACCGTCGAGCGCCTGCTGCCATCCCTCGATGACACCGCCTCCGCCGAGCGTCACGGTGAACGGCTCGCCGCGGTCGAAGCTGTTGTCGAACGGCTCCTCGCCGTCCCACACCTGGCCCAGGTAGTCGACCTGGGCGACATCGCCCTTCTTGAGCGTCTGCCCCTTGCCCTCGCTGACGACGTTGACCTTCAGGTCCTCGGGGGGCTCGCCCTCACCCTTGGCGAGAGTCGGCTTCTCCCCGAACTTCGCGCCCTCGGTGATCGTGGGCAGCCCGTTCGTCATCGAGGTGGAAGCGGAATCGGAGCCCTTGTCGTCGCCGCACGCCGCTGTCGTCAACAGCAGCAGGGGTACGACGAGCAGGCCGGCAAGTCGGCGCACGTGGTCCTCAGATCTCTAACGGCTCGGTAGATGCGGGACACTCTAGGCCGTGCCGAGGGCCCCGCACGAGAAACGTACGGGGCCCGGGTGACGTTCCGACACACGTGCGACACGCCCGGAGACCGGCGGCCGGTGGTGGGATCGCAGCGGAATCACATACCGGCGATGAGCTTCTCCACCCTGTCGTCGACCGACCGGAAGGGGTCCTTGCACAGCACCGTGCGCTGTGCCTGGTCGTTGAGCTTGAGGTGCACCCAGTCGACGGTGAAGTCCCGCCGCTGCTCCTGCGCCCGCCGGATGAAGTCGCCTCGCAGCCGAGCCCTGGTGGTCTGCGGGGGCACCGACTTGCCCTCGAAGATCTTCAGGTCGTTGCAGATCCGGGCGGCCTGGCCCTTCTTCTCCAGCAGGTAGTACAGGCCGCGCCGGCGGTGGATGTCGTGGTAGGCGAGGTCTATCTGCGCGACCCTGGGGTGCGACATGGACATGTTGTGCTTGGCGCGATACCTCTCCAGCAGCTTGTACTTCATGACCCAGTCGATCTCGGTGCCGATCCGGTCGAGGTCCTCCTGCTCGATCGCGTCCAGCGTGCGGCCCCACAGCTCCAGGACCTGCTCGACCGTGCCGGTGCGGATGCCGCGCCGGTCGACGAAGTCGACCGCCTTCTCGTAGTACTCGCGCTGCACCTCCAGCGCGGACGCCTCCCGGCCACTGGCGAGGCGCACCTTGCGCTGGCCCGTGGTGTCGTGGCTGACCTCGCGGATGGCCCGGATCGGATTCTCCAGGGTGAGGTCGCGCATGACCGTGCCCGCCTCGATCATGCGCAGCACCAGGTCGGTCGCGCCGACCTTCAGCAGCATCGTCGTCTCCGACATGTTGGAGTCGCCGACGATGACATGGAGCCGGCGGTACCGCTCGGCGTCCGCGTGCGGTTCGTCACGGGTGTTGATGATGGGGCGCGAACGGGTCGTGGCGGAGCTGACGCCCTCCCAGATGTGCTCCGCGCGCTGGCTGACGCAGTAGACCGCTCCGCGGGGCGTCTGCAGCACCTTTCCCGCGCCGCAGATCAGCTGCCTGGTGACCAGGAACGGAATGAGGATGTCGGCCAGCCGCGAGAACTCGCCGTGCCGCGCGACGAGATAGTTCTCGTGGCAGCCGTAGGAGTTTCCCGCCGAGTCGGTGTTGTTCTTGAAGAGATAGACGTCGCCCGCGATTCCTTCCTCGTGCAGGCGGCGTTCGGCGTCGACGAGAAGGCCCTCGAGAATGCGCTCGCCGGCCTTGTCGTGCGTGACCAGCTCGGTCACATTGTCGCATTCGGGTGTTGCGTATTCCGGATGCGAACCCACGTCGAGGTACAGGCGGGCGCCGTTCCGCAGAAAGACATTGCTGCTGCGGCCCCATGACACGACACGGCGGAAGAGGTAGCGCGCCACTTCGTCAGGTGACAGTCGGCGCTGTCCCCTGAACGTGCACGTGACGCCGTACTCGTTCTCCAGCCCGAAAATGCGGCGGTCCATGTCTGAACATTACGCCTCAGGGCCTGAGCTGAAACCGGGTTGGGCGGCACCGTTTCGATCGTTTTCCGATGAGTGGGTGACGACACGGGGCCCCGACCCCGTGACGTCCTCGGTCCGGCCGGGAACCGCGAGTACCCGCTGAGTGGCCGTCAGGACCACAAGGGCGGCGATTCCTCCGGCCCCCGCGACGGCGAAACTCCATGCCGTACCGCCGATCTCGACCGCCGGGCCCGCGACGGCCGTGCCGGCGGCCGCGCCCACGCCGAAGGTGGTCACCAGCCAGGAGAACGCCTCGGTGACCGTGCCGCGCGGCGCGTGCCGGTCGACGACGATGAACGCGCAGGCGATCGCGGGCGCGAGGAACACGCCAGCGAGCCCCGACAGCGCCGTCATCGCCACCACGCCGGGCGTGAGGACCAACGGGAGGTAGCCGGCGGCCAGCAGCGCCACGATGATCCGCAGCCGCCGCTCCGGCGCCCCGGCCCACTGCCGCGCCCCGTACGCGGTACCGCCGATGAGCGCGCCGAGACCGAGCGCGGCCATCAGCCAGCCGTACACGGACTCGCGCCCGTGGTCGTCGGCGTACGCCACACCCGCGACCGTGATCGACCCGAGGGCCAGACCGACGAAGAAGAACGCACCGAGCAGCGCGAGCAGACCCGGCGAGCGCAACGCGCCCAGCCAGTGCGCCTCGCGCGGCGCGGAGCGCCAGGCCCGGGACGGTTCCGACAGAACGACCGACAGGGCGCCGACGACACCTATGGCGTTGATCACCAGCAGCGCGGCGGCGGGCGACCAGAGCGACACGAGCAGCGTCACCAGCAGCGGACCGACGGTGAACATGATCTCCTGGGCCACCGCGTCCAGGGCGTAGGCCCGGTGCACCCGTTCCTCCCCGCCCAGCACGCCGGGCCACAGGGCGCGCAGACCTCCCTCGAGCGGAGGCGTGAACAGCCCGGCGACGGCCACGCCGGTGTACGCGACGAGCAGCGATCCGGTACCGGCCGCGGCGAACAGGAACATACCCAGCGCGGAGACGACGGCGGCCGGCAGCTGCACCCTGGGCTGCCCGTACAGGTCCACGGCCCGGCCCAGCAGCGGCTGGCCGACGGCGGTGGCCAGACCGTACACGGCGGCAAGGGCGCCTGCGAGGGTGTAGCTGCCGCCCTCGGCGCGGGTGAAGAGCACGATGGCGATGTGGGCGGTCGCGTTGGGCAGCCTCCCGACGAGGGTGCCGGTGAGCAGCCGTGCGGCGTGCGGCGCCTTGAGAATGTCTGCGTAGCCGGCGGCCATGCCGTCCCCTCTCCCCCGTCTCCGGGCTTGCGACCATGGGCGAGGTTTTACGTATAACGTGAGCTCCATAAGTACCATGTCGACAGTCCGCGGGTCCACAGCGCCGCCGCCCCGGACTCCCGTGACACCACCGACGGGCGGCCGAGGACGGGAGCAGATGGCACACCGGGCCCCGCAGGACCGTCCCCCCGCCGCCGGAGCGGAGACCAACCGCCCCACCAGCCGGGACGTCGCCCGCGCCGCCGGCGTCTCCCAGGCCACCGTCTCCCTCGTGCTCGGCGACAAGTGGCGCGGCCGGGTCTCCGAACGGACCGCCGCCGTCGTCCGCGACGCGGCCCGGGAGCTGGGCTACCGGCCCAACCTCGCCGCCCGCAGTCTCCGCCTCGGCCGTACCAGGACCGCGCTCCTCGTCGTCCCGGCCCTCACCAACGACTTCTTCGCCCGCGTCTACACCGGCGCGGCCGCCGTCGCCGCACAGCACGGCTTCGGCGTCGTCCTGTACCCCTCACCGGAAGGCGTCGGACCCGCCAGGGACCCGTTCGCGTCCGCCCGCACCGCCCTGGACGGCGTGATCGCGTCCTCGATGGCCGTCCGGGCACTCACCGCCATCCGCGGCACCGACCTGCCCCTGGTCATGCTCGACAGCGATCCCGCGGACACCGGCGCGGCCGCCCACGTCAACCTCGACGTCGCCGACGGGATGCGCCAGGTCGCCGACCACCTGCTCACGCTCGGCCACCGGCGGATCGTGCACCTTGCCTCCGCCGTGGCCTCCTGGACCTTCGACGTACGCGCCGGCGCGCTCCACGCCGCGACGGACGCCGTGGCCGGCGCCCGGGTGCGCACGGTCACCGCTCCGCTGGACGTGGACAGCGGCCGGGAGGCCGCCGTGCGGGCGCTCACCGCCCCCGGCCCCCGTCCCACGGCCATCGTGTGCGACGACGACATCCTCGCCGCCGGCGCCTGCAAGGCGGCCCGCCGGCTCGGGCTGCGAGTGCCCGAGGACGTCTCGGTCACCGGCTTCGACGACCTCGCCCTCGCCACCGCCGTCGAACCCGAACTCACCACCGTCCGACTGCCCGCGGAACAGGTCGGCGAGCGCGGCATGACCGCGCTGCTGGACACCCTTGACGGCCGGAGCCCCGAGGAGGGCCGCCTGCCCGTCGAACTCGTCGTGCGGGGCTCCTCCGCGCCCCCGCCGGTCTGACACTCCCCGGCCTCACCGTGCCCGGACATGACTGTGCCCCGGACCGCCCGTGCGGCCCGGGGCACAGCCGTCGGTCAGCCGGACTGGTCCGGGGAGTCCGGGGTGCTGGTGCCGGGAGTGCCGGAGCCGGCACCGCCGGTGCCGGGAGTGCTCGTTCCGGAGGTGCCCCGGGACTCGTCCGTCTCCTCGTCGGACGGCGCGTCCGTCGGCGTGGAAGCGGCGCCGTCGGCCTCGAGCAGCCGCGCCAGCTGCCGCCCCACGATCCGCTTGAACTTCCGCTGCTGCGGCCGCGTACGGTCCAGCACCGCGACCTCCAGGCGCTCCGCCGGGATCTCACGGTCGTTCCCGTTCGACTGGCTGGAAAGCGCCTGCACGGCCAGCTTCAGGGCCTCCGCCAGCGACATGCCGTCCCGGTGCCGCTGGTCGAGGAAACCGCTGATCTGCTCGGCGTTGCCGCCGACCGCGACCGAGCCGTGCTCGTCCACGATCGAACCGTCGTGCGGCAGCCGGTAGATCTGGTCACCCTCCGGGGAGGCGCCGACCTCGGCGACCACCAGCTCCACCTCGTACGGCTTCTCACCGGCGCTCGAGAAGATGGTGCCGAGGGTCTGCGCGTACACGTTCGCCAGGCCGCGGGCCGTCACATCGTCGCGGTCGTAGGTGTAACCGCGCAGGTCCGCGTAGCGCACGCCACCGATGCGGAGATTCTCGTACTCGTTGTACTTGCCGGCGGCGGCGAAGCCGATCCGGTCGTAGATCTCGCTGAACTTGTGCAGGGCACGGGACGGGTTCTCGCCGACGAAGACGATGCCGTCGGCATACTGCAGCACGACGAGGCTGCGGCCACGGGCGATGCCCTTGCGGGCGTACTCCGCCCGGTCGGCCATGGCCTGCTGGGGTGAGACATAGAACGGCGTCGACACCGGCTATCCGTCCCTTTCTGTCAGAGGCGAGTACATCGGAGCCGTCACAGGAGCGCGGCGCGCGGACCGTCGGGCTGGGTGAGGCGGCCCTCGAGGATCGAGCGCGCGATCTCGGACGACTCCGTGTCGGTGAGCCGGCGGAAACCCTCGTCGGTGATGACGGTGACGATCGGATAGATACGCCGGGCCACGTCCGGCCCGCCCGTGGCCGAGTCGTCGTCCGCCGCGTCGTACAGCGCCTGGATCACCAAAGTGGTGGCCTGCTGCTCGGTCAGATCCTCGCGGTAGAGCTTCTTCATCGCCCCGCGGGCGAAGATCGAGCCCGAGCCGGTCGCCGCGAACCCGTGCTCCTCGGAGCGGCCGCCCGTCACGTCGTACGAGAAGATACGGCCCTTCTCCCGGTCGATGTCGTAACCGGCGAAGAGCGGGACGACGGCGAGGCCCTGCATCGCCATGCCGAGGTTGCTGCGGATCATCGTGGAGAGGCGGTTCGCCTTGCCCTCGAGCGAGAGCTGGGCCCCCTCGACCTTCTCGAAGTGCTCCAGCTCCAGCTGGAACAGTTTGACCATCTCCACGGCGAGACCGGCGGTGCCCGCGATGCCCACCGCCGAGTACTCGTCGGCCGGGAAGACCTTCTCGATGTCGCGCTGCGCGATCATGTTTCCCATCGTCGCCCGCCGGTCACCGGCGAGCACCACACCACCGGGGAAGGTGGTGGCGACGATCGTCGTCCCGTGCGGCGCCTCGATGGCACCCTGCAGGGGCGGCAGGGCACGCTTGCCGGGCAGCAGGTCGGGCGAGTGGTCGCCCAGGAAGTCCATGAACGACGAGGACCCGGGCGTCAGGAAGGCAGCCGGCAGACGCCCGGTGCTACGAGTGTTGGCTTCCACGCGTTTCCTTCCGGATTGGCGGCGGCCCGCCGCTTCACGCGCGGGCCGATCTTTCAAGCTGTGCACGGACCTTACCCGCGCCGACGCCGGTCATCCGCCCCGGTGCCCCCGGCCTTCGCCGACGGCACCAGGGGGACGACCAGGGCTACTGACCGCCCTTTTGCACAAATGACCGCACGAAGTCCTCGGCATTCTCCTCAAGGACGTCGTCGATTTCGTCGAGCACGGAATCGACGTCGTCCGAGAGCTTCTCCTGGCGCTCCTTGAGGTCCTCCGCGGCCTGCGCGTCCTGCGCCTGCTCCTCGACCTCTTCCGTGGAGCGCGTCGCGCGCTCCTGTCCGCCGCCGGTGTCCTTGGTCGCCATGCACCTCACCCCGCTCGGTTCGATGTATCTGATCAGACCCTACTCGCGGGGTCCGACATCGGCCCCGCACTTCCTCCAACGTCCGGGGCCCACTTTCATGATTCCCGGCCGGAGGCCATTTCAGCCCCCGGAGAGCACCCGGAGCAGGTCTTCCGCGGTACGGCAGCGGTCCAGCAGCTCCTTGACGTGGTTGCGGGTGCCGCGCAGGGGCTCCAGCGTGGGGACCCGTTGCAGAGAGTCACGGCCCGGCAGATCGAAGATCACCGAGTCCCAGGAGGCCGCGGCCACGTCGTCCGCGTACTGGTCGAGGCAGCGGCCACGGAAATAGGCCCTGGTGTCCTCAGGAGGCTTCGTCTGCGCCCGTTCCACCGCACTCTCATCCAGCAGGCGCTTCATCCTGCCGCGGGCCGCCAGGCGGTTGTACAGGCCCTTGTCAGGGCGCACGTCCGCGTACTGGAGGTCCACCAGGTGGAGCCGGGCGGCGTCCCACTCCAGCTGGTCACGGCGGCGGTAGCCCTCCATCAGCTCACGCTTGGCGACCCAGTCCAGTTCGCCGGCCAGGCTCATCGGATCGGTCTCGAGCCTGCCCAGGGTGTCCTCCCAGCGAGCCAGAACGTCCTTGGTCTGCTCGTCCACGTCGGCGCCGAAACGGTCCTCGACGTACTTGCGAGCGAGCTCGAAGTACTCCATCTGGAGCTGCACGGCGGTGAGTGTGCGGCCACTGCGGAGCGTGATCAGCTGTTTGAGACCCGGGTCGTGCGAGACCTGGTGCAGCGTCCGCACCGGCTGCTCGACGGCGAGGTCGACCGCGATGAAGCCGTCCTCGATCATCGAGAGCACCAGGGCCGTGGTGCCCAGCTTGAGGTACGTCGAGATCTCGGAGAGGTTCGCGTCGCCGATGATCACATGGAGGCGGCGGTACTTCTCCGCGTCGGAGTGGGGCTCGTCCCGGGTGTTGATGATGGGGCGCTTGAGCGTGGTCTCGAGCCCGACCTCGACCTCGAAGTAGTCCGCGCGCTGACTGAGCTGGAACCCGTGCTCATGGCCGTCCTGGCCGATTCCGACCCGGCCTGCGCCGGTGACGACCTGCCGGGAGACGAAGAACGGGGTGAGGTGGCGCACGATGTCAGAGAAGGGGGTCTCCCGCTTCATCAGGTAGTTCTCGTGCGTGCCGTAGGAGGCGCCCTTGTTGTCGGTGTTGTTCTTGTAGAGGTGGATCGGCTGGGCGCCGGGAAGCTGTGCGGCCCGCTCGGCCGCCTCCGCCATGATCCGCTCCCCGGCCTTGTCCCAGAGGACGGCGTCGAGCGGGTTCGTGACCTCGGGCGAGCTGTACTCGGGGTGGGCGTGGTCGACGTAGAGCCTGGCGCCGTTGGTGAGGATGACATTGGCCAGGCCGATGTCCTCGTCGGTGAGCTGGCTGGAGTCGGCGGCCTCGCGGGCGAGGTCGAAGCCGCGGGCGTCCCGCAGCGGATTCTCCTCCTCGAAGTCCCAGCGGGCGCGGCGCGCCCGGTGCATCGCCGCCGCGTAGGCGTTGACGATCTGGGACGAGGTGAGCATGGCATTGGCGTTCGGGTGGCCGGGGACGGAGATCCCGTACTCCGTCTCGATGCCCATTACTCGCCGTACGGTCATGCGGCCCTCCTTGCCCGGCGGCGTCCCCCTCCGGGAACGGCGCTCAAGTACCGCGGGTGCTCCGGTGCGTGCGCGGTGCCCGTCCCCGCACTGCGCGACCCGGCGGTACGAAAGAGCCTAGAACGCCGCTGCGTGGCTGGGGAGATCAATTTCGTCATTACTGCAGTGTGGCCGGACCCTGACCGGAAAGCAGCCGGCTGCGGATGCGCCGGCCCCCGCCTACGGGAGGGGGCGGCGCATCCGCAGCCGGTGTGCCCTTACAGGTACTGACCGGTGTTCGCCACCGTGTCGATGGACCGGCCGGTGTCCGCGCCCTGCTTTCCGGTGACAAGGGTACGGATGAAGACGATCCGCTCGCCCTTCTTGCCGGAGATGCGGGCCCAGTCGTCGGGGTTGGTGGTGTTGGGGAGGTCCTCGTTCTCCTTGAACTCGTCCACGCAAGCCTGGAGGAGGTGGGAGACCCGAAGGCCCTTCTGGTTGTGGTCGAGGAATGCCTTGATGGCCATCTTCTTGGCCCGGTCGACGATGTTCTGGATCATCGCGCCGGAATTGAAGTCCTTGAAATAGAGGACTTCCTTGTCACCGTTGGCGTACGTGACCTCGAGGAAGCGGTTCTCCTCGGATTCCGCGTACATCTGCTCCACGACCGACTGGATCATGGCGTGGGCCGCGGCCTCCTTCGATCCGCTGTGCTCGGCGAGGTCGTCGGCGTGCAGCGGGAGCGAGGGGGTCAGGTACTTGGCGAAGATGTCCTTGGCGGCCTCCGCGTCCGGACGCTCGATCTTGATCTTGACGTCGAGCCGGCCCGGCCGCAGGATCGCGGGGTCGATCATGTCCTCGCGGTTGGAGGCGCCGATGACGATCACGTTCTCCAGGCCCTCGACACCGTCGATCTCGGCGAGGAGCTGCGGGACGATGGTGTTCTCCACGTCCGAGCTGACACCGGACCCGCGGGTGCGGAAGAGGGACTCCATCTCGTCGAAGAAGACGATGACGGGGGTACCCTCGCTCGCCTTCTCGCGGGCACGCTGGAAGACCAGGCGGATGTGCCGCTCGGTCTCACCGACGTACTTGTTGAGGAGCTCGGGGCCCTTGATGTTGAGGAAGTAGCTCTTCCCCGCGGGCCGGCCGGTCACCTCGGCGACCTTCTTCGCAAGGGAGTTGGCGACGGCCTTCGCGATCAGTGTCTTGCCGCATCCCGGCGGGCCGTAGAGCAGGATGCCCTTCGGCGGCCGCAGTTCGTGCTCCTTGAAGAGGTCGGGATGCAGATACGGAAGCTCTACGGCGTCCCGGATCATCTCGATCTGGCCGCCGAGGCCGCCGATCCTGGTGTAGTCGACGTCGGGGACCTCCTCGAGGACCAGCTCCTCGACCTCGCTCTTGGGGATCACCTCGTACACGTATCCGGAGCGCGACTCGAGCAGCAGGGCGTCACCGGGGCGGATGCTCATGTCCAGCAGCGGCTCGGCGAGCCGGACCACGCGCTCCTCGTCGGTGTGGCCGATCACCAGGGCGCGCTCGCCGTCCTCAAGGATCTCCTTGAGAGTGACGATGTCCCCGGCGCGCTCGAACTCCATGGCCTCGACCACATTGAGCGCTTCGTTGAGCATGACTTCCTGGCCGCGCCGGAGCTCTTCGAGCTCGACGCTGGGGCTGACGTTCACCCGGAGCTTGCGGCCCCCGGTGAAGATGTCGCAGGTGCCGTCCTCGTTGGCCTGCAGGAAGACACCGAAGCCGGCCGGCGGCTGGGCGAGCCGGTCGACCTCCTCCTTGAGGGCCACGATCTGGTCGCGGGCCTCACGGAGCGTGTTGGCGAGCCGCTCGTTCTGAGCGGACACGCCGGCCAGGTTTGTCTGCAACTCGACGATCCGCTCTTCGAGAATCCTCGTGTGTCGCGGAGAGTCGGCGAGCTTGCGGCGCAGGACGGCGATTTCCTGCTCGAGATAGGCAACCTGGCCGGCTGGGTCTTCAGACCCCCGCCCCGGCCGGATGCCGCGGTTGATGTCGTCGTCGTGGGCTGCCACGGTCCTCACCTCCTCCAAGGGGAGCTGGACGCTTCCTGACCCTACCTGTGTGGGTGGTGATTGAAACCCCTAGATCACAAAGACGGAAGGGGTGTGTCCGATCTTCACCCTTGCGCTCTTCCTCCTGCGAGGGGAATACCCACCGGATACCCACCCCGCAACATCGGGAAGCGGGCGGTTGTATCGTCGAAGCGTTCAACACCCGTCAGGGGTGGCACGACTTGCTTCACAGAGCTACACCCGACGAAGGAAACGGCAGGAGATATGACCGTGCAGCACGAGGTTCCCACCGACGGTGCCGCGGAGGCACTCGAGGTCTGGATCGACCAGGACCTGTGCACGGGGGACGGAATCTGCGCGCAGTACGCGCCCGAGGTCTTCGAGCTCGACATCGACGGACTGGCATATGTGAAGTCCGGCGAGGACGAACTGCTCCAGAGCCCGGGCGCCACAACGCCGGTGCCGCTGCCGCTGCTGACCGACGTCGTGGACTCCGCCAAGGAGTGCCCGGGCGACTGCATCCACGTCCGCCGGGTTTCGGACAAGGTGGAGGTCTACGGCCCCGACGCGGAGTGACGGATCACATACTCCGCGCCTCGGGCTGCGCGCCACGGACGAACTTCCCGCCCTGCCACTGCCACTTGACCTGTCGGCGCTCGTCGGGACAGCAGCCGGGCACGGCCGCCGACGAGTAGCCGAACAGGGTCGCCGTAACGGCGGCGTCACGCACCGCGAGCGCGCCGACGCTCTGCTTCTCGCCGGGCTCGACGAGAGTGGCGACCACCCTGGGACCGGAGTCCCGTCCGTTCGCGAGTACGTAGACGCCGCTGGGGGGTGTGCCGGAGCCCGCGTCGCACCGCGCGGCCACCACGGTCTCCGGCGTGCCGTCGCCGTCGAGGTCGCCCGTCGCCTTCTTGACGACGACGCTGCCCAGGCCGCCGCATTCGAGGGGCAGCCGCACGGCCGCGGGGTCGGGCGCGGGAACGGGGGCCGCCACCGTGGTGGTCTCCCGGCCGCCGCCGGGCTGGGAGGCCGTGGCGGTCTCGGGCTGCGTCAGTCCTGCGCCCGCCACCACTGCGGCCATCGCCGCTGCCGTGGCCAGCCAGTGCACCGGGCGGGCGTGGGTGTGCGCGAGGTCCGGGACGGCTGCCGAGTTCTGCACGCGAGGGGTCTCCTGGGAGGGCTGTGCCGGCGGGGGTGGCCAGCATCGTGCCATACGTCACACGGGACCGGAACAGCGGGGTCCGTAAGGCTCGGGTAGAGGCACGAGGCCGCTCGAGCCCGGGTTCCCGGCCCAACACAAGAAAGCCGCCGCCGAGTTCCGTGCGGGGCACGGGAACTCGGCGGCGGCTTCGGTGCGTTGTATCGGGTACGGCCTCGTGACCTTCGGGTACGGCCCGTCAGCCCTTGTTGGGGCCCTCGTAGTCCTCGCCGTAGGCACCCTTGGCGGGCCGGCGTCGGCGCATCGGGGGCTCGACTCCGTCGGCGAGGCGGCGGGCGGTGACCAGGAAACCGGTGTGCCCGATCATCCGGTGGTCGGGGCGCACGGCCAGGCCCTCGACGTGCCAGTTGCGGATCATCGACTCCCACGGCTGCGGCTCGGCGAAGCAGCCGATCTCCCGGATGGACTCGACCGTGCGCGCCAGCTGGGTTGTGGTGGCCACGTAGCAGCACAGGATGCCGCCGGGGACGAGTGCCTTGGAGACGGCTTCGAGGCACTCCCAGGGGGCGAGCATGTCCAGGATGACCCGGTCGACGTCGGCGTCGGTCAGGTTGTCCTGGAGGTCGCCGACGGTGAGCTGCCAGGCGGGGTGCGGGCCACCGAAGTAGCGTTCGACGTTCGCTTGCGCGATTTCCGCGAAGTCCGCACGGCGCTCGTAGGAGTGCAGCATGCCGTGGTCGCCGATGGCGCGCAGGAGGAAGCTGCTGAGCGAGCCGGAGCCCACCCCGGCCTCCACGACGCGGGCGCCGGGGAAGATGTCGGCGAAGGCCAGGATCTGCCCCGCGTCCTTGGGGTAGACCACGGCGGCGCCGCGGGGCATGGACAGGACGTAGTCGGGGAGCAGGGGGCGCAGCGCGAGGTAGGCGACGTTTCCCGTGGTTCGGACAACACTGCCCTCGGGAGCGCCGATCAGCTCGTCGTGCGGGAAAGAACCCTTGTGGGTGTGGAAGTTCTTTCCGGCCTCGAGCGTGAACGTGTAGTGGCGTCCCTTGGGGTCGGTGAGCTGGACCTGGTCCCCGACCTTGAAGGGCCCGCGACGGCGGGCGGCACCGGTCGGTTCGGACATGTGACCAGTGTATGGGGTTCAGGAACCGGGGCGTGCCATGGCTGCGACGAAGGCCCGTTCGACGTCCGCGGCGGACAGGACACCGTAGATCTCGCCGGTCTCCTCCAGGACGAGGTACTCACTGGCGGGGGTGGTGCGCAGGGTGTCGAGCAGGGCTTCGCCGGCGAGTTCCGCGGGAACCTTCATACCCTCGGTGAGGTCCTGGGAGAGGCCCCCGACCGCTACCCAGGGGCGGCGGTGCTCGGGGACGCCGACGATGGCCGCCTCGCGGACGATTCCGGTCGGGTCGCCCTGGCCGTCCACGACGACGAGGGCTCGGGCTCCGGCCTCGTTGGCGCGGCGCAGGGCCTCGGACAGGGGGGTGCCGGACTCGACGGGCACGGCACGGCGGGTCAGGGCGCGGGCCGCGAGCTCGGGCAGGTGTTCACGCAGACGGGCCATCCGCAGGCTGTTGCCGGCCCCGGTCCAGATGATCGCGGCGAGGATGGCGGCGAGCAGGGCGTCGGTGACGGTCTCCATGCCCCCGATGTCCTCGGTGGAGTTCCCGAGGGCACCGGTGTGGGTGAGCAGCGGCAGGCCGATGAGGACGGCGACGGCCAGGGCCCGGCCGACCCAGGCGGCCGCGACGGTGCCGGCCATGGGCCTGCCGGTGATCTTCCACACGACGGCGCGCAGCATCCGGCCGCCGTCGAGCGGGAGGCCGGGCAGCAGGTTGAAGGCGGCCACGATCAGGTTGGAGATCATCAGACCGGCGAGGAGCACGCCGGGCACGGTGTCCGGCTCCACCGCGTACAGGCCGAGGTAGAAGACGCCGCCGAGGACGAGCGAGAGGAGCGGTCCGACGAAGGCGAGCCAGAATTCACGGCCCGGGGTCTCCGTCTCCTTCTCGATCTCCGAGACTCCGCCGAAGAACTGCAGCTGGATGCGGCGGACCGGGAGTTTGAAGCGGAGGGCCGCGACGGTGTGGGCCAGTTCGTGGACGAGCACGGAGGCGTAGAAGGCGACGGCGAAGAACAGGGACACCAGGTAGCGTGCGTTGCCGAGCTCGGGCAGGACGCGGTCGAGCTGTCCGCCGAAGACCCAGGTGATCAGCGCGGCGACGACGAACCAGCTCGGGGCGACGTACACGGGAACGCCGAAGGGGCGGCCCATCAGGATGCCACCGCCCGGCCCGGCGGGGCGCCGGGACCTGCCACCGCCGGACGGCTTGTCCGGCCCGGTCCGCGCCCGCTCGCGCTCACCGCTCGTGTCGTCCTCTTTCACGGGTTCCCTTCGTTGCAGATGCGTCGGCAACTGTGTCGGCGAGAGTGCCGTTCGTACGTCGTCCGCTCGAAATGATGCAGTGCTCGGGTTCTGTCGTCGATGGTATGCCGCTCGCTGTCAGCGGCGGGCCGTAGGGTCTGCGTCATGAGTACGAGTCAGCAGCCCGCGGAGCCGGTCGCGCCCGGCGGACCTTCCGTGCCGGTCCCGTCCGGCGGACCGCCGGTGCCGGTGACCGCCGCCGGGGCAGCCGTGTCCGTCGCCGAGGACTGCGCGGGGGCGTCCGCGGGGGCGGACTGCGCCGCGGAGGAGTCCCCGCGCGTCGCGCGTCCTGCGTCGCTCTCGCCGTCGCGTGCGAGCGACTTCATGCAGTGCCCGCTGCTCTACCGGTTCCGGGTGATCGACAGACTGCCCGAGAAGCCGAGCGAGGCGGCGACACGCGGGACGCTGGTACACGCGGTGCTGGAGCGGCTCTTCGACGATCCGGCGGCCGAGCGGACGGCGCCCCGCGCGAAGGCGATGATTCCCGGCCAGTGGGACCGGCTGCTCCAGTCGCGGCCCGAGCTGGGCGGGCTCTTCGCCGAGGACGGTGGCGGCGAGCGGCTGACGCGCTGGCTCGGTGAGGCGGAGCGGCTGGTGGAGCGGTGGTTCACGCTGGAGGACCCGACACGGCTGGAGCCGGTCGAGCGGGAGATGTTCGTGGAGACGGAGCTGGATTCGGGGCTGCGGCTGCGCGGTGTGATCGACCGGGTGGACATCGCGCCGACGGGCGAGGTGCGGATCGTCGACTACAAGACGGGCAAGGCCCCGCGTCCGGAGTACAGCGAGGGCGCCCTGTTCCAGATGAAGTTCTACGCGCTGGTGATCTGGCGGCTGAAGCAGGTGGTGCCGCGCCGGCTGCAGCTGGTGTATCTGGGCAGCGGCGATGTGCTGACGTACGACCCGGTGCCGGCCGATCTGGAGCGCATCGAGCGCAAGTTGCTGGCGTTGTGGGACGCGATCCGGCTGGCGACGGAGACGGGCGACTGGCGGCCGCGGCCCACGAAGCTGTGCGGCTGGTGCGACCACCAGTCGGTGTGTCCTGAATTCGGCGGCACTCCCCCGGTTTATCCGCTGCGTGTTTCCCCGCGCGAATCGGCCGAGGACGATCAGGGCAGAATGGGCCCGGTCTAAAAAAGGAGTACCCGTGGCTATCCGCGTCCTACTGGTCGACGACCAACCACTGCTGCGCACCGGTTTCCGGATGATCCTCGAGGCAGAGCAGGACATCGCGGTGGTCGGTGAGGCCGGGGACGGCCTCCAGGCGCTCGACCAGGTCCGGGCGCTCCAGCCCGACGTGGTGCTGATGGACATCCGGATGCCCCGGATGGACGGCGTGGAGGCGACCCGGCAGGTCACCGGACCCGGCCGGGACGGCCCGGCGAAGGTCCTGGTGCTGACGACCTTCGATCTCGACGAGTACGTGGTGGAGGCGTTGCGGGCCGGCGCGAGCGGCTTCCTGCTGAAGGACGCACCCGCGGGCGAGCTGGTCCAGGCGATCCGGGTGGTCGCAGCGGGCGAGGCCATGCTGGCGCCGAGCATCACCCGCAGGCTGCTCGACAAGTACGCCGATCACCTGCCGTCCGGCGAGGAGCCTGCCCCGGACACGCTGCGCACGCTGACCGACCGTGAGGTGGAGGTGCTCAAGCTGGTCGCCCGCGGACTGTCCAACGCGGAGATCGCGGCGGACCTCTTCGTCAGTGAGACGACCGTCAAGACGCACGTCGGCCATGTGCTCACGAAGCTGAGCCTGCGCGACCGGGTCCAGGCGACGGTGTACGCGTACGAGAGCGGGCTGGTGCGCCCCGGCGCCCAGTAGGAATCGACGCAGGAAGCGGCGCCCGGCACCCCGGGCGCCGCCGATATCGTGTTCGCCACCGGAACGGCCGGCCTCCGGCAGCTGCCCGAAGCAGTTGCCGGAGGCCGGCCGTCGGTGTCCGCAGGGCCGCCGGGATCAGGCGGCTCCGCCCTTGGACAGCTCCCACAGCTGAAGGTCGGAGCTCGCGTTCAGCACCGACTCGACGCCGATGACGCCCCCGCGTGCCGCGACGTACTGCTTGCCCTGCCACAGCGGCAGCACCGGGATGTCGTCGGCCACGATGTCCTGGATCTGCTTGAAGGCCGGGGCGGCCGCCGTGCGGTCGACCTCGCGCCGCGACTGCGGGATGAGTTGCCGGGCCTTCTCGCTCACGTAGGGCGAGTTGAGGAAGTTGCCCTCGTCGAGGAACGGTGCGGTGTAGTTGTCCGGGTCCGGGAAGTCCGGGAACCAGCCGAGGCCGTATACGGCGTAGTCACCGCGCTTCTGGGCGGGCCGGAACTTGGACCACTCGGTGCCCTCGATCGTCACGTCGAAGAGCCTGCTCGCGTTCAGCTGGTCGCGCAGCGCCTCGAACTCCTTGGCCGTTCCCTCGCCGTACTTGTCGGTGGTGTAGTGCAGCGTCAGCTTGACGGGTGTGTCGACACCCGCCTCGGCCAGCAGGGCGGCGGCCTTCTTGCGGCTGGGCTCGCCGTACTTGTTGAAGAAGGAGTTGGTGTGCGCGGAGATGCTCTTCGGGATCAGCGAGTAGAGCGGCTCCGCGGTGGCGCCGTACACCTCGCCGGCGATCTGGCCGCGGTCGACGAGCGACGCCATGGCCTGGCGGACGGCCTTGTCCTTCACCGCCGGGTCCGTGGTGTCGAAGGCGAGATAGCGGATCTCCAGGCCGGGCACCTCGGTGAGCTCGATGCCGTCCTTGGGGTTCTCCAGCATGTCCTTGATCTGCTCCGGGGACATGGCGCGGGTCATCAGATCGATGTCCCCGGACTCGAGGGCCTTGCCCATCGAGACGGCGTCCTCGAACGAACGCAGGACGACCTTGTCGTTCTTGAGCTTCAAGTCACCCTTGTACTTGGGGTTCTTGGTGAAGACGAGCTGGGAAACCCTGTCGCCGTCGGTCTCGGTCTTCATCGTGTACGGGCCGGAGCCGTCGACCTGGAAGCCCTCGCGCAGCTTCTTCCCGTCGTACTTCGCCTTGCTGACGATGCCGGCGGCCGGCGTCGAGAGCTTGTACGGGAAGGTGGCGTCCGGCGTGGCGAGATGGAAGATGATCTCGTCGTCGCCCTTGGTCTCGATGGTGTCGATGTTCGAGAGCAGGGCGGCGGTGCCGTTGTCGGCGTCGATGTCGAGCACGCGCTCGATGGAGAACTTGACGTCCTCCGCGGTCACAGGCGTGCCGTCGGCGAACTGGAGGCCGCTGCGCAGTTTGCAGCGGTAGCTCTCGCTCACGGTGTCCGTGAAGAGGCAGGACTCCGCCGCGTCCGGCACGGGCTCGCCGCCGCCGCGGGGGGTGTGCATCAGGGTCTGCAGGGTCTGCCGCAGGACGTTCCAGGCGCCGGTGTCGTAGGCGTAGGCCGGGTCCAGGGGTGCCGGGGCGTCCTCGCCGGCGACGAACTGGTCCGTGGTGCCCACGACTATGGCGTCACCGCCGCCGGACCCGCCGTCCGTGCTGCCGCAGGCGACGAGCACGGGTGCGAGCAGGCCGACCACGGCCGGCAGCACCAAAGTCTTACGGTTCATCCTGGACGTTCTCCCTCATCCATCCGGCACTGTGATACAGCGATGTGTGCAAGACACTCCGCCGCCTCCGCCCGGTCTGGGCGGCGCGATCGGGCCGGGGATACAGACGATCGGTCCTGTGTTCCCGACGGCTGGGTGGCCGACGGGGACACCACGGTGATGCGGCGAAGCTCTCGGCGTCGAGATTAGTCGGCACCGCCAGGAAAGCGTGCACGGGCCCGAGTTGAGCCGTAATCACTGAGTGATCATCAATACCTGTGAGTGGATGGCTCCGCCATGGAAGATCGGTCGACTCTGCCATCAATCGGGACACATGGCTCCACCCGGCATCCGCACGAACAGCGCGCCAGGCACAAATCGCCCAGGGCGTGAGAACACGCACGGTGACAAAGGTCACGCCCCGAACGAATCAGCGACCGGCTCGGCGAGCATGCCGCGCCGGTCACGGAGAAGGCATGCACCGCCGCTCCGAGTTCGTGCCGAATTCGACAAACACGGACGGTGCGCGGATCACTGCTTGGCGCGGATCAACGTCCGTAGAAAGAGAAGGTCGACCTCTTCGAGGGACGCCACGACGACCCGCCCGTCGGCCGGCGGGATCGGCACCACGGACGGGACGGCGACCACCCGGCAGCCCGCGGCCTCCGCGGCGGCCACGCCGGTCGCCGTGTCCTCCACGACGGCACATCTGGACGGATCCGCGCCGACCCCCTGGGCCGCGAGCAGATAGGGGTCGGGGTGCGGCTTGGTGCGCGGCACCTCGTCCCCGGCGACCGAGAGCGCGAAGTGCTGGGGGCCGAGGGAGGCGAGGACGCGGTCGATGATGCGCCGGTGGGAGGCGGAGACCAACGCGGTCGGCACATTGTGTGCGGCCAGTTCGGTGAGCAGCCTCTCGGCGCCCGGCATCAGGGGCACGCCGCGGCCGATCCGCTCCTCGAACCTGTCGTTGAGCAACACGGTCAGTTCCGGGAGGGTGATGTCGGCGCCGGTGGCCTCGATGAGATAGCCCGCGCTGCGGGTCATGGGGCCGCCGACGACCACGTCCCGCCATGCCTCGTCCAGCCGGTGGCCGAGGTCGGCGAAGACCTCCACCTCCGCGTCCCACCAGAAACCCTCGGTGTCGACCAGAGTGCCGTCCATGTCGAGGAAAACGGCCTGCAGTGCGGCCGCTTCCGCCGAACGGGTAAGCGACGCGGGGACCGTGCTGGTCATAGGCACACCTCCGGGAGGGACGAGAAGGCCGGCCACCTCGTCCCGGCGGCATTCCCGCGGGGACAGGCGACCGGCCTGCACTGGACCGACCAGTGTACGACTCGCCCGATCAGCGTGCGTTGAAATACTTCGCCTCGGGGTGGTGGATCACGATCGCGTCGGTGGACTGCTCCGGATGGAGCTGGAACTCCTCGGAGAGCTTGACACCGATCCGCTCCGGCTCCAGCAGCTCCGCGATCTTGGCGCGGTCCTCGAGGTCGGGACACGCACCGTAGCCGAGTGAGAACCGCGCGCCGCGGTACTTCAGCGCGAACATGTCCTCCACCTGGGCGGGGTCCTCGCCGCCGAAGCCGAGTTCGGCGCGGACCCGGGCGTGCCAGTACTCGGCGAGGGCCTCGGCGAGCTGGACGGACAGACCGTGGAGCTCGAGGTACTCGCGGTAGGCGTTGGCCTCGAACAGTTTTGCGGTCTCCTCGCCGATCCGTGAGCCGACGGTGACGACCTGGAGACCGACGACATCGGTCTCGCCGGACTCCTCCGGCCGGAAGAAGTCGGCCAGGCACAGCCTGCGGCCGCGGCGCTGGCGCGGGAAGGTGAAGCGGGTCCGCTCCGAGCCGTCGTCACCGAGGATGATCAGGTCGTCGCCCTTGGACACACACGGGAAGTACCCGTGCACGACCGCCGCTTCGAGGAGGTTGTCGGTCTGCACGCGGTCCAGCAGGCCGCGCAGCCGGGGCCGGCCCTCGGTCTCCACCAGCTCCTCGTACGTGGGCCCGTCACCGGCACGGGACTGCTTGAGCCCCCACTGCCCCTTGAACAGGGCGCCTTCGTCGAGCCACGAGGCGTAGTCCTTGAGCGGGATGCCCTTGGCGACACGGGTGCCCCAGAACGGCGGGGTGGGCACCGGATTGTCGGTCGCGACGTCCGACCGGGCCGCGCCCACCTCCGGGCGTTCCTCCACGACCACGGCGCCGGCCTTGACCCGTCGCTGCTTCAGCTCCGGCAGTGCGGCGCCCGGGACGCCGCGCTTGACTCCGATGAGGGCGTCCATCAGGCGCAGCCCCTCGAACGCGTCGCGGGCGTAGCGGACCTCGCCCTCGTAGAGCTCGTGGAGGTCCTGCTCGACATAGGCACGGGTGAGGGCCGCACCGCCGAGGATGACGGGGTAGTCGGCGGCCATCTTGCGCTGGTTGAGCTCCTCCAGGTTCTCCTTCATGATCACCGTGGACTTGACCAGCAGGCCGGACATGCCGATGACGTCGGCCCGGTGCTCCTCGGCAGCCTCCAGGATCGCCGAGACCGGCTGCTTGATCCCGAGGTTGACGACGTTGTAGCCGTTGTTGGACAGGATGATGTCCACGAGGTTCTTGCCGATGTCATGGACGTCGCCGCGGACCGTGGCGAGCACGATGGTGCCCTTGCCCTCCGCGTCCGACTTCTCCATGTGCGGCTCCAGATGCGCGACCGCGTTCTTCATCACCTCGGCCGACTGGAGCACGAACGGCAGCTGCATCTGCCCCGAGCCGAACAGCTCGCCGACGACCTTCATGCCTTCCAGCAGGGTGTCGTTGACGATGTCCAGCGCGGGCCGGGTCTCCAGCGCCTCGTCCAGGTCGGCCTCGAGGCCGTTCTTCTCGCCGTCGATGATGCGCCGCTGCAGCCGCTCGTCCAGCGGCAGAGCCGCCAGCTCCTCCGCCTTTCCCGCCTTCAGCGACGTGGTCGTGGCGCCCTCGAACAGCTCCATCAGCTTCTGCAGCGGGTCGTAGCCCTCACGACGCCGGTCGTAGATCAGGTCCAGCGCCGTGGTGACCTGCTCCTCGTCGAACCGTGCGATCGGCAGGATCTTGCTCGCGTGCACGATCGCCGAGTCCAGGCCCGCCTTCACACACTCGTCCAGGAACACCGAGTTGAGCAGGATCCGGGCGGCCGGGTTGAGACCGAAGGAGATGTTCGACAGGCCCAGCGTGGTCTGCACGTCCGGGTGACGGCGCTTCAGTTCGCGGATCGCCTCGATGGTGTTGAGGCCGTCCTTGCGGGACTCCTCCTGCCCGGTGCAGATCGTGAAGGTGAGCGTGTCGATGAGGATGTCCGACTCGTGGATGCCCCAGTTGCCGGTCAGGTCGGCGATGAGCCGCTCGGCGATCGCCACCTTGTGCTCCGCCGACCGGGCCTGGCCCTCCTCGTCGATCGTCAGCGCGATGAGCGCCGCGCCGTGCTCCCGGGCCAGCGTGGTCACCTTCGCGAAACGCGACTCGGGCCCGTCACCGTCCTCGTAGTTCACCGAGTTGATGACGGCACGCCCGCCCAGCTTCTCCAGGCCCGCCCGGATCACCTCCACCTCGGTGGAGTCCAGCACGATCGGCAGCGTCGAAGCGGTGGCGAAACGGCCCGCCAGCTCCTCCATGTCCGCCACCCCGTCACGTCCGACGTAGTCGACGCACAGGTCGAGCATGTGGGCGCCCTCGCGGATCTGGTCCCGGGCGATCTCCACGCAGTCGTCCCAGCGGCCCGCCAGCATCGCCTCGCGGAACTTCTTCGACCCGTTCGCGTTCGTCCGCTCACCGATCGCCATATAGGCGGTGTCCTGGCGGAACGGCACCGTCTGGTACAGCGACGCCGCACCCGGCTCGGGACGCGGCCGGCGCTCCGACGGCTGCATGCCCCGTACCCGCTCGACGAGCTGACGCAGGTGCTCCGGGGTCGTACCGCAGCAGCCGCCCACCAGGGAGAGGCCGTAGTCGCTGACGAACTGTTCCTGGGCGTCGGCCAGCCCCTCGGGGCCGAGCGGGAAGTGCGCGCCGTCCTTGGTGAGCACGGGCAGACCCGCGTTGGGCATGCACAGCAGGGGGATACGGGAGTGGCGCGTGAGATAGCGCAGGTGCTCGCTCATCTCGGCGGGGCCGGTGGAGCAGTTCAAACCGATCATGTCGACGCCGAGCGGCTCCAGCGCGGTCAGCGCCGCGCCGATCTCGGAGCCGAGCAGCATCGTGCCGGTCGTCTCGAAGGCGAGCGAGCACAGCAGCGGAAGATCGGCGCCGGTCGCCTCCATCGCGCGGCGCGCTCCCAGGATCGCGGCCTTCGTCTGGAGCAGGTCCTGCGTGGTCTCCACCAGCAGTGCGTCCGCCCCGCCGGCGATCAGTCCCTCGGCGTTCCGCTGGAAGCCGTCCCGGAGCACGGTGTAAGGGGCGTGCCCGAGGGTCGGAAGCTTGGTGCCGGGGCCGATGGAGCCGAGGACCCAGCGCTGCTGCCCGGTCGACGCGGTGAACTCGTCCGCGACCTCGCGGGCGATCCGCGCACCGGACTCCGACAGCTCGAACACTCGCTCGGGGATGTCGTACTCGCCCATGGCGGAGTGGTTGGCGCCGAAGGTGTTCGTCTCGACGCAGTCGACGCCGACCTCGAGATAGGCGGAGTGCACGGAGCGGACGATGTCGGGGCGCGTGACGTTGAGGACCTCGTTGCAGCCCTCGAGGTTCTGGAAGTCCTCGAGCGTCGGATCCTGAGCCTGCAGCATCGTGCCCATCGCACCGTCGGCCACCACCACTCGGGTGGCGAGCGCTTCGCGCAGTGCGTCGATTCGGGTCCGGCTGTCAGCGGCGGGGGTCGGCAACGAGGCCATGAATGCAGCTCCCTGGGGTGCGACGGCCGTCGGCTTTGCGCCCTTCGGTGGAGGGCGCACGCAGCCAGGGTAGCCGGGCAGGCCCCGCGGGGGCCCAGGCGTCCCACGGGGCGGACGGGGCATGTCTCGCGCTTTTTCCAGGGGCTCCAGGCGCGAGATACTCGGTCCGCCGTGACCAAGGTCGACATCGACCGATAGTGTTCAGCATTGTCGAACCGTGTTGCAGAAGGGCCGATCCGATGGCGAAGAACATCCAGTCACTGGAGCGGGCGGCGGCGATGCTGCGGCTGCTCGCGGGCGGAGAACGCCGGCTGGGCCTGTCGGACATCGCGTCCTCGCTCGACCTGGCCAAGGGTACGGCCCACGGCATCCTGCGGACCCTGCAGGCGGAGGGTTTCGTCGAGCAGGACGCCGCCTCCGGCCGCTACCAGCTCGGTGCCGAGCTCCTGCGGCTCGGCAACAGCTATCTGGACGTGCACGAGCTGCGTGCGCGCGCCCTCGTCTGGACCGACGACCTGGCCCGCTCCAGCGGTGAGAGCGTCCACCTCGGCGTCCTGCACCAGCACGGCGTGCTGATCGTGCACCACGTCTTCCGGCCCGACGACAGCCGCCAGGTCCTCGAGGTCGGCGCCATGCACCCGCTGCACTCGTCCGCCCTGGGCAAGGTGCTCGCGGCCTACGACCCGGTCGCCCACACCGAGGCGCTCGAGGTCGACCGCAAGGCGTTCACACCGAGGACGGTGACCGACCTCGAGGAATTCGAGTCGGTGCTCGACCACGCCCGTGCGCGCGGCTGGGCCGCCGATGTGGAGGAGACCTGGCACGGCGTCGCCGCCGTCGCCGCGCCGATCCACGACCGGCGCCGTATGCCCGTGGGAGCGGTCGCCATCACGGGCGCCGTGGAGCGGATCTGCGACGCCGGCGAGCTGCGCTCCGAACTGGTGGCGGCGGTGCGGGACTGCGCCCGCGCCGTGTCGCGCGACCTCGGCGCCGGGCGGTTCTGACCGCACTGGCGCATCATCGGTAACGATCCGGTTTTCGCCCGACACAACCCTTGACGTCATGTTAATCGGAGGACAAAACTGCCGTTCACCGGTCGGCATTGTCGAACAGCTAACGGCAATACGCGCTAGAGTGTGACAACGCCAGGCCGGGAGAACGCCCTCTGCTGAGGGCGCGGACCACCGGAGGGACCCGGGGTTCGCCTTCCCCCTGGACGAAGGACAAAGGAGTCGCGGGTGTCCAACTCCGACATCTTCATCGGCGAGATCATCGGTACCGCCGTTCTCATCCTGCTCGGTGGTGGCGTCGTCGCCGCCGTGGTACTCAAGCGCTCCAAGGCGCAGAACGCCGGCTGGCTGGCCATCACCTTCGGGTGGGGCTTCGCAGTGCTGACGGCGGTCTACATGACAGGTGCCCTTTCCGGCGCCCACATCAACCCGGCCGTCACCCTGGGCATCGCGATCAAGGACAACGAGTGGACGAATGTCCCGGTCTACATCGCGGGACAGCTGCTCGGCGCCATGATCGGCGCGGTCCTGGTCTGGCTGGCCTACTACGGCCAGTTCCAGGCGCACCTCACCGACCGCGAGGTCATCAGTGAACCGGTCGACGAGAAGGCCATCGAGGGCCCGCACGACGAGACCTCCGCCCAGGCCGGCCCGGTCCTCGGCATCTTCTCCACCGGCCCCGAGATCCGCAACGTCTGGCAGAACCTCGCCACCGAGATCATCGGCACCACCGTGCTGGTCCTGGCGGTGCTCACCCAGGGACTCAACGACAGTGGCAAGGGCCTCGGCCCGCTCGGCGGTCTGATCGTCGCGCTGGTCGTCGTCTCCATCGGGCTCTCCCTCGGCGGTCCGACCGGCTACGCCATCAACCCCGCCCGCGACCTCGGTCCGCGCATCGTGCACGCGCTGCTTCCGCTGCCGAACAAGGGCGGCTCCGACTGGAGCTACTCCTGGATCCCGATCGCCGGTCCGCTGATCGGTGCGGCCATAGCGGCGGGTATCTACAACGTCGCGTTCGCCTGAGCCGAACCAGTAGCACGAGCCGTATTCAACGAGACCTGAGCAGGAGCAGACCGTGACCGACGCACACACCACCGGCCCGTTCATCGCGGCCATCGACCAGGGCACCACCTCCAGCCGCTGCATCGTCTTCGACAAGGACGGCCGGATCGTCTCCGTCGACCAGAAGGAGCACGAGCAGATCTTCCCGAAGCCGGGCTGGGTCGAGCACGACGCCGCCGAGATCTGGACCAACGTCCAGGAGGTCGTGGCCGGCGCGATCGAGAAGGCCGGCATCACCTCCGCCGACGTCAAGGCCATCGGCATCACCAACCAGCGCGAGACGACGCTGCTGTGGGACAAGAACACCGGCGAGCCCGTCCACAACGCGATCGTCTGGCAGGACACCCGCACCGACGCCCTGTGCAAGGAGCTCGGCCGCAACGTCGGCCAGGACCGCTTCCGCCGCGAGACCGGCCTGCCGCTGGCCTCGTACTTCGCCGGACCGAAGGCACGCTGGCTGCTCGACAACGTCGAGGGCCTGCGGGAGCGCGCCGAGCGCGGCGAGATCCTCTTCGGCACCATGGACTCCTGGGTCATCTGGAACCTGACCGGCGGAGTCGACGGCGGCGTCCACGTCACCGACGTCACCAACGCCTCCCGCACCATGCTGATGAACCTGCACACCATGGAGTGGGACGACAAGATCCTCCAGTCCATGGACGTCCCGGCGGCGATCCTGCCGGAGATCCGGTCCTCCGCCGAGGTCTACGGCCTCGCCAAGGGCGGCGCGCTGGACGGCATCCCGGTCGCCTCCGCACTCGGCGACCAGCAGGCGGCCCTGTTCGGCCAGACCTGCTACTCGAAGGGCGAGGCCAAGTCCACGTACGGCACCGGCACCTTCATGCTGATGAACACCGGTGACGAGCCCGTCAACTCCTACAACGGCCTGCTGACCACCGTCGGATACCGCATCGGCGACCAGAAGGCGGTGTACGCGCTCGAGGGCTCGATCGCCGTCACCGGTTCGCTGGTGCAGTGGATGCGCGACCAGATGGGCCTGATCAACTCGGCCGCCGAGATCGAGACCCTCGCCTCCTCGGTCGACGACAACGGCGGTGCCTACTTCGTCCCGGCCTTCTCCGGACTGTTCGCCCCGTACTGGCGCTCCGACGCCCGCGGCGTGATCGCCGGTCTGACCCGGTACGTCACCAAGGCGCACATCGCGCGCGCCGTGCTCGAGGCCACCGCCTGGCAGACCCGCGAGATCACCGACGCCATGACCAAGGACTCGGGCGTCGAGCTGACCGCGCTCAAGGTCGACGGCGGCATGACCTCCAACAACCTGCTGATGCAGACCCTCTCGGACTTCCTGGACGCGCCGGTCGTGCGTCCGATGGTCGCCGAGACGACCTGCCTCGGCGCCGCCTACGCCGCCGGCCTGGCCGTCGGCTTCTGGCCGGACACCGACGCGCTGCGCGCCAACTGGCGCAGGGCCGCCGAGTGGACCCCCCGCATGGACGCTGACAAGCGTGACAGCGAGTACAAGAGCTGGCTCAAGGCCGTGGAGCGGACCATGGGCTGGCTCGACGAGGAAAACTGACGAGGAGCAAGAATGACCACCCTGCAGAGCGTCCCCTCCCCCGGGGCGCACCCGGTCTCCGGCTCGGCTGTGTCTTCCCTCAAAGCAGCGGGCCGCGCCGAAACCCGGGAGCAGCTTTCCAAGGCGACGTACGACCTCCTGGTGATCGGCGGCGGCATCCTGGGCATCTCCACCGCCTGGCATGCGGCGCAGTCCGGGCTGCGGGTGGCCCTGGTGGACGCCGGCGACTTCGCCGGCGCCACCTCCTCCGCCTCCTCCAAGCTGCTCCACGGCGGACTGCGCTACCTGCAGACCGGCGCGGTGAAGCTGGTCGCGGAGAACCACTTCGAGCGGCGCGCGGTCTCCCGCCAGGTGGCCCCCCACCTGGCCAACCCGCTCACGTTCTACCTGCCCGTCTACAAGGGCGGCCCGCACGGCGCCGCCAAGCTCGGCGCGGGTGTCTTCGCCTACTCGGCGCTCTCCGCCTTCGGTGACGGCGTCGGCCATGTCATATCCGCGGCGAAGGCGCAGCGGGACGTGCCGGAGCTGCGCACGGAGAACCTCAAGGCGGTCGCCGTCTACGGCGACGACCAGATGAACGACTCCCGTATGGCGCTGATGACGGTCCGCGCCGCGGCCCAGTCGGGCGCGACCGTCCTCAACCACGCCGAGGTCACCGGACTGCGCTTCACCAAGGGCAGGGTCACCGGCGCGGAGCTCAAGGACCGCACGGACGGCACCGAGTTCGGCGTCACCGCGCGCCTCGTGCTCAACGCGACCGGCCCGTGGGTCGACCACCTGCGCCGGATGGAGGACCCGGACGCGGCCCCCTCCATCCGCCTCTCCAAGGGCGCGCACCTCGTACTCAAGCGCACCGCCCCCTGGCGGGCCGCACTCGCCACTCCGATCGACAAGTACCGCATCACGTTCGCCCTGCCCTGGGAGGACATGCTGCTGCTCGGTACGACCGACGAGGAGTACGAGGGCGACCCCGCGGACGTCGCCGTCAACGACAAGGACGTCACCCAGATCCTGGACGAGGCCGCGTTCTCGATCCGCGACCAGCAGCTGTCCCGGGACCTGATCACGTACTCCTTCGCCGGTCTGCGGGTGCTGCCCGGCGGCCCCGGCGACACCTCCAAGGCCAAGCGGGAGACGGTCGTCACCGAGGGGCGCGGCGGGATGCTGTCCGTGGCCGGCGGCAAGTGGACCACCTTCCGCCACATCGGCCGCACGGTGATGAACAAGTTGGCGACCCTGCCGGGACGTCCGCTCGCCGAGGACATGGAGCCCCTCGCACACCTGCCGAAGAAGCTGCCGCTGCCCGGCATCGCCAACCCGAACGCGGTCGCGCACCGGCTGCTGGTGGACGGCGGCACCCCGGGCCCGCGGATGGCGGCCGACACGGCCAGGCACCTCGCCACCCACTACGGCTCGCTGTCGTTCGACATCGCCCGTCTGGCGAACGAGGACCCGGCGCTCGCCGAGCGCATCCACCCGGACGCGCCGGAGATCTGGGCGCAGGTCGTGTACGCCCGGGACAACGAGTGGGCCGAGACGGCGGACGACGTGCTGCGCCGCCGTACGACCCTGACGATCCGTGGACTGGCGACGGACGAGATCCGCGGCCGGGTGGAGGACGTGCTGCGCGCACGGTAGTGGACCCGGTGGTCCGGACCACCGGACTACCGGACTAACCGGACACGACGAGGGCGGCCCCCGGTGGGCCGCCCTCGTTGTACGCTCACCCATCCGATCTCTGCTGCAATGGTGTGAACGACGGGGGCGACGTCATGGCCGTGACCGACGAGGCCATCGAGAAGATCAAGGCGATGATCGTCTCCGGCGTCCTGCGTCCCGGCGACCGCCTGCCCAAGGAGAGCGAGCTCGCGACCGAGCTGGGCCTGTCCCGCAACTCGCTGCGCGAAGCGGTACGGGCACTGTCGCTGATCCGCATCCTCGACGTACGGCAGGGCGACGGCACGTACGTGACCAGCCTGGATCCGCAGCTCCTGCTGGAGGCGCTGAGCTTCGTCGTCGACTTCCACCGGGACGACACGGTGCTGGAGTTCCTCGCGGTGCGCCGCATCCTGGAACCGGCCGCCACGGAGATGGCCGCGGGCCGGATCTCCGGTCCCGAACTCGATGCGCTGGACGACCAGTTGGACGCGCTGGGTGCGGAGCCGTCGGTCGAGGAACTGGTGGCGGCGGACCTGGATTTCCACCGGGGCATCGTGCGCGCCTCGGGGAACTCGGTGCTGTGCTCCCTGCTCGACGGGCTGTCCGGCCCGACGACGCGCGCCCGCGTCTGGCGCGGCCTCACCCAGGAGGACGCGGTCGGCCGCACCCTCCGTGAACACCGCGCGATCCTGGCGGCACTGCGGGACGGGGACGGGGCGGCTGCACGGGCATGGGCGACGGTGCACGTCGCGAGCGTGGAGCAGTGGCTGCGGACGACGCTGTAGTGCCCGCGGCGGGCCCTTTCGCCTACCCGCCCTTCCCTTGATACCGGGGCAAGCCCCGGCCGCGGTGTTTCGGGGCTTCGCCCCGGCCCTGTCCCCCCTCCGGGCCGCCGCCGGGCCACCCCCGGCCCCTTGCCCTGCCCCACGGGCGGAGATCCGGGATTCGCTCCTGTACCCCCTGGCCACCGGGCGGACCGGCCCGAGCCCCGTCCCGGCCACCACGCAGGATGCCGAGTGCTTCGTCTCTGGCCAGAGCGTCCGTCAGATACCGGAAATCCACCAGGGAGACGAGTTCCTCCGGGCTCATCGTGGAGAGGAACTCCCATACGGTCAGGCCCGCCCGGCCGGCCACCAGGTCCCACGCCGCGTTGACGACGGCCCCGACAGCCTTGTGGACCACGCCCTTCTCGGGCCTGAGCCGGCAAACTTGGGAGTCGTGGGTGAGATCGTCGGTGGAGCGCCGCCGGGTCCGGCGCGGGCGGGAGCGGGGCGGCCGACGACATGAGGCGCAGCACCTCGGCGGCGGCGACGACGTCGTTGCCGCGGCCGATGGTGAAGCAGAGGCCGTGGCCCTCACTGCCGTCACCGGTGCGGAGCACCAGACGGGCGGCGGAGCAGTCGGGGTCCGGGTTCATGGCGTCGGCGCCGTCGAGCTGCCGGGAGGTGGGGAAGCGGATGTCGTGGACCTCGAACTCCTCGACGGTCTGATTCATGCACGCCCCCGGTGACAATGAAGATCGGACCTCTCCTGGACATCCGATGTATAGCGGGCTACCGGCCGTTCCAAGTCGAGGATTCTCGGGATCCTCCGCTCACTGCTCGGATGAATCTGCCTCCCTTACCGTCCCTTACCGGTTGCCGCTCGGACGTTTGCCCGACCCCGGCCGAGTTCACCCGGCCGTGCACGGGGGCTGCGGCCGCAGGCGGGGAAAGCCGTAAGGTTGGGGGCGTGGACAAGGGAACTTCGGAAGGAGGCACTGGGTGATCGAGCTCGAGGGGGTGCCCGAGCTGATCGACCCGGTCATGGTGGCCGCGTTCGAGGGCTGGAACGACGCAGGCGACGCCGCCTCCACCGCGGTCGCTCACCTGGACCGGGAGTGGAAGGGCGAGGTGTTCGCGGCGCTCGACGCCGAGGACTACTACGACTTCCAGGTCAACCGGCCCACGGTGTGGCTGGACGGCGGCGTACGGAAGATCACATGGCCGACCACGCGGCTCTCCGTGGTCCGCATCGGGGGCGACAAGCCGCGCGACCTCGTCCTGGTCCGCGGTATCGAACCGTCCATGCGCTGGCGCTCGTTCTGCAACGAGATCCTGGGTTTCGCCCATGAACTGGGCGTCGAGATGGTGGTGATCCTCGGAGCACTGCTCGGTGACACCCCGCACACCCGGCCGGTGCCCGTCAGCGGGATCACCTCCGACCCGGATCTGGCCAGGACGATGGATCTCGAGGAGACGCGGTACGAGGGGCCGACCGGCATCGTCGGCATCCTCCAGGAGGCGTGCACCCATGCGGGCGTGCCCGCGGTGAGCCTGTGGGCGGCCGTGCCGCACTACGTGTCGCAGCCCCCCAACCCCAAGGCGACACTCGCCCTGCTCAACCGGCTGGAGGACCTCATCGGCCTCCGGATCCCGCTGGGCGAACTGGCCGAGGACGCACGGGCCTGGCAGCTCGGAGTCGACCAACTGGCCGCGGAGGACAGCGAGGTCGCCGAGTACGTCCAGACGCTGGAGGAGGCGCGCGACACGGCCGAGTTGCCGGAGGCGTCCGGAGAGGCCATCGCCCGCGAGTTCGAGCGGTATCTGCGCCGGCGTGACGGCGGCGGGCCCGGCGGCCATGCGACGGACGGCGGCGAGGCCGGCCCCTATCTGCGCGATCCGGCCGGCCGGACCAAGCCCCCGATGCCCCAGAGGCCGGAGGCCGAGAGCGGCCCGCAGGAGAGCAGCTCCACGGAGCCGGAGGCGCGGGACGACGAGGGCGACGGCCCCGAGGAACCTTCGAAGGACTGAGCGGTACGGGAGGGGGTCGGCGCCGGCGGCACCGGCCCCCTCCGGCGTTCAGCCGGTCACCCGGTCGACGGCGACCACGTCGTACTGCGTGTCCGGCGTCGGCGGTACGTCGAATCTCGCGTTGGGCAGATAGATCCGGTCGCCCCAGGCAGCGGCCGTGGTCGGAATCCGGAAGCGCGGGTCGGTGATACGGGCGACCGGCCTGCCTCTGGTGCCCGCGGCGTTCAGGCGGACCACGTCCACCTGGTTCAACCGCTGCTGGACGATGTGGAGATGGCGGCCCAGCAGAAGCAGGCCGTCACCGGACGGGATGGCGAGGCCCCCGAGACCGACCCGCCGGGCGATGCCGTCGCGCGGATCGACACGCATCAGTGATCCACCCTCCACCACGGTGTTCACGACCAGCAGGGCGCTGCCGTCCGGCGTGCGGGCGATGCCGTTGGCGGTGAAGTCCGCGCCCTGCTCCCAGGCGCCGCCGAGCGGCACGGTCGCCACCTCGCGCGCGGGCTCGCCGCGCCGGTCCAGGGCCAGCCGGTAGAGCTGCGGCCGGAACGAGTCGGTGAACCAGGCCGCGTCGGGAGTGAGGACCACGTCGTTGACCATCGTGCCCTCGGCACCGACCGTGAAGAGCCTGACGATCTCACCGGAGCGCGCGTCGGCGACCCTGATCTCGCGGCTGAATCCGCCCGAGAGAAACAGCCGCCGCTCCTGCCGGTCGATCTTCAGGCCGATGACGGAGTGCCCCGCGCCCAGCCCCCCGACGACGACCCGGCCGCGACCCGTGGCCAGGCTCGCCCGGTAGACGTCGCCGTCGGCGATGGAGCCGCACCAGGCATAGGGGCTGCGGCCGATGGTGATGCCCTCGGGCTGGAATCCGTTCGGAAGCGGGAATCGGGTCGGCCATGACCGTGGTGACGCGGCGCGGGCCGCTCCGGCGGCGGGCCCGAGAAGCGCGGCCGAGCCGAGGGCAACGGCCGCGCCGAGCACCTCTCTGCGTGCGAAGGAACGTTCCACTGTGCGTCCTTCCGGCAACTGGTGGACATGCCCCGAGGGGCTGGGGCCGTCAGCTCACCACATGCCGGGGTCCCGCACCGCCGGAACGTTCAAGTGGAGGAGCACCCTCCGGGGAACGCGGTCCATGACCGTGTCCCCCGGAGGCACTTCGCTGAAAGGCCACGCCGAGGCTAGAGGGCCACCCCGAGCAGCGCGTCGACCGTGCGGGACACGAGCCCCGGGGCGCCCTCGTCCGTGCCGCCCTCGGACTGCTGGAGCGCGGCCCAGCGGTCCACCGCGGCAAGTGCCGACGGCGCGTCGAGGTCGTCGGCGAGGGCCTGGCGGACCTCCTCGACCAGGGCGTCGGCGGACGGACCGTCGGGCCGCGAGACGGCCGCGCGCCACCGCCCGAGACGCTCCACCGCGTCATCGAGCACCGCGTCGGTCCACTCCCAGTCGGCCCGGTAGTGGTGCGAGAGCAGTGCGAGCCGTATCCCGACCGGGTCCACACCGTCGCGGCGCAGCTTGGAGACGAAGACGAGATTGCCCTTGGACTTGGACATCTTCTCGCCGTCGAGCGCGACCATGCCCGCGTGGACGTAAGCCTTCGCGAAGGGGTGCTCACCGGTGAGGGCCTGGGCGTGGGAGGCACCCATCTCGTGGTGCGGGAACGCGAGGTCGGAGCCGCCGCCCTGGATGTCGAAGCCCATGCCGAGGTGGTCGAGCGCGATGGCGACGCACTCGATGTGCCAGCCGGGCCGGCCGCGGCCGAGTGAACCGCCGTCCCAGCTCGGCTCGCCCTCGCGGGCGGCCATCCACAGCATCGGGTCGAGCGGGTTCTTCTTGCCGGGGCGTTCGGGGTCGCCGCCGCGTTCCGCGGACAGCAGGCGCATCGCCTCCGCGTCGAGGCGGGACACCTCCCCGAAGTGCGGGTCGGACTCGACCGAGAAGTAGACGTCGCCCTCCAACTCGTAGGCGGCGCCCGCGTCGCGAAGCCGCTCCACCAGCGGGACGATGCCGGGAATGGCCTCGACCGCCCCGACGTAGTGGCGCGGCGGCAGCATCCGCAGTGCGGTCATGTCCTCGCGGAACAGGGCGGTCTCGCGTTCCGCGAGCTCCGACCAGTCGTGCCCGTCGCGGATCGCGCGTTCGAGCAGTGGGTCGTCCACATCCGTGACGTTCTGGACGTAGTGAACCTGCCGCTTGGTGTCGAGCCACACGCGCTGCACGAGGTCGAACGCGTTGTAGGTCGCCGCGTGACCCATGTGGGTCGCGTCGTACGGTGTGATGCCGCAGACATAGATACGGGCGACGGGACCGGGGTCGAGGGTCACCAGACCGTCGGTCGCGGTGTCGTGGATCCGGAGGTCGCGGCCCTTGCCGGGCAGGGCGGGGACCTCAGAAGCGGGCCAGGCATGCATGCCATGAGCCTAACCGGATGCCGCTTCCGCATACGAACCGGATCACCGGTCATGGCCGGTTGGGCACTCTTGCGCTGCGGCCTTCGGTGTGCAGGCCGGCACCTACACGGGTGGCCAGGGGATCGCGGGCCAGTCCCCGGAGGGGACCGGGTGCGTGCCGGATCCGAGCAGCGCCGCCACCCTGCCGCGCAGGGCGGCCACCTCGGCCGCCGTGAGCAGTTGCGCCAGCCGGGTGGCGAGCGGCCCGCCGTCGCCGAGGGCCGCCGCCAGGGCGGTCAAAGTCGC
Organism: Streptomyces sp. NPDC048389; assembly: GCF_040706335.1. NCBI lineage: Bacteria > Bacillati > Actinomycetota > Actinomycetes > Kitasatosporales > Streptomycetaceae > Streptomyces > Streptomyces sp. NPDC048389. The sequence goes on along the minus strand of NZ_JBEZKP010000002.1, from coordinate 33,972 downwards.
CGTCGCCTCGGGCGGCAGCGGTTCCCCCGCCCATCCCCACAGCAGCGTGCGCAGCTTGTCCTCGACGTTGAAGGTGACGCCGTGGTCGATCGCGTACAGGCCTCCGTCGGCGGTGGGCAGCAGATGTCCGCCTTTGCGGTCACCGTTGTTGATCACCGCGTCGAGCACGGCGAGGCGACGCAGCCGGAGGTCGTCGGCGTGGACGAGCAGCGCCGTACGGCCGGCGCCCACCTCCGCGAAACCGACCGCCTTCCAGCCCTCACCCGGCTCCTCGTCCTCGACGAGGGCCAGCAGCGAGGCGTCCGGGTCGGCCTCGATCCACAGCTGGACCATCCCCTCGCCGTACGGGCCGTCGCGCAGGACGGTGGGCGGCACGAGACCCCATCCGGTCGCCTCGGAGAGCTCGTAGGCGGCCACCTCGCGCTGCGCGAGCGTGCCGTCGGGGAAGTCCCACAGCGGGCGCTCGCCCGCGACGGGCTTGTAGACGCAGCGGGCTTCGTCGCCGTCGAGCGAGACCGTGCCGTACAGCACCGCGTTGGACGCCTGGCGCACCCTTCCGCCTACGGTCAGCTCGCCCTCGGTCAGCAGCGTGAGCGCGTCGGTCGCGCTCACTCGCCCCGGCGGTATCCGTTCTGGCGCGGGCATACGTGTCCTTCCGGATCCAGGGGCAGGCTGCACAGCGGGCACGGCGGCCGGCCGGCGTTCACCACGTCCAGCGCGCGCTTGGCGAACGCCCTGGCCTGCGCGCCGGTGAGCCGGACCCGCAGCATGGGCGGGCCGTTCTCCTCGTCCTGCAGCAGCCGCTCCTCGGCCTCCGCGAGGTCCTCCTCGGACTCGGCCTCGAGTTCGACGAGCGCCTGCGCCTCCACGATCATGCGCTGTTCCTCGCCGTCCCACGCCAGCGCCATCGTGCCGACGCGGAACTCCTCCTCGACCGGACTGTCGAGCGGCGCGGTGTCGGCGACATCGGACGGGGCGACGGCGGGCACCGGTGCGTTGCCGCCGGTGCGGCGCACCACCTCGTCCAGCAGTTCGTCGATCCGCTCCGCGAGGGCGGCCACCTGCGTCTTCTCCAGGGCCACGCTGGTCACGCGCCCTGCGGCGGAAGCCTGCAGGAAGAACGTACGGCGGCCAGGCAGCCCGACCGTACCGGCCACGAAGCGGTCCGGCGGGTCGTAGAGGAACACCTGACGGGACACGTTCTGTCTCCCTTTGGATCGTCGGGTCGGTCGGGTTTCCGAGCGGGTCGTACCGAAGTCACGGGTGGGGCGGAACTGAGCTTTTCGGCGCGTCCACCCTACTGCGCGAAGCGATCACGGGACGCCCGCGCCGCCGCCGACGACCGCGTCGTCGCCGCCGGCCTTCTCCTGCCGGCCCTGCGCCGAAGGCACCAGCGCGCCCAACTCGCCGGTGTCGCCGAGTCGCAGCAGGAACGGCCGGCTTCGGGTGTAACGGACGGCGGTGACGGAGCACGGTTCGACGTGGATGCGCTGGAACAGGTCGAGATGCAGGCCGAGAGCGTCCGCCACCAGGGACTTGATGATGTCCCCGTGCGAGCACATCAGAAACGCGGCGTCCTCGCCGTACTCCCGGTCGATGCGCGCGTTCCAGTCGCGGACGGCGTCGACCGCGCGGGCCTGCATGGCCCGCATGGACTCGCCGCCGGGGAAGACCACCGCCGACGGGTGGTGCTGGACGACCTCCATCATCGGCTCCTGGGCGAGCTCCTTCAGATTGCGGCCGGACCAGTCGCCGTAGTGACACTCCCCGATGCGCTCGTCGGTCTCGAGGGTGAGCGCGGGCCGCGCCTCCAGCAGGGGCGCGAGGGTCTCGCGGCAGCGTTCCAGCGGGCTGGAGACGACCGCCGCGAGCGGCACGGCCGCGAGTCTCGCGGGCAGCCCGGCCGCCTGTGCGGTGCCGCGCTCGTCGAGGCGCACTCCGGGCGTCCAGCCGGCGAGCACCCCCTCGGTGTTCGCGGTGGAGCGTCCGTGGCGTACGAGGATCAGCGTGGCCATGGGGGCCAGCCTACGGTCCCGGCACGGGTGGCGGGCCGCGGGTGTGCCGGGTCCCCGGTCAGGGAAGAATGCGCGCCGTGATCGTGGACTGCGCCATCTACCGCGACGGACGCCGCACCGAAGGCCCGTCGGACTTCTCGGACGCCCTCGACGAGGCGCGGACCACCGGTGACGCGTTCCTGTGGATCGGCCTGCACGAGCCCACGGAGGACGAGTTCGCCCATGTCTCCGAGGAGTTCTCGCTGCATCCCCTCGCCGTCGAGGACGCTCTCAAGGCGCATCAGCGGCCCAAGCTCGAGGTGTACGACGACTCGCTGTTCGTGGTCCTCAAACCCGTGGTGTACGAGCCGGAGAGCGATTCGGTGACCACCGGCGAACTGATGGTCTTCATAGGCGACTCGTTCGTGGTGACGGTCCGGCACGGCGAAGGCGCGCCGCTGGGCGCCGTCCGCGAACGGCTGGAGGCCGAGCCCGCGGTGCTCCGGCACGGGCCGACGGCGGTGCTCTACGCGGTCAGCGACGCCATCGTCGACCACTACATCGATGTCGCCGCCGAACTCCAGGTGGACCTGGAGGAGATGGAGACCGCGGTCTTCGAACCGGGTCGCAGGGACACCAAGAACACGGCGGCGCGGATCTACACCTTCAAACGGCAGGTGCTCGAGTTCCGCCGGGCGGCCGGGCCGCTCGCCGCTCCGATGGCCCGGCTGGCGGGCGCGGGCGTGCCGTTCGTCCATGAGCACTCGCAGCCGTTCTTCCGGGACGTCAGCGACCATCTGACCCGGGCGAACGAGCAGGTGGAGGGGTTGGACCGGCTGGTGTCCGACATTCTTGCCGCGCACCTGGCGCAGATGGGTGTGCGGCAGAACGACGACATGCGCAAGATCTCGGCCTGGGCGGCCATGGCGGCCGTGCCGACGATGGTCGCGGGGATCTACGGCATGAACTTCGAGCACATGCCGGAGCTGAGGTCCGTCTGGGCGTATCCCGCGACGGTGCTGCTGATGGCGGGTGCGGTGTACGGGCTCTTCCGGCTCTTCAAGCGGCGCGGCTGGCTCTGACCCCGGCGGGCGCGTTCCGTCCGGCAGGCGGCGCGCCGCCGGTCAGGGGTGTGTCGCGGGGCCCAGATACGCGCGGAGGTCAGGACGGGCGCGCAGCCCGGACAGGTGGACGGGCCGCCAGTCGCGGGCGAACTCCGGTGGCCGGTTGCCGGCCGTCCCGATGTAGGCCACCGGCTGCTCGGCCGCCAGCGCGCCGAGCGCGTCCCGGGTGATGCTGCCGTCGTGCCCGCCGACCTGGCGCGAGGCGCAGCCGGTCCGGAAGGCGATCCGGGGCGCCTCTGCGCCACTGATCACGCAGGGCGGGCGGACACCCTGGCGGTGCAGTTCGGCGGTGATCCGCTCGAAGGCCCGGCGGTTGTCCCGGCTGCGCTCGATGGCGCCGGCGAGTACGACGTACTGGACCACCAGATGGCAGGCCAGGGCGGCTGCCAGGACGGCGGCGACGCCGCGCGGCCGCACCCGTCCGACGACGGCGGCCAGACACACCGCGACCGGCAGGGCGAGCAGCGCGTAGGCGGGCAGCAGGAACCGCGGCGCGGCGTAGCCGACCAGCAGGAGGTACGGCACCGCCATCGACACCCCCACCAGCGTCGCCACCGGCACGACGGCGGGGTGACCCGCCACCGGCTGCGCGGTGACGGCGCGACGGGTGCGCGCCGCCGCCAGTACACCGCCTGCGACCAGCAGCGGAAGTGCGAAGAACCAGAGTGCCGTGATCGGCTGCTTCCACGGCACGTCGCAGGGACGGCACAGCGCCCGGCCGTTCAGTGCGCGCACATGGTCGTCGACGGCGAAGTGCGGGCCCAGGTGCCCCTGGATCTCACCGGCCCGCCGCAGCCTGGCGAACAGCCCGTCGTACGCGACGTACGCCTCGACGATCCAGGGAGCGCAGCCGATGACGCCGCCCGCGAAGAGCGCGACGATCAGCGCGGGCCGCCGGGCCCCACGGGACCGCAGGGCGACGGCGGCGAGCGGTACGAGGAGCCAGAAGGCGTCGGTCGGCCGCATGAGCGCGACGAAGGCCGTGCCCGCGCCGACGCCCGCAAGTCCGGCCGGGCCGGACCTCCCGTGGGCGACCCGCAGGAAGCAGCCGACCGTGAAGAGTGCGCCAAGGGCGACCCAGAGGTTCGGCATGACCTGCGGACCGTAGAACACCGTGATCCACAGACCGGCGAAGAGCCCTCCGGCAAGGACGAGCACACGCTGGGGCAGCAGCCCGCGCCACGCTGCCAGGGCCAGGAACAGACCGGCGCCCGACAGCACCGCGAGGTAGGTCCGCAGCACCTCGACGGACGAGGTGAGCGCGGTCACCGGCGCGACGAGGAAGGCGATGCCGCGGGCGCGGGGAGCACTGAAGAAGGCGGCCTCCGAGCCGGGCGTGACCTGGCTGACGTAGACCGTCTCGTCCCAGCCGAGGCTGGTCCCCCTGACGGCGAGCGCCAGTTGGACGGCCGTGTACACGGCGGCGACGGCGGCGATCCACCGCAGACCCCCGTGCGCCGGGTGCTCCCCGCCGGGCCACAGCGGGGCACGGCGGCGGACGGGTGCCGGGGCGGGGAGGTGATTCACCTCAGCAGGCGGTAGCGGCGGTGGCCGGGCCGTCGAGCGCACCATGCCGGTCCGGCATTCTCAGGTCCACCATGCGACGCCATCCGGCGAACCGCTCGTACCCGTACGTCGCGTGGATGCCGGCGGCCAGGGCCGCCGATTTGGCCCGGGACCAGTGCAGCAGCCTGCCCAGGTGCGACATGACGGCGAGGCTGACGTCGCGGTGCACCCGGATCTCGGCCAGGGCGCTCTCGCGCAGGACGCGCCGGACGGCGCGGCCGTGCCCGGCGGCCGCGAGCCGGAGCAGCTCCTCGTGGCAGTAGGCCAGGTGTGCGTCCTCGTCGTCGCTGATCATCCGGATCGCCTTGCCGATCTCCGGGTGGTCGCCGAAGTGCTTCACGAGCATCTCCATCTGGTCGGCCGCACGCTGCTCGGTGACGCGGCTGTGCGAGAGGTAGACCACGATGTCGTGTTCCGTCAGCCGCTCCTCGCGACGCAGCTTCTCGTGGGCGAGGCCGATGCCCTGCCGCTCCAGCAGCACGGTGTAGTCGGTCTCCGGCGGTACGGGGACAGGCTCCAGCTGCCGCTTCTTGAGCAGTGCGTGGAACAGGCGTCCGTGCTTGTCCTCGTCGGCCCCGTGCCGGGCGATCTTCGGCGCGAGGCCGCGCATGCTCTCGGGGACGAGGGCGGCGATGCGGCCGTTCTCCCAGCCTCCCTGGGCCTCGCCGCTGGCGGCGATGGAGCAGAACAGCCGGAAGGAGTCGTCGTCGTCGACGATCTCCTGGAAGAGACTCCGGGCCGAGAGCATGTACGCCACCTCCGACGGGCCTTCGCGACATCCGCAATGAAGCAGTCAATTGCGATACCGCCACCCAGGCAACACCTCACCCGGACAAATCGACCGAACGGACCAGAGTCCGGCGAGAGAAGGCAGTGCTCCCGGCAGTAACCGCCACGGCCGTCGCGCGTTGTACCACGTGACGGCCGTGGCGGGGAAGACCCCCGAGCCCCCATCACGGCCGCAGGCTTTCCCCCGGAGGACCTAGGCGAGGCCGGCGCGCTCCATGGCCTCGGTGCCGGCGCGCAGCGCGGTGATCCGCTCGTCGAGCGTGAAGCCCGCGGGCGCGAGGGTCAGGGTGGTGACACCTGCCGCCGCGTACGCCTGCATCCGGTCGGCGATCCGCTCGACCGGGCCCAGCAGCGCGGTCTGGTCGATCAGCGTGTGCGGGACGGCGGCGGCCGCGCCGGCCTTGTCGCCGTCGAGGTACTTGTCCTGGATCTCGGCGGCTTCCTTCTCGTAACCCATGCGCTGCGCGAGCTGGTTGTAGAAGTTCTGCTTCCGGCTGCCCATGCCGCCGACGTAGAGCGCCGTGTACGGCCGGAACATGTCGGCGAGGCCGGCGACGTCGTCGCCGACCGCGAGAGGCAGGGTCGGGCATACGTCGAACCCCTCCATCGCCTTGCCGGCCTTCTGACGGCCCGCGCGGATGTGCCGCAGCGCGGTGTCCTCGATGTGGTCCGCGGACGGGAAGATCAGCAGGGCGCCGTCGGCGATCTCACCGGTCTGTTCGAGATTCTTGGGACCGATCGCCGCGATGTAGAGCGGAATGTGCTCGCGCTGCGGGTGGACGGTGAGCTTGATCGGCTTGCCCGGACCGCCGGGCAGCGGCAGCGTCCAGTGCTCGCCCTCGTAGGAGAGACGCTCGCGGGACATCGCCCTGCGCACGATCTCGACGTACTCACGCGTGCGAGCGAGCGGCTTGTCGAACTTGACGCCGTACCAGCCCTCGGAGACCTGCGGCCCCGAGACGCCGAGCCCGAGACGGAACCGGCCGCCCGAGAGCGAGTCCAGCGTGGCCGCGGTCATCGCGGTCATGGCGGGCTGACGGGCCGGGATCTGCAGGATCGCGGAGCCGACGTCGATCCGTTCGGTCTGGGCGGCGACCCAGCTGAGCACGGTCGGGGCGTCGGAGCCGTACGCCTCCGCGGCCCAGCAGACGTCGTAGCCGAGCCTGTCGGCCTCCTGTGCGACGGCGAGGTTGTCGCCGTCCATGCCCGCGCCCCAGTAGCCGAGGTTGATGCCGAGCCGCATAACCGCTCCCTCTTACTGATCAGTAACGTGCCTGTGCCGGGACTCTAGCGCGCGGGCGGTTTTTCCGGGGAGGGGGCACGTTGTCCACAGGCTCTCTCAGGGTGCGCCTCTGGCCAGTAATCTCAGCGCCCATGGAGCAGAGGCATCTCGGCCGCACCGGCCTGCGCGTGTCCCGGATCGGGCTCGGCACCCTGACATGGGGCCGGGACACCGACGAACACGACGCCGCCGACCAGTTGAAGGTCTTCTGGGAGGCCGGCGGCACACTGATCGACACCGCCGACGTGTACGGCGGCGGAGAGGCCGAGTACCTGCTGGGCCGGTTGGTCGAACGGCTGGTGCCCCGGGGCGATCTGGTGATAGCCACGAAGGCCGGCAGCGTGCCGGATCCGGACCGGCGCTTCGACGGCTCGCGCGGCCATCTGCTCGCCGCGCTCGACGCGTCACTGGCGCGCCTCGGCACGGACTACGTGGACCTGTGGCAGATCCACGCCTTCGACCCCGGCACGCCGCTCGAGGAGACCCTCCAGGCACTGGACATCGCAGTCGGCAGTGGACGGGCGCGGTACGCGGGCGTGTCGAACTTCAGCGGCTGGCAGCTGGCGAAGGCGGCGACCTGGCAGCTCGCCGCGCCGGGGGTGCGCACCAGGTTGGCGAGTACGCAGATGGAGTACTCGCTCCTGCAGCGGGGCGTGGAGCGTGAGGTGCTGCCGGCGGCACTCGACCTGGGGGTGGGTCTGCTGCCGTCGTCGCCGCTCGGCCGGGGCGTGCTCACCGGGAAGTACCGGACCGCCACACCCTCGGACTCGCGGGGCGCCTCTGATCAGATGGCGCCCTTCGTGGCGCCGTACCTGGACCAGGCGGCGAGCAGCATCGTCGACGCGGTCGCGACGGCGGCGGACGGCCTGGCGGCGACGCCGCTGGAGGTGGCGCTGGCGTGGGTCCGTGACCGGCCGGGTGTGGTGGCGCCGATCGTCGGCGCGCGCAATGCCCAGCAGCTGAGCGCGGCGTTGTCAGTGGAGGCCCTTAGTCTTCCTGACGAGATCTGCCAGGCGCTCGACGACGTGTCGGCGCCCGTGCACCGCTATCCCGACCAGGACTGGAGCACGCTGTGACTGCGCGTTCCCGGGGGAACTCCCCCGGTTCCCCCGCCGACTCCACCCCTCCCCCGCCCGACCGCGCGGACGCGGCGGACGCCGAAGGCGCCGCGGGCGGGACCATGCAGGCGGGCGGCGGCGCCGAGGGGGCGCAGGCGGCAGGCGCGGCGGACACCGAAGGCGTCGTGACTGCGCAGGTGCAGCCCGCCGGCCGGCCGGCGGGCGAGGCCGCCGACGACGAGGCGGGCGCCGAAGGCACTGGTGGAGCACACGCCGAAGGAGTGGCGGACAGACCGGGCCGAGCGGCAGCCGTCCCGGACGACGGGGCACACACGGCCCACGCCGAGCAGGTCCCCCCGACCGACGAGACGCCCCCACCGGCGCAGGCAGCCGCCGGGACGAAGAACAAGGCCGCCCGCACCGGCGGGCCACACGCGGCACGCGTCGAGGACCCGGCTGGCCCGGCCGAAGCCCCCCCGACAACGACCGGAGACGCCGACGAGGCAACCGGCCCGGCCGAAGGCCCTCCCACGGCGGCCGGAGACGCCGGCGAGACCGCCCGCACCGAGGCGGCCGACGCCGCGCACGGCGCGGCCGACGGTTCCGGTACCGGCACGTCCGCCGACGCGGAGGGCGCCGCGGGCGGGGGGCCGAGTGAGGTCGAGGCCGAGATCGCCGCGCAGCGGGAGCTGCGGGAGCGGATCGAGCAGCGGAAGGCCGAACGGGAGGGGCCCATCGCCAGTGGGGCGAAGCTCAGTGGGAAGGCCGCCGATCTGCTCGCCGCGGTGCGGGCGGTGGAGAGCGGCGAGAAACCGAGCCCGGCCTCCTTCGGGTCGTCGGCGCCCGAGCCGCGGCGGGCCGCTCCCGCACCGGTTCCCGCCGCGCGGCCGGTGCGTCGGCAGCAGGCCGAGCCGGACCCTGTCACCGTGACCGCCGTGCGCAAGCTGCTCGTGAAGGGCGGCGCGCCCGAGGGCCTCGCCGGGCAGGCCGCCGAGGTCCTGGGTGAGACGGCCGGCGACGTTCTCGCGGAGGACCCCTGGCGGCTGCTCTCCGTGCCGGGGGTACGGCCGGAGCAGGCGGACGGGTTCGCCCGTGCGCTGCTCGGCCCGGAGGCCGGGCCAGGTGACGAGCGCCGGACCTCGGCGCTCGTCACCTGGCTGCTGGAGCGTGCCGCCCTGCTGGGGCACACGGCCCTCGAGGCACCGGCCGTCCGGGCCGCGCTTGCCGAGCGGTCGGTGCCCGATCCGGACGGTGCCGTCCAGCAAGCCGTCGCGGACGGCACCGTCCTGGTCTTCCAGGACGGGGTCGAAGAAGGCGGGGTCGAAGAGGACGAGGGCGAGGAGGACGAGGAGCACGGCGCCGTGCCCGTGCCCGTACTGCTGGGGCTCGACCGGTACGCGATGGCGGAGGAGAGCCTCGCGGACGGCCTGGCCAGACTGGTCAGGACCGGGCCGTCAGACCGCTGGGAGGGCCCGGAGCTCGTGCGGGCCGCGGGTGCGCACGGTCTGGTCGTGCACACCGGCGGTGAGGCCGCCCGCGCCGAGCCCGTCGCCCTCGCGCAGAGCGCTCGCCGCCTCGGTCTGCGGTCCGTCGTGGCCGTGCACACGGAGAACGGGGTGCGCCGGCTCGGACCGGAGGCCGGTGCCGTGACCGTCGCGGCGCTGCTGGACGGCTCCGCGGGGCCCGGCCGCGACGAGGACGGCGCGTTCGCGCTGGATCTGCTCGTCGTGCTGGACGCACCGCAGCTGGATGTGGAGGCCGCCGCGATGCTGGTGGAGTCCATGCCGGACGGCGGACGGCTGGTCCTCTGCGGCGACCCGAGGGTGCTCGCCGGTGCGGGCGCCGGCCGGGTGTTCCCGGACCTGCTGGCGGCCCGGGTGTGCCCGCAGGTCGCGTCGCGCACACCCGACCCCGGGCCGCTCGGCGAGCTGGTGTCGGGTATCGGCATCGGCGAGCTGAACCAGGTCGCGGCCCCGGACAAGGAGGTCGTGATCGTTCCGGTGCGGGACGCCGGCGAGGCCGTGCACCGTACGGTCCAGCTCGTCGCCGACTCGGTGCCGCGGGCCATCGGGGTGCCTGCGGAGCAGACCCAGGTGGTCACCGTGGGACACGGCGGCTCGGCGGGTACCCGCGAGCTCAACGCGGCGCTCAAGCAGCGCCTCAATCCCGGCGGCGGACGTTTCGCCGGCTTCGACCCCGGCGACCGGGTCGCCTACTCCCCGGCACCCGGCCGGACGCTCACCGGCACCGTCGTCTCCGGGGACGCGGCCGGACTGCACTTGGACTGCGAAGGCATCAGGACGGTCGTGCCGAGGGAACGGGTCGAGTCGGCGCTGCGCCACGGCTGGGCGCTGACCGCGCACCAGGCCGCCGGTATGCGCTGGCCGGCCGTGGTCGCCGTGTTGCCGGGAGACGCGGCACAGGCTCTGAGCAGGCCCTGGGTGTACACGGCGTTCGGCCGGGCCGCGCGGCATCTGTCGGTGGTGCACGGCGTGGACCGGGCGCTCCCGCAGGCGGTCGCCGAGCGCCCGGGCCCGGAGCGCACCACAAGGCTGCGGACCCTGCTGGAGGGCCTGCTCGCCGAGCCGGCGGCACAGCCGCAGTCGCAGGTCCCGGCTGAGACACGGCAGGCCCGGTGAACGGCACCGGCCCGGGACGACCGCACGGTCGTCCCGGGCCGGTGCGGGCGAAGGGCGGACGGCACAGGCCGGTCAGGACTCGTCGTCCGGTTCCACCAGCTCCTCGCGCAGTTCGTCCTCGTCGAACACAGAGCTGACGTCGAAGCGGCAGACGATCCGCTCAGGGTCGGCCTGGTCGAACGGGACACTCAGCCACTCCCCCGGCTCCGGAAGCTCGTCCGCCGCGGCCACCCACAGGGTGGAGTCGCCCTCCTCCAGACCGAACTCCTTGTGGCGAGACGCGATTTCGTCCGGCTCGAACTCGCCGAAGAGCACCCCCAGAGCCGCGTGCACGCTCGCGCCGACGACCGGCGCGGTCACCGCGTCCTCGTCACCGTCCTGATCGAAGTCCGCGATGCGCTGCGCCTGCGCCAGCAGCCGCTGCGGCTCCACCACGGCGTAGTCCCGGCGGATCAGCACGCTCAGGGCGTTCGGCTCCTCGGGTCCCGCATACGGCGGCAGGGAGTCGTCCGCGCCGGGGATCTCGAACGGGGTCACCTCGTCATAGCGGTCGTAGAGCCGCTCGTCGTACGCCTCGGCCGCCGCGGCGAGCGCGTTGAAGGCTTCGTAGACGGCCGGGTCGTCGTCTCCGGTGCGGTTCTCGACCGCCTCGAGGTGACGGTCCAGTGCGGCTTTGACCGCCTCGGCGGCGGCACGTACCTCGGCAGCGGTGGGCTGCGCAGCATCAGACATAGTGCAGACGCTATCCGTACCGGGGCGCTGCCCGCACAATAGATGCGATGCCGGAATATGAATTCGTCGACGTGTACGTACCGCGCGGGGTGTCCCGCAAGGAGGCGACGCGTCTGCTGACCGACCATGCCGAGTACGGACACTGGGAGTTGGACCGACTGACCTTGCACCGCGACGGCAGCCGCAGAGTGCGGCTGCGCCGGCGGATCATCCGCCAGGTGCGCGCCACCTGGTGATCAAGGTCGGAGCCCAGGGCCGGTGATCAAGGCCGGTGATCAGGCCGGGCGATCAAGGCCAGTGCCCAGGAGCACGGAGACGGAAGGAGCGGGCCCCGCGATGCGGGACCCGCTCCTCGACGTACGCCGAGCCCGGCCGCGGCCGGGTCCATGACCGGGACCGTTTCGAAGCGCGCCTAGGCGGCGGCGCGGGCCCGGCGGTAGAGCAGCGCACCGGCCAGCAGCAGGCCCACGCCTGCCGGCGCCGCGATGTCGAGCGCGTCCATGCCGGTCGCCGCGAGTTCACCGCCGCTGCCACCGGGCGTCACCGTCTGCGTGTCGGGCGTGTTCGGCTTGCTCGGGGTCTCCGGCGTCACCGGGGTCTCCGGCGTCACCGGCGTCTCCGGGGTCTCCGGCGTTTCCGGGGTCTCCGGCGTCACCGGGGTCTCCGGGGTCTCCGGGGTCTCCGGCGTCTCCGGCGTCTCCGGCGTCTCCGGCGTCACCGGGGTCTCCGGCGTGCCGGGCGGGGTGCCGCCCGAGTCGTTCGCGCAGGCGTTGCCGAACGCCGGGTTGAGCAGCCCGACGACGGTAACGCTGTTGCCGCAGGCGTTGACCGGGACGTCGACCGGCGCCTGGACGTTGTTGCCGGAGCCGACGCCGGGTGAGTTGCTCGTCGTACCGTCCGCTCCGGAGCCGCCACCGCCCGGGCCCGACCCCCCGGAGACGTTGGCGCAGTTGTTGCCGAACGCCGGGTTGAGCAGCCCGACGACGTTCACGGTGTTGCCGCAGACGTTGACCGGGACGTGCACCGGCGCCTGGATCGAGTTGCCGGACGCTACGCCCGGTGAGTTCGACGCTTCTCCGTGCGCCCCGGCGTCCGCCTGCGCGTAGCCGCCGCCGAGGGCGAGTACCCCGCCTGCGGCAGCCACGGTGATCAGACCTTTGCGCGTGACTTGTCGCATGTCCTGATGCCCTGCCTTCCCACTTCACGAATACCCCTGGGCCCATGCCCGGGGTTGGAAGAAACGGGCGGCTCCGGAGTGCATGGCGCGCACTCCGGAGCCGCCCGGATTCACTGCCGGCCCGCTATGGGCGGGCCGCGATGTCAGGCGTTGACGCAGGTGTTGCCGAAGGCGGGGTTCAGCAGGCCGATGACGTCGACCGTGTTGCCGCAGACGTTCACGGGCACGTGGACCGGCACCTGGAGCAGGTTGCCCGACAGGACGCCGGGGGAGTACGCAGCGGCACCGTGAGCGCCCGCATCGGCCATGGCCATGCCCGCACCGGCGAGCAGCAGACCGCTGGTGGCAGCCGCAGTCGCGACGACCTTCTTGATCATTATTCCTCCTGTTGGCAATTGCGGTCCCAGCCGCGGACCGCAATACCTGTAACGAGGAGGAACCACCGGAGCTACGACCCGTCACCCCCATTCACTCTTTCCAGTCACGTACGCACGTGCTGACGATTATCGGAGCGCCCTCCGAGATCCCCGGGAACGCCCCGGAGAGCCGGCCTCAGCACCTGTCGATCCGGGTCGGCACCGGGCAAGCCGGGGAGGCACGTGGCGAGCCGGGGAGGCACGTGGCGATGCAGGCCGGCACCGGCCCCTTCAGCACTGGTCGATGAACCGGTCGAGGACCCGCACGCCGAACTTCAGGCCGTCCACCGGCACCCGCTCGTCCACGCCGTGGAACATCCCGGCGAAGTCCAGCTCCGGCGGCAGCTTGAGCGGGGCGAAGCCGAAGCAGCGGATGCCGAGGTCGTCGAAGGACTTGGCGTCGGTACCGCCCGAGAGCATGTACGGCACGGCCCTCGCGATCGGGTCCTCCGCCTTCAGCGCCACTTGCATGGCGTCCACCAGCGCCCCGTCGAAGCTGGTCTCCAGTGCCTTGTCGCCGTGCACGTCCTCGCGCCTGACCCGGGGCCCGAGCAGCCGGTCCAGCTCCGCGAGGAACTCCTCCTCGTAGCCCGGCAGGAAGCGGCCGTCCACGTGTGCGGTCGCCTGACCGGGGATGACGTTCACCTTGTAGCCGGCGCCGAGCATGGTGGGCGCCGCGGAGTTGCGCAGGGTGGCGCCGACCATCTTGGCGATGCCGCCCAGCTTGGCAAGGGTGGCGTCCATGTCCTCGGGGTCCAGTGGCGTGCCGAGGGCGTCGGACAGTTCGTCGAGGAAGGACCGTACGGTCTTGGTGACCCTGACCGGCCAGGTGTGGCGGCCGAGCCGGCCGACGGCCTCGCACAGCTCGGTGATGGCGTTGTCGTTGTTGGTCATCGAGCCGTGACCGGCCGTGCCGTCCACGGTCAGGCGCATCCAGTGCATTCCCTTCTGCGCCGTCTCCACGAGATACAGCCGCAGGTTCTCGTTGACGGTGAAGGAGAAGCCGCCGACCTCGCCGATGGCCTCGGTGACGCCCTCGAAGAGTCCCGGGTGCTTGTCGACCAGGTAGCGGGCGCCGTAGGTGCCACCGGCCTCCTCGTCGGCGAGGAAGGCGAGGACGATGTCGCGCGGCGGCTTGCGACCGCTGCGCAGCCTGTCCCGCACGACGGCGAGGGTCATGGCGTCCATGTCCTTCATGTCGACCGCGCCCCGGCCCCACACGCAGTCCTCGGCGATCTCGCCGGAGAACGGGTGGTGGGTCCAGTCGTCCGCGTTCGCGGGCACGACGTCGAGGTGGCCGTGGATGAGCAGCGCGGGCCGGGACGGGTCCTCGCCCTCGATTCGGGCCACCGTGGACGCGCGCCCCTTGTGGGACTCGAGGATCTGCGGCTCCAGCCCGACCTCGGCGAGCTTTTCTGCGACGTACTCGGCCGCGGCGCGCTCGCCCGGTCCTGAGTGGTCGCCGTAGTTGCTGGTGTCGATCCTGATCAGCTCACGGCAGAGATCGACGACCTCGTCCTCGCCCGTGACCGCCCGGGCCGTGTTCGACTCGCTCACGCTGATTCCTCCCGCTGTCGCTGCTGGTGGTCGGGGCTCATCCTCTCGCCATCGTGCCTCGCCGCCCAAGGGCGGCCACCGGCCTTCGCCCGGCGGGCGGCGGTACGGGGGTGTGATCGGGCGGGGTCGAATGTTTGCTATGGTTTTCCACGTCGGAACGGCCCAGGGCCGCGAGACAGACACCTGGTCCGGGTGGCGGAATGGCAGACGCGCTAGCTTGAGGTGCTAGTGCCCTTTATCGGGCGTGGGGGTTCAAGTCCCCCCTCGGACACCAGCTAAGACCCCTGTTCATCAGGGGTTTTTTGCTTTTCTGGGCGGCGGCGTGACCAACCACGTGACCAACGGCCCAGAGATTCCCCAGGTCAGGCCAGGGATGACAGGCTGAGTCGGCCCGCCCAGAAGGCGGCCGGTCGGCGCATCCTTACGTGAGTGGCCCTACCGGGCCATCGTGTAGCCCGGCGAGTGGTGCCGGACCGGCAGCGGTGGTCGCCCGAGCAGATCTGTCACGCTCTGGTCATGGAGTTCCCCGACGACAAGAGCATGCGGGTGAGTCCGGAGACGATCAGGCGATCTACGTCCAGGCCGTCGGGGGCCGTTGCCATGCACAGGGCTGTCAGGTGCTGACCTCGGAGCGCAACAGGACCGGTGGTCGAACGCCGGTAAGTGACTCCGCCCGAGCGAGAAGGCGCGGGGCCAAGTCGGGGTACCAGCCACGGGCTACGGCTTGCAGCATCTCCGCCAGGGCAGCGAGTTCTCCGACTCGGCCGGCTGGGGTGTACAGGACCGAAGCGAACTCCATCCGGATACGGTCCGCCACGTCGGGAATGAAAAGGCTGTTCGCGTGGAGCAGACCCGCGTCGTAGCCGTAGGGCACGCGGCCCCACCGCTCCCAGTCCAGCAGGGTGAGGGGCATAGCCGTGAGGTTGCCCCAGTGCGGGTCACCGTGACCAGTCACCCGCTCGATCTTGGCAGGGGCCGGGATGCCGAGGAACTGGGGGAAGGCGCGTTGGATCCAGCCATCCCGGACAGTGGCCTTCACCCCCTCCGCCTCAGCGAGCAGGGCCAGGGCTCGGCGCAGGTCTGCCACCACTCGTCAGGCAAGTGGGGGTCGCGGTGCAGGTCGGCCCGCTCCGAGGACACGACGGGATGTGTCACGTAGTCGAGGACTTCGGCCTCGAAGGCCCACTCGCTGTCGGTCCAGTCGTACACCTCGTACAGGCGCGGGCGCGGGACCGCGTCAGGCACCAGCAAGGAGGCCCCCACGATGCCCTCCCCCTGCTTCCTGCCCGCGTTCCTCTCGGCGGTCCGGCTTACCCGGAGCCACCGGTCGCCGGACTGCCGACCGAGGGTTACACCCTGGAAGCCCCACGCCCGTGGACCCGTGCATGTGAGACCCAGCGCCGTGGCCGCCCGTTCGTGAGCGGCCTCCATCAGGGTCTGTACGTCCTCACTCGGCGGCGAGTTCATCGGTCACCCTCCTCAGTTCCTCGACCGTCAGGGGTGCAGCCAGAGCCTTCGCCGCATCGTCCCAGTGTTCGCGCGTGCTCGCGGAAGTCAGGACGACATCGAGGCCGGGGCACGATCCGGCAGTCAGCAGGGCAGCGGCTGCGGCCGACAGGCCAGGGCGGATGAAGTTCACCAGTTCAGGTGTCATGGCCTCCAGCAGCTCGCCACCGTGCAAAGGAGCGGAACCGAACGTGATCAGCCCCGCGTCCTTCGCCTGCACCAAGGGTCCGCCGCCGCCCAGCGCCCGCCTGATCAGATCATCCATGATCAGACTGACGGGCATCTGCAACCCCATGAAGTGGTGCTCGGCGGGGCCCGCCGCCTGTCGGGCGAGGGCGAGCAATTCGGGAACCGTGAACGCTTCGGAGGTCAGGCCCGTCCAGGTGGCGACGCCGTACCCACCGATCCTGCCCGCCTGGGAGAACTCCTCCAACGCCGTGAAGGCTTCCCGCATACGCCAGTGCAGAGCAGTCCGGTCAAGGCCGTGCCCGTGGTACTCAGGGTTGTGCACGAACACCAGGTCCACGCGGCCGAGCACGGCCAACGAGCGCTCCGTCTGCCAGTGGACGAACCCCGGTTCAAGGCTGTGCCGGCTGGCCGCCTCTTCCCGGGGCGTCATGGGACTGGCGGAACGACGCAAGACCCTGGTTACAGTCAGGAGAAATTGGCCGAGTTACTTGGCGTGGACCGCACAACGGTCGGACGCTGGGAGAGCGGCAGGATCGCACCGCAGCCGCCTCAGCGGCCAGGCTTGGCAGCCGCCCTCGAAGTGAGCCTTCAAGAGCTGAACGCCCTTCTGACACAGCCACGAGCCATTAGCCGGACGACCAGATGGCAGCAGCCCAGTGACCCCCCGAGTGCGGGAGACCCAGACGAAGTGATCCGCCGCGAATTCCTCCGCATCCTCACCGTCAGAGGGGCGCTGACCACCCTGCCGTTGGACGAGGCGGAAGCCCTCTCCGACGGGGTCCTCAGGGGCGCACCCAGCGACTTCGCGCGGATGAACGGTCACCTCTGGCAGGTCTACCAACTGGCCCGGTCCAAGGGGTCCGTCTACCCCATCGTCCGCGACCAAATGAGCACCCTGAACGAGGCCCTCGCGGCCGACACCCGAGGCAACTCCCGCCCGCTCCTGAGCGCGGCAGCAGACCTCTTCCAACTGGCCGGGGAAGTTGCCTTCGACGCGAACCGGTACACCGACGCGGCTGCCTCCTACGCCCTTGCAGCGTCCGTCAGCAGGGACGCCGGAGCCTACGACCTGTGGGCGTGTGCACTCGTCCGGCACGCCTACGTGGACATGTCGGAGCAGCGCTACCGGCAGGCGGCCCAGGTCCTGGGCGCCGCTGATCGGCTGGCCGGGCGAGGTGACAGTAACCTCGCCACGCGGCATCGGGTCGCCGCAGTCCAGGCGGAGGCGTACGCCGGCTTGGGCGACCTCCCCGCATGCGAGCGCGCCTTGGACCTGGCGGAGCACGTCATAAACCTGAGCGCGGGCAGCACCAACGGCGGATGGCTGCGGTTCGACGGGACGCGATTGGCCGAGGAACGGGGAGCCCGCTACGTCCAGCTCGGACGGCTCGACCTGGCAGAGGAAGCGTTGAGGCGGGCACTGGAGCAGACCGCCCTTGCCTCCGGGCAGTCCTACCGGCGGCGCGGCGCCGTCCTGACCGACCTCGCCGCCATCGGCGCCAAGCGGCGAGACCCCGAACACGTCGTCGCTTACGGCCGGGAAGCCCTGCTCCTGGCCCAAGCTTCATCCTCCGGATACGTCGCCCGTAGACTCCAGACCCTGTGCGACGAGTTCGGCCCCCTGAACAGGGACCACCGCGTAGCGGAGCTGGGGGCGGAGATCGCCGCGCTCAGCACGCCATGACGAGAGGGGTTGGCATGTCGCAGACCGAAGGCGCCCGGATTTTCCGGGAAGCCTGGATCGCGGGAGTGCACCAGCACTTCCCAGGGGAGCCGAAGGCCGGGTACGTGACGCCTTGGGATGACACTCCGCAGTGGGAGCGCGAGGCCGCAGGCTCGGTCTACTAGCCAGGTCCGGCAGTTCATCGAGATCAGCGGCGGGCACGCGTCGAGGCTGTCCCGCGAGCAGAAGAGTCGGTTCGTCGCGACGTGCTGGACCGCTCAGATGTTCAAGCACTTCGAGGACCCCAAGCCGGGATACGTGGCCGACTGGCCCGACCTGCCTAAGTGGCAGCAGGAGACCGACGCCGACATCTTCGAGGCCATCGAGAATGCCTGATCGAGCGGGCGAGATCGCCCGTCCCGGCCAGGTTGAGCACGTGACCAACGGGTAACCAACGAGCGTCCTGAGGCGGCCTGAAGCAGCAGGAAAAGACAGGAAGAGCAGGACTGCCGAACCCCTGCCACGACAGGTATTCCCGCAGGTCAGAACGCCTATGAGCTGGTGCCGGAGTGGAGAGTTCAAGTCCCCCCTCGGGCACCGGCTGAGACCCCGGTTCATCTGGGGTCTTTCTGTTTCCCGGGCAGTGGTGTGACCGCCCGCGCCACAAACGGCCCGGCGAATCCCCAGGTCGAACCAGGGGCGACAGGCCGGGCCGCGTCGGAGGCGGGCGGCGAGCTTCCCCGCTCCGTCCTTACGCGAGTGCCCGTACCGGGCCGTCGCGCAGCCCGGCGAGTGGTGCCGGACGTTCGCCGGCTTCGGGACATCCACCAGTCCGACCCGACGGGAGGAGCCCGCAGCCGTACCGTGTGACGTCCAGGACGCGGTTGTCCTCCCCGGCCCGGAATGTTTCCCGGGACACCCCAGGCGAACCGATGGTTCCGCAGTGCGGCCGCACAGGTGTTACGTTGCACCAGACCGTCCAGACGGTCGGTCGGTGGATCGGACGAGAGAGACAGGCGGAACGGTGCGCGATCGACTCCTCGATGCTGTGGAGCGACTGCTGGTGAACGGCGGTGTGGACGCCGTCCGGCTGGACGCCGTCGCAGCGGAGGCGGGCGTGAGCAAGGGTGGTCTGCTCCACCACTTCCCGAGCAAGCACGCGCTGGTCGCAGGTGTGGTGCAGCGGCTGGTCGACAGGTTCGAGGCGGGGCTGCCGGGCCCGGGAGCGCCCCCCGGCGCGTTCACCACCGCCTGGCTCGACGCCTCGATCCCGCAGGAGTCGCCCGAGCACGGCGGGGCCGACCCCGATGCGATGCCCATGGCGCTGCTCGCCGCGGCCGCGGGGCCGGAAGTGCTTGATGTCCTGCAGCGCCACTACCGCGAGTGGCAGGAACGGCTGGACACGGACGGGCTGCCGCCCGGTGTCAGCGCCCTGGTGCGCATGACCGTGGACGGCTGGTGGACCGCGCGACTGCTCGGCCTCGCGCCACCCCGAGGCGCGGCGCACACCGAACTGCGCACAATGGTCCGCGAACTCATCGACACGGGGCGGGTCGGCACGGCGCATGCCGGCGCGGGCCCCGGCGGCGCGAGGCATGCCGGCACAAGTCCCGGCGGCAGCGCACACGCGGGCCCCGTCGGCACAGGCGGCCATGCCGCAGGCGACGACGACGCGGGCGTCAAGGGCGCAGATCCCGTGGACACGGACGGGGCGGTGCACTGATGGGGGTACTGCTGGTCGCGGGAGCGATCGTCTCCGAGGTGATCGCGACCCTCTCGCTCCGTGCCTCGCACGGCCTGACCCGCCTCGGCCCGACCGCCCTGGTGGTCGTCGGTTACGGTGTCGCGTTCGTGATGCTGGCGCAGGCGCTCAAGACGCTCAACGTCGGCCCGGTGTACGCGGTCTGGTCCGGTGTCGGCACGGTGGGAGCGTTCCTGGGCGGCGTCGTCCTCTTCGACGAACCGGTCAAGCCGGCCACACTCATCGGGATCGCCCTCGTCATCATCGGCGTCGTCGTGATGTACGTCGGCGGCGGGATGGAGCACTGATGCGGGCACGCTCTCGCATGGGCATACGATCGCCTCGGTGAGACGCAGAAGCAGAGCGGCCGTCGAAGCCCCGCTCCCCCAGCGCGACGGCATCGATCCCGTGAGGCTGCGGCTGCCGGAAGACCCCGGCGGCCGCTGGCCCACCGTGCGTGACCATCTGCTGGACCGGTACGGGGCCGCGATCGGCCCGGCGCGGGTGGAGTCGATGCTGCGGGACGGACGCTTCGTGGCCGCGGACGGCCCGGTCGGCGGGGACGAGCCGTACACGGCGGGACGGTGTCTCTGGTTCCATCGGGACTTCCCCGCGGAGCGGCCGGTGCCGTTCGGGATCGGGATCGTGCACCGCGACGAGCACATCGTGGTCGCCGACAAGCCGCATTTCCTCGCCACCACGCCACGCGGCAGCCATGTGAAGGAGACGGCCGTGGCCCGGCTGCGCCGCGACCTGGGGCTGCCCGCGCTCCAGCCCGCGCACCGGTTGGACCGGCTCACGGCGGGCCTGGTGCTCTTCGTCGTACGGCCCGGGGACCGGGGCGCGTACCAGACGATGTTCCGCGACCGGCGGGTGCGCAAGGAGTACGAGGCGCTCGCGCCCCACGACCCGGCGGTGGCGCTGCCACGGACCGTGCGGAGCCGGATCGTCAAGGAGCGCGGGGTGCTCGCGGCGCGGGAGGAGCCGGGAGAGCCGAACAGCGAGAGCCGGGTCGAGCTGCTCGGGGTGGACGACGGGATCGGCCGGTACCGGCTGCTGCCGGCCACCGGCCGTACCCATCAGCTGCGGGTCCATATGAACGGCCTCGGGCTGCCGATCCTGGACGACCCGCTGTTCCCGGTCGTGCTGCCCGAGGCACCGGAGGACTTCTCCCGCCCGCTGCAACTGCTGGCGAGGGCCCTGGAGTTCACCGACCCGGTCACCGGGGAGCGGCGCCGGTTCGAGAGCCGGCTGAGCCTGGCTCAGTGGCCCCGGTCCACCCATTCCTGAAGGTGCGGCGCCTCGGCGCCGATGGTGGTCGTGCCGCCGTGGCCGGTACGGACGACGGTGTCCGGCGGCAGGGTGAGCAGGCGGTCGCGGATGGAGTCGACGATGGTCGGGAAGTGGGAGAACGACCGGCCGGTCGCGCCGGGACCGCCCTGGAACAGGGTGTCACCGGTGAACACGGTGGCGAGGCCGGGGGCGTGGAGGCAGACGGCGCCGGGGGCATGGCCGGGGGTGTGCAGGACGGTCAGGGCGGTGTCCGCGACGGTGATCACCGTGCCGTCGGCCAGGTCGCCGTCGGGGGCGCGTTCGGGATGGGTCTGCTTCCACAGCGGCAGGTCGTCCGGGTGGAGCAGGATCGGCGCGCCGGTGGCGGCGGCGAGCGCGGGGGCCGCGTCGATGTGGTCGTTGTGCGCGTGCGTGCAGACGACGGCGCGCAGCGTACGGCCGCCGAGCGCGGCGAGGATGGCTTCCGCGTCGTGGGCGGCGTCGACGACGACGGCCTCGCGGTCGTCGCCGACGATCCAGACGTTGTTGTCGACGTCCCAGGTGCCGCCGTCGAGCGAGAAGGTGCCGGAGGTGACCAGGTGGTCGATACGGGCGGCCATCAGAACCGCACCACCGATCGCAGGACGTCGCCCTCGTGCATCCGGGCGAACGCCTTCTCGACGTCCCCGAGTCCGATGGTCTCGGTGACGAACGCGCCCAGGTCGATACGGCCCTGCTGGTGCAGATCGATCAGCATCGGGAAGTCCCGGGAGGGCAGGCAGTCGCCGTACCAGGACGACTTGAGCGCGCCGCCGCGGCCGAAGACGTCCAGGAGCGGCAGTTCGAGCTTCATTTCGGGCGTCGGGACGCCGACCAGGACCACGGTGCCCGCCAGGTCCCGGGCGTAGAAAGCCTGTTCGTACGTCTCCGGGCGGCCGACGGCCTCGATCACCACGTCGGCGCCGAAGCCGCCGGTGAGTTCGCGGATCGCCTCGACGGCGTCGCGGGTTCGGGAGTTGACGGTGTGGGTGGCCCCCATCCGCCTCGCCGTCTCGAGCTTGCGTTCGTCGATGTCGACGGCGATGATCTTCGCTGCACCGGCAAGCCGGGCGCCGACGACGGCCGCATCCCCGACGCCTCCGCAGCCGATGACGGCCACGGAGTCGCCGCGGCCGACCTGGCCGGTGTTGACGGCGGCGCCGATGCCGGCCATCACCCCGCAGCCGAGCAGGCCGGCCACGGCCGGGGAGACCGCCGGGTCGACCTTGGTGCACTGGCCCGCGGCGACCAGGGTCTTCTCCGCGAAGGCGCCGATGCCGAGCGCGGGCGACAGTTCGGTGCCCGAGTCGGCGAGGGTCATCTTCTGCCGGGCGTTGTGGGTGTCGAAGCAGTACCAGGGCCGGCCGCGCAGACACGCCCGGCACCGGCCGCACACCGCCCGCCAGTTGAGGATCACGAAGTCCCCGGGCGTGACGTCGGTGACACCGTCGCCGACCGACTCCACGACACCCGCGGCCTCATGGCCGAGGAGGAACGGGAACTCGTCGTTGATTCCGCCCTGTTTGTAGTGCAGATCGGTGTGGCAGACACCGCATGCCTGCACCTCCACCACGGCCTCGCCCGGGCCCGGGTCGGGGATCGTGATCGTCTCCACCCGTACCGGCTCGTTCTTTCCGGGTGCGATCACACCCTGCACCTGCTGCGGCATAGCAGTACCTGCCCTTCCTCGCGCAGTTGACGTCGCCACCCACTATGGCCCGTGACGTCAGGGTGCGAGGACGTCCAGCTCCTGGAGGGCTCCGACGGCGATCTCCGGGTGAGCCGCTCGGCCCGGTCGGCGTCGCCCTCGCGTACGGCCTCGGCGACCCGTACATGCAAGGTGACCGCCGCCGGGTCGGGGTCGTCGAACATCACGTGGTGGTGGGTGCGGCCCGCGAGCACCTCTGCGACGACGTCACCGAGCCGGGCGAACATCTCGTTCGTCTTCGTCCTGCTCTTGTCACTCGTCCTCTAGCCATCGCGAATGACGCTCCCGCGACCACCGGCGCTCGACCGACCCGGTGCGCATGCCACGGCGTGCCTCCGGGTCGGCGAGCGCCATCGCGATGTGCCCGGCGACCACGATCCCGACCGCGAGCGACAGCCAGTCGTGCACGAACGTCGCGCTCGTACGCCACACCAGAGGCGTCAACGAGGTGAACCACATCAGCAGTCCCGTCCCGAGCATGACCAGTGCCGCGCCGGCGATCCAGGCCGCGTAGATCTTCTGCCCCGCGTTGAACTTGCCCGCCGGCCGGGCGTCCGGACCGTGCCGGCGGCGGCGAACGGCATGCAGCCACGCCCGGTCGTGCGGCCCGAAACGGTTCAGCCGGCGCAGGTCGGCGCGGAACGGGCGGGAGGCCAGCCCGAGCAGGAACGGCACCGGCAGCAGCAGCCCCGACCACTGGTGCACGGTCACCACGAGGTGGCGGCGGCCGACGAGTTCGGCGAGCTGGGGCACGTAGAGCACGGCGGCCGTCGCGATGCACAGCAGCATCAGGGCGGCGGTGGTGCGGTGCACCCAGCGCTCACCGCGGCTGAACCGGCGTCTGCGGCCGGTCCGTTCGGACGGCGGGCGCACCTCGGACGGCGGGGGCACCTCAGACGGTGGGGGAGTCGGTACGGCCGTTGGACCGGCCGACCCAGGCGTCGACGTCATAACCCCGCTCCTCCCAGTAGCCGGGGCGGACGGCTTCGGTGACCGTGATCCCGGAGAGCCATTTCGCCGACTTGTAGAAGTACATCGGCGCCACGTAGAGCCGGACCGGGCCGCCGTGCGTATGGCTGACCGGCTTGTCCTGCATCCGCAGCGCGACGAGGACGTCGTCGCGGCGGGCCTGAGTGAGGGTCAGGCTCTCGCTGTACGTGCCGTCGAAGCAGGTGAACCGGATCGCACGGGCGGTCGGCCGTACGCCGGCGGCATCCAGCAGGTCCGAAAGGCGCACGCCCTCGAACGGCGTGTCCGGCACCCGCCACCCGGTGACGCACTGCACGTCCCGCACGACGCGGGTCTGCGGCAGGGCGCGGAGGTCGGCGAGGCTGTACGTGGCCGGGTGCCTCACGAGGCCGTCGACGGTGAGGCGGTAGTTCTCGGCGGTCCTGCGGGGGACGGAGGAGGCGACGGAGTAGTAGCGGAAGCCGCCCCCGTTCGGGAGCAGGCTCGTGAGCCCGGTCGGGTCCTTGTCCGCGGCGGCCCCGAGGAAGCCCTCCAGACCGCGTTGCAGCGACGGCGCGGCGGCGACTCCTGCGGCGCCGAGGCCGAGCATGCCGAGGACGAGGCGGCGGCCGAAGGGTTTGCCGGCGTGGTCCGCGTCCGCGTCCACGGCGGGGCCGGGATCCGCGTCCGCAGCGGGGCCGGGGTCAGGGTCGGTGGGGCGGTCTGTGGTCACGCGTCGATTCGAGCACCTGGGTGGACGGGCCGCCAGGGGCGTGAGAGGTCCGTCAGCGTTTCGTCACACCTGGGGGCGGGCGCGGGATCCGTCTGCGGCGGGCTTGTCCCCTCCCCTTCCCTGCGGGCCCGGGGCAGGCCCCGGGCCCGCAGGGGCCCGCGCGTCGCTCGGGGGCGGTGCGGGCCGGGGCCTGCCCGCCGGTGACCGAGACGCGGGGTGCGGGGACGCGGGCCCCCGTGGCGGATCCGGGCGGGGCCCCCGCGCGGAGGAGCGCACACCGGGCCGGCGGGAAAGGGCGGGGAGGAGAACGGCCCGGTGCGGCGGCCATGCCCGTCGTCCCGCTACCCCACCGCCCCGGCCGCCGCCCTCCCCGCCGCGCGCCCGGAGAAGAGGCAGCCGCCGAGGAACGTCCCCTCCAGCGACCGGTAGCCGTGGACACCACCGCCGCCGAAGCCCGCCGCCTCGCCCGCGGCGTACAGGCCGCTCAGCGGCGCACCGGACGCGTCGAGGACGCGCGACGACAGGTCCGTCTCCAGGCCGCCGAGCGACTTGCGGGTGAGGATGTTGAGGCGGACGGCGATCAGCGGGCCCGACTTCGGGTCCAGCAGGCGGTGCGGCGGGGCCGTACGGATCAGCCTGTCGCCGAGGTACTTGCGGGCGCCCCGGATCGCCGTGACCTGGAGGTCCTTGGTGAACGGGTTCACGATCTCCCGGTCCCGCGCCGTGATCTCGCGCCGCAGCTCCGCCTCGTCGATCAGGTCGTCGCCGGTGAGCCGGTTCATGCCGCGCACCAGTGCGGCGAGGTCCTTCTCCACGACGAAGTCGACACCCTTGTCCATGAACGCCTGCACCGGCGCAGGCACGTCCGCCCTCGCCCGTACGAAGACGTCGCGGAGGGACTTGCCCGTCAGGTCCGGGTTCTGCTCGGAGCCCGACAGGGCGAACTCCCTGCCGATGATCTTCCGGTCGAGGACGAACCAGGTGTAGCCGTGGCCCGTGCGCATGATGTGGTCGAGCGTGCCGAGGGTGTCGAAGCCCGGGAACAGCGGCACCGGCAGCCGTCTGCCGCGCGCGTCCAGCCACAGGCTGGACGGGCCGGGCAGGATCCGGATGCCGTGCCTGGCCCAGATCGGGTTCCAGTTCTCGATGCCCTCGGTGTAGTGCCACATCCGGTCGCGGTTGATGTGGGACGCGCCGGCGCGCTCCGCGATGCCGAGCATCAGGCCGTCGACGTGCGCGGGAACGCCGGAGAGCAGCTTCCTGGGCGGGGTGCCGAGCCGCGACGGCCACTGGGCGCGTACGAGGTCGTGGTTGCCGCCGATGCCCCCGGACGTCACGACGACCGCCTGTGCCTTGAGCTCGAAGGCGCCTGTCACCTCGCGGGTGCTCGCCGCGCCCCGCTCCGCGTCGGACGGCTGAAGGATCTCGCCGGTGACGGTGTCGATGTCGCCGGCGCTGCCGCCGAGGCCGGTGACCCGGTGCCGGAACCGGAGCTGTACGAGCCCCTTCGCGACCCCTTCGCGGACCCGGCGCTCGAAGGGCGCGACCAGGCCGGGGCCGGTGCCCCAGGTGATGTGGAAGCGCGGCACGGAGTTGCCGTGCCCGTTCGCGTCGTAGCCTCCGCGCTCCGCCCAGCCGACGACGGGGAAGAACCGTACGCCCCGACCGTGCAGCCAGGCCCGTTTCTCGCCCGCCGCGAAGTCGACGTACGCCTCGGCCCACCTGCGCGGCCAGTGGTCCTCCTCCCGGTCGAAGCCGGCGGTGCCCATCCAGTCCTGGAGGGCCAGGGCGTGGCTGTCCTTGATGCGCATACGGCGCTGCTCGGGCGAGTCGACGAAGAACAGACCGCCGAAGGACCAGTGCGCCTGTCCGCCGATGGACTGCTCGGGCTCCTGGTCGAGGACGATGACCTTGCGTCCGGCGTCGACGAGTTCGGCGGTGGCCACGAGGCCGGCGAGTCCCGCCCCGATCACGATCACATCAGCGTCGTACGCCATGGTCTTCCATTCGTCGGTCGGGCCCGGTGGGACCCGATCTTCCTTACGAGTGGGTAACTCGTCAATGCCGGCGGCCGGCGGTGCTTGGATGGGCCCATGACGGAGATGCGTTCCGCGGAGGAGATCCTCGACGTCGTCGACGAGCACGACCGGGTGGTCGGACGGGCCGCGCGCGGCGACGCGTACGCGCGCGGCCTGCGCCACCGTTGTGCGTTCGTCCTGGTCAGGGACGCGGCCGGGCAGATCTTCGTGCACCGGCGCACGGCCACGAAGCTGGTCTTCCCGTCGATGTACGACATGTTCGTGGGCGGGGTCGTCGGTGCCGGTGAGAGCTACGACGAGGCCGCCCTGCGGGAGGCGGAGGAGGAGCTCGGCGTACGCGGGCTCCCACGGCCGGTGCCACTGTTCAAGTTCCTGTACGAGGACGAGGACAAGGACAAGGGAGACGGCGGCGCCCCCCGGCCGTCGTGGTGGTCGTACGTCTACGAGGTCCGCTGCGAGCTTCCCGTGGCCCCTCAGGCGGAGGAGGTCGCCTGGCACGGGTTCGTCACGGAGGCCGAGCTCGAGGCACGGCTGCGCGAGTGGGACTGGGTGCCGGACGGGCTGGCCGCCTACGAGCGGCTCAGGGCGCACCGGTCGGACTGAGGCCGCATGGGGCACGACGCCGAGGCCCGGCCGGGCCGGCCGCGTAGGGTGCGTGGCGTGAGCGACTTTGTACAGAGCCTGCGGCTGTGGTTCGCGCCGGCCCGGATCCGGAACGAGGGCGAGACACCCGACTACCGGTTCTCGCTCGCCAACGAGCGCACCTTTCTCGCCTGGATCCGTACGGCGCTCGCGCTCATCGGCGGCGGCTTCGCGGTCGACCAGTTCCTGCCGGACCTGCGCTGGGGTGTGCGGGCGGGGCTGGCCCTCGCCCTGATCGGGGCCGGGGCGGCGTGTGCCGTACGGGCCGTGAACCACTGGGTGAAGTGCGAGCGGGCGATGCGTCGGGGTGAGGACCTCCCGGTGTCCCGTTTCCCCGCGCTGCTGGCGGTCGCGGTCGCGGTGGTGTCGGTCGCCATGGTGGTGGTCGTGGCATGGGGCGACGTGTGACCGGCCCCGCCCGCGACCCCGGCCTGCAGCCGGAGCGGACGCGGCTCGCGTGGCGCCGAACCACCCTGACCTGCACGGTCGTGGCGGTACTCGCCGCCAGGCAGGCGGCGCAGGACACAGCGGCGGCGGTCGTGCTGAGCGTGGCCGCCTGGCTGGGCTTTCTGGCGGTCGCGCACCGGCGCATCGGGGCGATGGCGGGGGCCCGGCCGTCGGCCATGCCGATGGGCGGTGCGATCGCCGCGGCGGCGTGCGTCCTGGCCCTGGCGGCCTTCGCGGTCGCGATCGTCGTGTGATGTGACGACATGGCCCGGCGTTCCGTTTCGTGGCGCGATGCGGACACCGGCACGGCCCGGACGACTGCGGCTGCGGCTGCGGGCCGTGACGCCTCGGACGTGCGTGCCGTCGAGGCGCGGTGCGCGGCGCAGGGCCCGGCACACCGGCGCCGACTACCCTGGAACGGACACAACGGCACGAATTGCACCAGAGGGGAGGGCCATGACCGTCGCCCACCAGGAACACGCCGCGCACGAGCACGCCCACGGCCCGGCCTGCGGCCATGCCGAGGTGCCGCACGGCGACCACGTCGACTACGCGCACGACGGGCATCTGCACCGGAAGCACTCCGACCACTGGGACGAGTGCGAGCCGGGAGAGCACGTGTCGCACAGCGGGCACACGCACGTGCACGGCGCCGGATGCGGCCACCCCGCCGTGGTGCACGGCGATCACGTGGACTACGTGCACGACGGGCACCGCCACGCGGAGCACGAAGGACACTGGGACGACCACTGAGCCGACCACCCCGAGGCGCGCCCCGGGGTTTCCCCCGCGGCGGGTCGACCGGCAGGGTGTGAGGGCCGATTC
Organism: Streptomyces sp. NPDC048389; assembly: GCF_040706335.1. Lineage (NCBI taxonomy): Bacteria > Bacillati > Actinomycetota > Actinomycetes > Kitasatosporales > Streptomycetaceae > Streptomyces > Streptomyces sp. NPDC048389. The sequence continues at coordinate 5,886 of NZ_JBEZKP010000002.1, read as the reverse complement.
GGCGTCGACCACCCAGAGGAGCCGCAGTGTCCACCGACGAGCCCTACACCGTCGAACTCACGCCGCACGTGCACGCCTACGTCCAGCCGGACGGCGGCTGGTGCCTGAACAACGCGGGTTTCGTCAGCGACGGACACTCCACCCTGCTCGTCGACACCGCGGCCACCGAACGGCGGACCCTGGCGCTGCGCGAGGCACTGCTGGCCACCGGCGCCCCGCTCCCCCGCCTCGTCGTCAACACCCATCACCACGGCGACCACACGTACGGAAACGGCGTCTTCCAGCCGGAGGCGGTGGTGGTGGGGCACGACTCGTGCCGCCACGAGCTGCTCGCAGCGGGCCGCCAGCTCCACCTGCTCTGGCCCGAGACCGATTTCGGGGACATCCGGATCACCGCGCCGACCGTCACGTACAGCGACCGGATGACCGTCCATGTCGGGGATGTGGAGGTCCGGCTCGTCCATCCCGGGCCGGTCGCCCACACGACCGGCGACACGGTGGTGCACCTGCCCCGGCAGGGCGTCGTCTTCACCGGCGACCTGATCTTCCAGGGCGGCACGCCGTTCGTTCCGATGGGCTCGCTGAGCGGTTCGCTGCGGGCGCTCGACGTACTGCGGGCGCTCGGCGCCGAGACGGTGGTGCCGGGCCACGGGCCGGTCACCGACCCCTCGGCGTACGACGCGACCGAGCGCTATCTGCGGTTCGTCGCCGACGTGGCGGAGGCGGGGCGGGCAAAGGGGCTCACCCCGCTGGAGACGGCACAGGCGACGGACCTGGGAGACTTCGCCGAGCTGAGGGAGAGCGAGCGGCTGGTGGCGAACCTGCACCGGGCCTACGCGGAGCTGGAGGGTCTGCCGGAGGGGTCGCCGCTCGACGCCGCGACGGTGTTCGCCGACATGGCGGCGATGAACGGCGGTGTGCCGGTGGCCTGCCACGCCTGACGGACGAGTTGTGGCCGCCACCCCTGACGGGCACCGTCGACGGGAGTACACGTGGCCCGCGCCACTCCTGACGACACGGCACGTGGCCCCTGCCACCCCTGGCGAGAAGGCCGCGCAGCCGGCCACCCCTGACGACACGGCACGTTGCCGCCACCCCTCGGCGGGAGGGCCGCGGGGGCCTGTCACGCCTGACGGGAGGGCTCTTTCACGGGAGGCGTCGGTGGGCCCGGGCCCGCCGACGCGTCCCGGGCGGGTGTGATCCGGACTTCGCTTCGACCGGGCCACTGGACGACATACCGACTGGTCGGTCATCATGAACGCGTTTCCCAGGACCGCCCCCGGAGGTGCCCGTCATGAGCTCAGTCCCCCCAGGTCTCGATCCCGAGCAGCTGCGCGGCTTTCTCGACCGTGAGCGGCCCGGGCTGGTGGGCGGACCGCTCAGCGCCCGGCTGATCCAGGGCGGCCGGTCCAACCTCACCTACGCCGTCACCGACGGCACCTCACGGTGGGTCGTCCGCCGGCCGCCGCTCGGCCACGTGCTGGCGACCGCCCACGACATGAAGCGCGAGCACCGGGTGATCAGCGCACTGGCGCCGACCGCCGTCCCGGTGCCCCGGCCCGTGGTGCTCTGCGAGGACGAGTCGGTCGTCGGATCGCCGTTCTACGTCATGGAGTTCGTCGAGGGCACCCCGTACCGCACCGCGGAGCAGCTCGCGCCGCTCGGCGCGGAGCGCACCCGCGCCGCGGTGCTCTCCCTGACCGACACCCTCGTCGATCTCCACGCCGTCGACCCCGAGGGGGTCGGCCTCGGCGACTTCGGCCGGCCCGAGGGCTTCCTCGACCGGCAGCTGCGGCGCTGGGGCAAGCAGCTGGCGGCCTCGCGAGGCCGCGAACTGGCCGGTGTCGACGCATTGCACGCCGCCCTGGGGCGTGCGCTGCCGGTCTCGCCGGCCGCGGCCGTCGTCCACGGCGACTACCGCCTCGACAACGTCCTCATCGGTGACGACGACCGGATCAAGGCGGTCCTGGACTGGGAGATGTCCACCCTCGGCGACCCGCTGACCGACCTCGGCCTGCTGGTCATGTACAGCAAGCGGCTCGAGCTGCCCGACTCCCCCGTCAGCACCACCGCCGGGGCGGCGGGCCACCCGTCCCCGGCCGAGCTGATCGAGCGGTACGCCGAACGCTCCGGCCGGGACACCTCGGCGATCTCCTGGTACGAGGCGTTCGCCTGGTTCAAGCTCGCCGTGATCCTCGAGGGCATCCACTACCGCTACACCCTCGGCCAGACCGTCGGTGCCGGATTCGACCGGATCGGCGATCTCGTCCCCCTTTTCATCGAGCACGGTCTGACCACCCTCCAGGAAGGCTGAGTACCCCATGGACTTCGCATTCGACGCCCGTACCGAAGAGCTGCGTGCCAAGCTGCTCGCCTTCATGGACGAACACGTCCACCCCGCCGAGCAGATCGAGCACGAGCAGCGCGCGCGGCTGGCGTCGCCGTGGGACACCCCCGCGATCGTCGAGGAGCTCAAGGCGGAGGCGCGCAGGCAGGGCCTGTGGAACCTCTTCCTCCCGGACTCCGAGTACGGCGCCGGCCTGACGAACCTCCAGTACGCGCCACTGGCCGAGATCACCGGCCGCAGCCCGCACCTGGCCCCCACCGCGCTGAACTGCGCCGCCCCGGACACGGGCAACATGGAGGTGCTGACGCAGTTCGGCAGCGACGAGCAGAAGAAGCAGTGGCTGGAGCCCCTGCTGGCCGGCGAGATCCGCTCGGCGTTCGCCATGACCGAGCCGGAGGTCGCCTCCTCCGACGCGACGAACATCCAGACCCGGATCGACCGTGACGGCGACGACTACGTCGTCAACGGCCGCAAGTGGTACATCTCCGGTGCGATGAACCCGCTCTGCCGGATCTTCATCGTCATGGGCAAGACCGACCCCGACGGCGACGACATCCGCCGCCAGCAGTCCATGATCCTGGTGTCGCGCGACACCCCCGGTGTCGAGATCCGCCGCGCCATGCAGGTCTACGGCTACGAGGACCACTCCCACGGCGGTCACGCCGAGGTCGTGTTCCACGACGTGCGGGTACCGGCCGCGAACCTGATCGGTGAGGAGGGCGGCGGCTTCGCCATCGCCCAGGCGCGGCTGGGTCCCGGCCGCATCCACCACTGCATGCGGCTGATCGGCATGGCGGAGCGCGCCATCGAGCTGATGTGCCGCAGGGCCGTGTCCCGCGACGCCTTCGGCAAGGCGATCGCCCAGCAGGGCGTCGTGCAGAACTGGATCGCGGACGCACGGGTCACGGTGGAACAGCTGCGGCTGCTGGTGCTGAAGACGGCGTGGCTGATGGACACGGTCGGCAACCGCGGTGCGCACACCGAGATCCAGGCCATCAAGATCGCGACGCCCCGGGCGGTGGTGGACATCCTCGACAAGGCGGTCCAGGTCCACGGCGCGGGCGGTGTCAGCCAGGACTTCCCGCTGGCGGAGCTGTGGGCGGCGGCCCGGACGCTGAAGCTCGCGGACGGTCCGGACGAGGTTCACCAGCGGTCGCTGGCACGGCGGGAGCTGAAGCGGTACCTGTGAGCCGCAGGCCCACAGGGCCGCGCGGTACCGGACCCGCCCCGCCGCTTCCGGGAGCGGCGGGCTGCTCCCCACTCCGCCGCTCCCGGACCCGGCACCGCCCCGGACGCCGTGTCGCACGCCGGGTGGCGTACCGCGCCCGCCGGGGTGGCCCGGGTCCCGCGCGTTCGCGCGTCCCCCGATCGCCCGTGACCACGCCGCCCCGCCCCGCCGATGGCGGGACGGGGCGGTGAGGTCACCCGGCGGCGCGGCGTCCGATCGCCGCGCCGCGCCGGTCAGTGCAGGTCGGGGTACTGGTTCCAGCCACCGCCGCCGATCTGCACCCGCGCCTTGAACGGCGTCGACGCCTTGCCGGTGCCGGCGTAGAAGAACAGCCCCGCGGAGCTGGACGCCAGCAGGTCGGCGATGCCGTCACCATTGATGTCACCCGGCGCCGAGAGGGTCTTGTACTGGCTCCAGCCCTTGCCACCCACCTGGACCCGGGCGGCGAACGGGGTGCTCGCCCTGCCGGTGCCGGCGTAGAAGAAGAGGCCGGCGGAGCTGCGGGCGATCAGGTCGGCCCGCCCGTCGAGGTTGAAGTCGCCGGAACCGACCAGCTTGTCGTACTGACTCCAGCCGCTGCCGCCGACCTGGACGCGGCCCTTCATGGAGAGCCCGTCGCCGTTGCCGGCGTAGAAGTAGAGCGCGGTCGAGCTGCGGGCGATCAGGTCGCCCTTGCCGTCGCCGTTGAGGTCGCCGGGTCCGACGACCCGGTTGTACAGCTTCGAGCCGCCCGCGAGGTACTCGTCGTACTCGGCGTACTGCGCGGTGTTGTACAGGCGGCCGTCGTACGTGCTGTGCGCGATCAGGTCCGAGACGCCGTCGTCCCGGAGCGCCGACGCGTGGGTGAGCCGCACGGCGGAGCGGTCCCAGCCGGTGCCGACCAGGAACTTCTCCGACAGTCGGCCGGTGCCGGTGCCGTCGTAGTAGTACAGCGTGCCGTCGCCGGTGCGGGCCATGATGCCCTGCTTGCCGAAGCCCGGCTGGTTGCCCGCGGCGGCCATCTGGGTCACCACGCCCCAGCCCTTGCCCATGGACACCCGGCCCTGGAACGTGCCGGTGCCGGTGCCGTCGTAGAAGTACAGCGTGCCGTCGTACGAGCGGGCCGTGAGGTCCGCCGTACCGTTGCCGTTGTAGTCCGTGCCGCCGACCAGCTGGTTGTACTGGAGCCAGCCCGGACCGCCGATCTGTATCCGCGCCTGGAACGGGTAGCCGGTGCTGCTGCCGTTCCCCGGGTAGACGAACAGGCCGGAGGAGTTGCGGGTCACCAGGTCGGCCAGGCCGTCCCCGGTGAGGTCGTCCGCGCCGACCAGCTGGTCGAACTGTCCCCAGCCCGCCCCGCCGACCTTGATCCCCGTACCGAAACCGGAGCCGGTCCCCGGGAAGAGGAACAGACCCGCGGTGCTGCGCGCGAGGAGGTCGGGCTTGCCGTCGCCGGACAGGTCGCCGGGGACGACGAGCTTGTTGTACGCCTGCCAGCCCTTGCTCAGTGTCGTGTACCCGTTGAGTCCGCCCTCGTAGGTGGCGAATTCACCGTTGTGCAGCCGGAGCGCGCCGGTGGCGGTCAGGGTCAGCAGATCGGCCCTGCCGTCCCCCGTGAGGTCGCCCGGCAGCAGCAGGTCCTTGACCTGCGACTCGGTGCTGCCGATGACGGCGGTACCGCCGTGGCCCCAGTCGGCCCACACATGGCCGGAGTTGGTGCGGTAGACGAGGTCTCCGGCTCCGTCGTTGTCGAAGTCGGCCCGCTGGGCCGGTGCGACGGCGGCGGCCACGCGGGCCTGGGCCCGGTCGTCCTTGCCCACGGTCGCCGAGCGGCCGGGCACGGAGAAGACGGGCCGCTCGGTGGTGGTCGCACGGGGCTCGACCGTCCCGGGAGTGCCGCTGTCGGTCCCGGCCGCGTGTGCTGTGATCGTCATCGAACTGCTGACCAGTAGCCCGGCGCAGCCGAGCACCGCCGACGTGGCGATTCTCCGGCGCAGGCGGGGCCCGGGTCTTGCAGAGGTGGGCATGCTGCCTCCAGTAGGAAGGGAAGACCTTCTGAGGAGTGCGGCGCATGCCGGAAAGAACCACGGATATGTGGCGTCGACGGCGGGCCTGCGGCGATACGTCCTCAGCGCGCGGCACGACTGAACCAGAACCCCCACCGACGGTGGCGCCCCTCCCCAGGGTCGTGAAGTAGATCTTCATCCAGATGTCCGCCACGGGCAAGTCCTTTGACGTTGCCGGGACGGGCCGGACGCGGTATGCGGGCGGCGATCGCGGTCGCGGGGGGGGTGGGGCGCCCCCCCGGGGGGGGCGGGCGGCGCGGCCCCCC
>NZ_JBEZKP010000001.1:319053-369036 GCF_040706335.1 Streptomyces sp. NPDC048389 | reverse complement strand
GGAGGCGTCGCCGGTGTAGCCGGTCAGTGCCACGACGTGGTCGCAGACGATCTCGCGCGGGCCGCCCCCGGCCCCGGGCCTGTCGACTACCGCGCCACGCCGACGCTCAGACCGTCTCCGGAACGGTCCACCCGTACGGTGTCGCCGTCCTTGACCTCGCCCGCCAGGATCTCCTTGGCCAGGCGGTCGCCGATCGCCGTCTGGATCAGGCGGCGCAGCGGACGCGCGCCGTACGCCGGGTCGTTTCCCTCGTCCGCGAGCCAGGCGAGCGCCTCCGGTGTGACGTCGAGCGTCAGCCGGCGGTCCGCCAGGCGCCGGGCCAGCCGGCCGATCTGCAGCTCCGCGATGTGCGCCAGCTCGTCCTTGGACAGGGCGGAGAAGACCACCAGGTCGTCGAGCCGGTTCAGGAACTCCGGCTTGAAGGAGGCCCGTACGACCTCGAGGACCTGCTGCTTCTTCTGCTCCTCACCGGTCGTGGGCTCCATCAGGTACTGCGACCCGAGGTTGGACGTCAGGATCAGGATGGTGTTGCGGAAGTCGACCGTCCGGCCCTGGCCGTCGGTCAGCCGCCCGTCGTCCAGGACCTGGAGCAGGATGTCGAAGACCTCGGGGTGGGCCTTCTCCACCTCGTCCAGCAGCACCACGCTGTACGGACGGCGCCGCACGGCCTCGGTGAGCTGGCCGCCCTCCTCGTAGCCGACGTAGCCGGGAGGCGCGCCGACGAGGCGGGCGACGCTGTGCTTCTCGCCGTACTCCGACATGTCGATGCGGACCATCGCCCGCTCGTCGTCGAAGAGGAAGTCCGCCAGCGCCTTCGCCAGCTCGGTCTTGCCGACGCCGGTGGGGCCGAGGAAGAGGAACGAGCCGGTGGGCCGGTCCGGGTCGGCGATCCCGGCCCGGGTCCTGCGTACGGCGTCGGAGACGGCCCGCACGGCCTCGGTCTGCCCGATCAGGCGGCGGCCCAGTTCCTGCTCCATGCGCAGCAGTTTCTGCGTCTCTCCCTCGAGGAGGCGCCCGGCCGGGATGCCGGTCCAGGAGCCGACCACGTCGGCGATGTCGTCGGGGCCGACCTCCTCCTTGACCATGGTGTCCTTGGACGCCTCCTGCTCGGCCTCGGCCTGCGCGGCCTCCTCCAGCTCCCGCTCCAGGCCGGGGATCTCCCCGTACAGCAGCTTGGAGGCGGTGTCGAAGTCGCCGTCGCGCTGGGCCCGTTCGGCCTGGCCGCGCAGGTCGTCGAGGCGTTCCTTCAGCTCGCCGAGGCGGTTGAGGCCCTGCTTCTCCTTCTCCCAGCGGGCGGTGAGGCCGCGCAGCTCCTCCTCCTTGTCGGCGAGGTCGCGGCGCAGCTTCTCCAGCCGCTCCTTGGAGGCGGCGTCCGACTCGTTCCTGAGCGCCAGCTCCTCCATCCGCAGCCGGTCGACGGCGCGCTGCAGCTCGTCGATCTCGACGGGCGAGGAGTCGATCTCCATGCGCAGCCGGGACGCGGACTCGTCGACGAGGTCGATGGCCTTGTCCGGCAGGAAGCGGGAGGTGATGTAGCGGTCGGAGAGGGTGGCGGCGGCGACGAGCGCGCTGTCGTTGATCTGCACCTTGTGGTGGGCCTCGTAGCGTCCCTTGAGGCCGCGCAGGATCGCGATCGTGTCCTCGACGGTCGGCTCCGCCACCATCACCTGCTGGAAGCGGCGCTCGAGGGCCGGGTCCTTCTCGATCCGCTCGCGGTACTCGTCGAGCGTCGTGGCACCGACCATCCGCAGCTCGCCGCGGGCCAGCATCGGCTTGAGCATGTTGCCCGCGTCCATGGCGGAGTCGCCGCCGGCGCCGGCACCGACGACGGTGTGCAGTTCGTCGATGAAGGTGACGATCCGGCCGTCGCTGTCCTTGATCTCGGACAGCACGGTCTTCAGCCGCTCCTCGAACTCGCCGCGGTACTTGGCGCCGGCGACCATCGCGCCGAGGTCGAGCGAGACCAGCCGCTTGTCGCGCAGCGACTCGGGGACGTCTCCCTTGACGATGCGCTGGGCGAGACCCTCGACGACGGCCGTCTTGCCGACGCCGGGCTCACCGATGAGCACCGGGTTGTTCTTGGTACGCCGCGACAGCACCTGCACGACGCGGCGGATCTCCTGGTCCCGGCCGATGACCGGGTCGAGCCTGCCCTCGCGGGCGGCGGCGGTGAGGTCCGTGCCGAACTTCTCCAGCGCCTTGTACTGACCCTCCGGGTCGGGTGTGGTCACCCGGCGTCCTCCCCTGACTTTCTCGAACGCGTCCAGCAGCTTCTTCGCGCCGGCGCCCTGCTGGTCCAGCACCTGGCCGGCCGCGCCGCCCTTGGCCGCGATCCCGATGAGCAGGTGCTCGGTGGAGATGTAGTCGTCGCCGAGTTCCCTGGCGCGCTGCGCGGCGTCCGAGATGACGGCGAGCAGCTCACGGTTGGGCTGCGGCGGGGCGACCGTGGAGCCGGTGACGCTGGGCAGCGACGCGAGGACGCGCTCGGCCCCCGACCGCACGGCAGCCTGGTCCGCCTCGACGGCGGCCAGCAGGTCGGTGATGTTCGCGGCGGCTTGCCGTCCCTGCCCCTCCAGCAAGGCCAGGAGCAGGTGCGCCGGGGTCAGATCCGGGTGCCCGTCGGACACGGCCCGGCTGGTGGCGGCGTTGAGCGCGTCCCGGCTCTTGTTGGTCAGCTCGGCGTCCACGTGCGGTCTCTCCTCCTCGCTGATGCACTTCTTCGTGCTCTGTGTACTGGTCCGCTCATACTGACTCAGTCAACGTGCACAAAGTTGAGTCTATTCCACTCAGGGTGCTGCGGGACAGGGCCGGCGGCCGCCCAGATAGGTTCCGCCCCATGGCCATCGACCCACGCAACCCCGACGCCTCCTACCTCAGCTTCTGGCGCGACCGCCATATGTGCACCCTGACGACCCTGCGCCCGGACGGCACTCCGCACGTGGTGGCCGTGGGGGCCACCTACGATCCGGCGGGCGGCAGGGCCCGGGTGATCACGAACAAGAACAGCCGCAAGGTCGCCAACATCCTGGCCGCGGGCCCGGAAGGGGCACGGGTGGCGGTCTGCCAGGTGGACAAGGGCCGCTGGGCGACGCTCGAGGGCGTCGCGGTGATCCGTACGGAGACGGAGGCCGTGGCGGACGCGGTCGACCGCTACGCGGAGCGGTACGGGCGCACACCGGCACCCAATCCGGACCGGGTGGTCGTCGAGATCACGCTGACGCGCGCGATGGGCCGGGCATAGCCGCCCGGGGCCCGGCGAAGTGTTCCGGGCAGCACAACGGCGCCATCGTGTTTCAGGTCCACGATGGCGCCGCTGTGTGGGGGAAGCACCTGAGCGATTTGAAACGACGGGGGAATCGCTCAGGCACTGCGGGGGGTGGCGGTGGTGTCGGACTCGGCCAGCTGGTGGTCACGCTGGTCGAGGTTGACAAAAATCATGCCGTACCGGATGGCACAGCGGACGGGCTGCGGAGCCCCTCTCGGTCGGCGGAGACAGCGGTAGGCACGGACATCCTCGTCCTCCTCGCGGGCGACGACGATCGGCTCACCGAACAGGGTGACCATCAACGAGTCGCCACGATGGGGGATCGCCGTGACGAGGTCGATGAAATGCCACCCGGATCGATAGGCCGTCGCCATCTCGCGCCGGAAGACACGATCATCCGGAGGGATGGTCATGCGCCCGGATCCACGTCCACGGGAGCGGTCTCCCACGTCAGTTCGTCCTTGCCCGCGATCACCGCGCCATCCGGCCCGGACTCCCACGTGGGCTCACCCGCGACGACCGCGTGGGCCGGCTCGGACTCCCATGTCGGCTCACCGCTGATCACCGCGTGCGCCGGCCCGGACTCCCAAGTCGGCTCACCGCTGATCACAGCCACGCTGAACGCGGCCGCGCCGGCAGCAAGTGCGCAAAGTATGCGAACCGTCCTGTTCATGGAGGATCTCCACCCCATTCTGTTCAATACCCTCCCCCCGCGTCTAAGACGATGTCTCACCCCGAATACTTCCACCAGCGACCACAGGCATCATGTTCCTGTAATTCAGGACCCTGAGGGGGTGTCAAATGTCGTCGAACCAGGACAATGTCGGGCATAAGCACAGTGGTGCCGAACTGTGCGAAGCAGGGAAGAACCTCTACGCAACGGCTCTGCGCAGCGGCCAGGTCTCCCGGGCGGAGGCCGCGGACGCACCCTGTCTGCTCGATCTCTCCCTGCTGCGTCCCGACCCCGACGACGCCCAGTGGCTCCGCCCCGTTCCCCCGTCGCTTGCACTCAACCAGCTGATATACCCCATCGAGCGGGAGATCCAAGAACGCCGGCAGCTCGCGATGTCGATCGCCGGCACATTCGAGCCGTTCATGACCATGACGGCGCAGGACCTGTCGACCAGGCACGCGATCACCGTGCTCGAGGGACTGGGCATCATCAACGCAGCTCTCGACCGTGTCACGGCCGAATGCTCGGAGGAACTACTCACGGTCCAGCCCGGCAGCGGACGCCGTCCGGACACCCTGGAGCACGGTCTGCGCCGCGCGGAACCACTGCTCAAGAACGGCGTGAAGATGCGCACGCTGTACCAGCACACGGCCCGCCACCACCCGTCCACGCTCGCGTACGTCGAACGCGTCAGCCCCTACGGCGTCGAGGTACGCACCCTCGAGGAGATCATCGACCGCCTGATCATCGTCGACCGCAAGGTGGCCTTCGTACCGGCCCGCAGCGACCGCCAGGTCGCTCTGGAACTGCGCCACGAAGGGCTGGTCACCTATCTCGTGGGCGTTTTCGAGCAGTTCTGGCTCCATGCCACCCCCTGGGAGGAGCAACTGTCGTACGCTCCCGAGCTGGACGGCATCACCAGCGTCCAGCGCTCCATCGCCAAGCTTCTCGTCGAGGGCCACGTCGACGACTCCATCGCCCGCCGCCTGGGCATGAACGTACGCACCTGCCGTGCCCACATCGCGAAGCTGAACGCCACGCTGGGCAGCGGGAGCCGCGCTCAACTCGGTTACCTGATCGCCCAGTCCGGGATCCTCGGCGACGACACCGGTACACCCTGACGGGCGTGACGCCCTGATCGGCGAACGGCGGCGGGCCGGGAGCGCTGCTGCTCTCCCGGCCCGCCGCCGCACCGGCCCGCCCGTCAGTCGCCGCGCTTGGGCCGCCACACCACGAGCGCGCTCGCCTGCTGCACGTCCTGGTACGGCACGAGGTCGCGCCGGTACGAGGCGTGCACCTGGGCCTCACGCTGCTGCATCGCCGCGGCCGCGCCCTCCAGCGCCGCCGACAGCTCGCCGACCCGCTGCTGGAGAGCCGCGACCTGGTTCTCCAGTTCGATGATGCGCTTGATGCCGGCCAGGTTGATGCCCTCGTCCTGCGACAGCTGCTGGACGGTGCGCAGCAGCTCGATGTCCCGGGCCGAGTAGCGCCGGCCCCGGCCGGCCGTGCGGTCGGGGGAGACGAGACCCAGCCGGTCGTACTGGCGCAGGGTCTGCGGATGCAGCCCCGACAGCTGTGCGGCGACCGAGATGACGTACACCGGCGACTCGTCGGTCAGTTCGTAAGGGTTGCGGCTGCGCCCCGACCGGTCCATATCAAGCTCCCTTCGCGGCCTGGAACAGCTCCGCTCGCGGATCCTCGTCAGCGGTGGCTTCGCGGTAGGCCACCAGCGCTTCCTTCGCCTTGTCGCTGAGCTCCCGCGGTACGGCGACCTCGACGGTCACCAGCAGGTCGCCGCGGGTGCCGTCCTTGCGGACCGCGCCCTTGCCGCGGGCGCGCATGGTGCGTCCGTTGGGCGTCCCGGCCGGCAGCTTCAGCGTCACCGGCGGGCCACCCAGCGTGGGCACCTTGATCTCGCCGCCGAGCGTCGCCTCCGCGTAGGTGACGGGCACGGTCACGGTGAGGTTGTCGTCCTTGCGGCCGAACACCGGGTGGGCGTCGACATGCACGACCACGTACAGATCGCCCGCCGGGCCGCCGCGCTCGCCCGGCGCGCCCTTGCCGCGCAGCCGGATGCGCTGCCCGTCGGACACGCCCGCCGGGATGCGCACCTGCATGGTGCGGGAGCTGCGGGCCCGGCCGCTGCCCTTGCAGACGTCGCAGGGGGTCTCGGCGATCAGCCCCCGGCCCTTGCAGTCCACGCACGGGTCGGTCAGCGAGAAGGAGCCGCTGCCGCCGCGCGAGACCTGGCCGGTGCCGACACAGGTCGGGCACACCCTGGGCGTGCCGTTCTTGTCGCCGGTGCCGGAGCACGCCTTGCAGGCGGCGGAGCTGGACATCCGCAGCGGGACCGTCGCCCCGTCGACCGCCTCGGTGAAGCTGAGCGTCACCTCGGACTCGATGTCCTGGCCGCGGCGCGGCTGCGTCCGCGTGCCCGGGCCGGCGCCCCGGTTGAACAGGCCGCCGAACACGTCCCCGAGGCCGCCTCCGAAGCCGCCGGCGCCACCCTGGCCCCCGCCCTGGGGCCCCCCGAAGAGGTCACCCAGGTCGAAGTTGAAGGTGCCGCCCGGCCCGCCGGCGCCCGGCGCCCGGAAGCCGCCGTTGCCGAACAGGGCGCGGGCGTCGTCGTACTCCTTGCGCCGCTTCGCGTCACCGAGGATGTCGTTGGCCTCGGAGATCTCCTTGAAGCGCTCCTCCGCCCTGGCGTCGCCCTTGTTGGCGTCCGGGTGGAACTCGCGGGCGAGTTTCCGGTACGCCTTCTTGATCTCGGCCTCTGTGGCGTCCTTGGGGACGCCGAGAACCTTGTAGTAGTCCTTCTCGACGAAGTCCTTCGTACTCATCGACGTCCCTCCTTCCGGACGTTTCCCGCGTCAGCCCGCAGGGTGCGTGCCCCGGCTCCGCGTGGGCTCGCGATCCCCGGCACGCGCGTCTGCTGCGTTGTCGTCGGTCGCCATGGCCTCGCCATGTCTCCCTCCTCCGCTGTGCATCCGCACGCGCCGGACGCCGCTCCCTCATCCACGCGGAGCCAGGTCACGCACCCTCCTCGGGCCCACCGCTCTCCTCGTCGGCCGGCTTCTCTTCCTTCTGCGCCGCCGGTGCCGCACCCGGCTGGGGCTCGGCGACCGCGACCCGCGCCGGGCGGATCGTGCGCTCGCCGATGCGGTATCCGGGCTGCAGGATCGCGACGCATGTCGTCTCTGTGACGTCCGGCGCGTACGAGTGCATCAGAGCTTCGTGGATCGTCGGGTCGAAGGGCTCACCCTCCTTGCCGAACTGCTGCAGGCCCATCTTCGCGGCGGCCGTCTCGAGAGACTCGGCCACCGACTTGAACCCGCCCACCAGCTCCCCGTGTTCCCGGGCGCGGCCGATGTCGTCGAGCACGGGCAGCAGCTCGGTCAGCAGCGCCGCGGTGGCGATCTCCTTGACCGTGATCCTGTCGCGCTCCACGCGCCGGCGGTAGTTCTGGTACTCGGCCTGGAGCCGCTGGAGGTCGGCCGTCCGCTCGTTCAGAGCGGTACGGACCTGGTCCAGCTGGGCCGTCAGGCCGACGGTCTGTGCTGCGTCCCCTTCCGGGGCCGCCGGGCTCTCCTGCTCGGAGGATGCCTCGGCGGTCTCGGCGGCGTCGTCAGGGGTGGCGCCGGAGGGGACGTCAGGCTTCTCCTCGAAACCCGGGGTCTCCTCCGTCACGCGGCACCGTCCTTCTTCGGCTTGTCCTCGTCGACGATCTCGGCGTCGACGACGTCGTCGTCCCCGGCGGGTCCGGCCTGGCCCTCGGCACCGGGGGCGGCACCCTCGGGCGCGGCGTTGGCGTACATCGCCTGGCCGAGCTTCTGGCTGACCGCGGCCACCTTCTCCGTGGCGGTGCGGATCTCGGCCGTGTCGTCGCCCTTGAGCTTCTCCTTCAGCTCGCCGAGGGCGGTCTCGACCTCGGTCTTGACCTCGGCGGGGACCTTGTCCTCGTTGTCCGTGAGGAACTTCTCGGTCTGGTAGACCAGCTGCTCGCCCTGGTTGCGGGACTCGGCGGCCTCGCGGCGGCGGTGGTCCTCGTCCGCGTACTGCTCCGCCTCCTGGCGCATGCGGTCGACCTCGTCCTTCGGCAGCGAGGAGCCGCCGGTGACGGTCATCTTCTGCTCCTTGCCCGTGCCCAGGTCCTTCGCGGTCACGTGCATGATGCCGTTGGCGTCGATGTCGAAGGAGACCTCGATCTGCGGGACGCCGCGGGGCGCCGGCGGCAGACCGGTCAGCTCGAACATCCCGAGCTTCTTGTTGTACACAGCGATCTCGCGCTCGCCCTGGTAGACCTGGATCTGCACCGACGGCTGGTTGTCCTCGGCCGTCGTGAAGATCTCGGACCGCTTGGTCGGGATCGTGGTGTTGCGCTCGATGAGCTTGGTCATGATGCCGCCCTTGGTCTCGATGCCCAGGGACAGCGGGGTCACGTCGAGGAGCAGGACGTCCTTGACCTCGCCCTTGAGGACACCGGCCTGGAGCGAGGCGCCGATCGCGACGACCTCGTCCGGGTTCACACCCTTGTTGGCGTCCTTGCCGCCGGTGAGCTCACGCACGAGCTCGGCAACGGCGGGCATCCGGGTCGAGCCGCCGACCAGGACCACGTGGTCGATCTCGGACAGCTGGATGCCGGCGTCCTTGATGACGTTGTGGAACGGGGTCTTGCAGCGCTCGAGCAGGTCGGACGTCAGCTGCTGGAACTGGGCGCGGGTGAGCTTCTCGTCCAGGTGCAGCGGGCCCTCGGCGGAGGCCGTGATGTAGGGCAGGTTGATCGACGTCTCGGTGGACGAGGACAGCTCGATCTTCGCCTTCTCCGCGGCCTCGCGCAGACGCTGGAGCGCCATCTTGTCCTTGGACAGGTCGACGCCGTGCCCGGACTGGAACTGCTTGACCAGGTAGTCGACGACGCGCTGGTCCCAGTCGTCACCACCGAGGTGGTTGTCACCGTTGGTGGCCTTCACCTCCACGACGCCGTCGCCGATCTCCAGCAGCGAGACGTCGAAGGTGCCGCCACCGAGGTCGAAGACGAGGATCGTCTGGTCGTCCTTGTCGAGGCCGTAGGCCAGGGCGGCCGCGGTGGGCTCGTTGACGATGCGCAGCACGTTCAGACCGGCGATCTCACCGGCCTCCTTGGTGGCCTGGCGCTCCGAGTCGTTGAAGTACGCCGGGACGGTGATCACCGCGTCGGTGACCTTCTCGCCGAGGTAGGACTCCGCGTCGCGCTTGAGCTTCTGCAGGATGAACGCGCTCATCTGCTGCGGGTTGAAGTTCTTCCCGTCGAGCTCGATCTTCCAGTCCGTGCCCATGTGGCGCTTGACGGACCGGATGGTCCGATCGACGTTTGTGACCGCCTGGCGCTTGGCCACCTCGCCGACCAGCACTTCACCGTTCTTCGCGAAGGCGACGACGGACGGCGTGGTCCTGGCACCCTCGGCGTTGGTGATGACGGTGGGCTCGCCGCCCTCCAGAACGCTGACGACGGAGTTAGTCGTGCCCAGGTCGATGCCGACCGCACGTGCCATTTCGATTCCTCCAACGACTGACTTGAGTGGAACTGGCTCAAGGATGCATCACCCGTTCCCCGGAGTCAACAGACCTGAGTCAGGGCCACTCAACTTTTATCCCGCGCTTACGTGCAGTTCTCGCCCGTGCGCGTGGCGCAGCACGTCTGGAACGCGCGCCTCTGGGAGAGTCATATCCGAAAAAAGTGGTCAAGAACTGTCATTCAGGATGAGCACGGATGGTCCTGAATGAGACCGGACGAGGAGGGTGCGCCCTATGGCGGCAACACCCATGACGCCGAAGAGAGTCGTCGACCTGACGGGCGCCGCACTCCTCCTGCTGGTGCTCGCACCACTCCTGCTGACCGCCGCGGCGGCCGTGGCGGTGACATCACCGGGCCCCGTACTGCTTCGCCGTGAACGGGTGGGCCTCGGCGGCCGCACCTTCACGATGCTCACGTTCCGCACCGGGCACCCGGGAGCCGTCACCCCGGTGGGCCGGGCACTGCGACGCCACTTCCTGGACCACCTGCCCCAGCTGCTCAACGTCGTACGCGGCGAGATGTCCCTGGTCGGACCGCATCCGCTGCCCCCGGACGCCCTCCCGGCCGGCCTCGGACCGGAGCGCGCCCGCCTCGCGGTGCGGCCCGGAATGACCGGTCTCTGGCAGGTCGGCGGACGCTCGGAGCTGCCCTGGGAGGAAATGACCGTGCTCGACCTGCATTATGTGGAGCAACACTGGCTGGGACTCGACCTGGCGATCCTGGCCCGCACGGTGCCCGTGGCGATCGCCGGACGCAGCGTCGTCCACGCCGCCCCGGCGGCTCCGGTCAGGGTTGCCTGAGCGACACAGATCACCGCATGCGTGGCTACAGTGCGGCGGAATAAGTGGGTAGTCTCAGCTCGGGCTGAATAAGTTACCGCTTAGTAGTACCTAGTCCTCCCACCCTCGCAGGCCCGAGGAGCCTTCCATGCAACTCGCCGCGATCATTGTGTCGCTGACCCTGAGCGTGGTCGGCGTTGCGCTGCTCGCCCGCGCCATCGGCCAGTTCGTCCGCCACTTCAAGCTGGGGCAGCCGGTGCCCGCCGGCACCCGGACGGACAACCCGTACCAGCGCAGCGTGACCCTGGTCCGGGAGTTCCTCGGCCACACGCGGATGAACCGATGGGGCATCGTCGGCTTCGCGCACTGGTTCGTCGCGGTCGGCTTCCTGACGCTGCCGCCGACGATCGTCACCGCGTACGGCCAGCTGTTCCAGGCCGACTGGACGCTGCCGTTGCTCGGCGGCTTCGTGCCGTACGAGATGTACATCGAGTTCATCGGCGCGATGACGGTCCTCGGCATCGCCGCGCTGATCGTCATCCGGCTGCTGAACCTCCCCTCGCGCCCCGGCCGCAAGTCCCGGTTCGCAGGCTCGAAGATGGGACAGGCGTACTTCGTCGAGTACGTCATCCTCACCATCGGCCTGGCCATCTACGTGCTGCGCGGCCTCGAGGGCGCCATCCACCACGTCGACGGCTACGAGGCCGCGTACTTCGCCTCGTACCCGCTGGTCCTGGCCGTCGAGGGCCTGAGCCTCGGCACGCTGCAGAACCTGGTCTACCTGTTCGCGATGATCAAGCTGAGCACCACCATGATCTGGATGATCACGGTCTCGCTCAACACCAACATGGGTGTGGCCTGGCACCGCTTCCTCGCGTTCCCGAACATCTGGTTCAAGCGCAACGCGACCGGCGAGAGCGCCCTCGGTGAACTGAAGCCGATGACGTCCGGCGGCAAGGAGATCGACTGGGAGGACCCGGGCGAGGACGACGTGTTCGGCGTCTCCCAGGTCGAGCAGTTCTCCTGGAAGGGCCTGCTGGACTTCTCCACCTGTACCGAGTGCGGGCGCTGCCAGTCTCAGTGCCCCGCCTGGAACACCGGCAAGCCGCTGTCCCCGAAGCTCCTGATCATGTCGCTGCGCGACCACGCGCACGCCAAGGCCCCGTACCTGCTGGCAGGCGGCGGCAAGGACATGGAGGGCAACGAGAAGGCCACCGAGGAGCAGCTCGCCGGTGTGCCCGCGTCCGCCCTGGCGGAGGCCGAGCGCCCTCTCATCGGGACGCTCGAGGAGAACGGCGTCATCGACCCGGACGTCCTGTGGTCCTGCACCACCTGCGGCGCCTGCGTCGAGCAGTGCCCGGTCGACATCGAGCACATCGACCACATCGTCGACATGCGCCGCTACCAGGTGATGATCGAGTCCTCGTTCCCGTCCGAGGCGGGCACGATGCTCAAGAACCTGGAGAAGAAGGGCAACCCCTGGGGGCTCGCCAAGAAGCAGCGCGTCGAGTGGACCAAGGAGGTCGACTTCGACGTCCCCGTGGTCGGCAAGGACGTCGAGGACCTCAGCGAGGTCGACTACCTGTACTGGGTCGGCTGCGCCGGCGCCCTCGAGGACCGTGCGAAGAAGACGACGAAGGCGTTCGCCGAGCTGCTGCACATCGCGGGCGTGAAGTTCGCGATCATGGGCGGCGACGAGAAGTGCACCGGTGACTCGCCGCGGCGCCTGGGCAACGAGCCGCTGTTCCAGCAGCTCGGCCAGGAGAACGTGGCCATGCTGAACATGGCGTTCGGCGAGGATGACGAGGACGAGTCGACGAGGAAGCCGAAGTCGGCCAAGAAGATCGTCGCCACCTGTCCGCACTGCTTCAACACGATCGCGAACGAATACCCGCAGCTGGGCGGCGAGTTCGAGGTCATCCACCACACGCAGCTGCTGCAGCACCTGATCGACGAGGGCAAGCTGGTCCCCGTCACGCCGGTCGACGGTCTGATCACCTACCACGACCCGTGCTACCTGGGCCGCCACAACAAGGTCTACACGCCCCCGCGCGAGATCATGTCGGCCGTCCCGGGCCTGCGCCAGCAGGAGATGCACCGCCACAAGGAGCGCGGCTTCTGCTGCGGCGCCGGCGGCGCGCGGATGTGGATGGAGGAGCGGATCGGCAAGCGCATCAACACCGAGCGCGTCGACGAGGCCCTGTCCCTCAACCCGGACATCGTCTCCACGGCCTGCCCGTTCTGCCTGGTCATGCTCACCGACTCGGTCAACGGGAAGAAGAACGACGGCAAGGCGCCGGAGTCCCTCCAGGTCGTCGACGTCGCGCAGCTGCTGCTCGACTCGGTCAAGACCCCGCCGTCGGACCCCTCGGCGGAGACGGAGCCCGAGGGGGCGCCGGAACCGGAGCCGGTGAAATGACCGTCTCCACCTGAGAACACCTCCGCCGGAGAGCCCACGAAGGGGACCTCTCCACGGGAGAACACTGAGCGGCCGGATCTGCCTCGGGGGCAGGACCGGCCGCTCGTGCGTCGGGCACCTGCCCGCGTGGCGATCGCGTGCCCCAGTGGGCTCCCGGCCGGCAGAGCGTCCTCGGGAGGGCGGGGGCAGGCGCCGGGGAGGGCAGGGGCCGGGAGGCCGGGGGCAGGCGCCGGTGAGGGCGGGGGCAGGCCCCCCAGGGTCCCCTTAGGGGATGTCACAGGTCGGCCGCAAACCCCCTCCCGTACCCGGTCCGCCGCCACCCGATCCCGCCGGACCGGGTACGTTCGACAACGTGGCTGGATTCAGGATCGGACGCGGCCGGGACAACCGCACCCCGCAACGACAGCAGGCGCAGCAGGCGCCGCCGCCCTACACGGGCGGTGGGCAGGCCCCTGCGCCGCCGTACACGGGCGGTGGGCAGGCCCCTGCGCCGCCGTACACGCATCAGCAGCAGTGGCCTCGGGCGGCCGACGGGCCCCAGGGCGGTGGCAGGTACGACGAGCCGGAGTACTTCGGCGACCCGCACCCCCGGTACGGGGCGGCTCAGGACCCGCACGCGGCCAACAACCCCGGCCACACGCAGATGTTCAGCGTGCACGACGACCCGTACGGCGACGGCTCGACCTACCAGGCGGGCGCCGCCCCCGCGGGCCCGCGCCTGCGCTGGAAGCAACTCCTGAGCGGCATCCTCCTGCGGCCAGGCCCGACGTTCCACCAGATGCGCGACCACGCGGTCTGGGTCCCGGCGCTGGTCGTGACCCTGCTCTACGGCATGCTCGCGATCTTCGGATTCGACGAGCCTCGTGACGAGGTCATCAACGCGACGCTCTCGAACGCGATCCCGTACGTGCTGATCACGGGCGCCGCGTTCGTCATCAGCGGCCTGGTGCTCGGTGCCGTCACCCACACCATGGCGCGCCAGCTCGGCGGCAACGGCGCCTGGCAGCCCACTGTGGGCCTCTCCATGCTGATCATGTCCGTCACGGACGCGCCCCGGCTGGTCTTCGCCATGTTCCTCGGCGGCGAGAACTCCCTTGTCCAGGTGCTCGGTTGGGTGACGTGGCTGGCAGCGGGCGCGCTGTTCACGTCGATGGTGAGCAAGTCGCACGACCTGCCGTGGCCGAAGGCACTGGGCGCTTCGGCGATCCAGCTGATCGCACTGCTGTCGATCATCAAGCTCGGCACGATCTGAGCCGCGTACGTCCCGAGGGCACGTACGCGACGAGACGTACGCGAAGACACGTACGCGCAGGCCCCGCCGATGGCCGGTCCGCGGGGGCTACGCGTACCGCATCTGTCCCGGCTGCGTCCTGCGGCCAGGCGTAGAACCTCCGGTTGCGGCCGAGGCTCCTCTGTGTCACGCCTCCACCCGAGCGCCCGCTGGTCGCTGTTGCGGCAGGGTCAGCGCTGGGTGAGCACCGGGGTCCAGCGGCCGTCGTACCGCAGTTTCGCCTTCCGGAAGCCGGAGAGCGGGATGGTCTTCCTGCCGTCCAGACCGACCAGGATCCGTTGGTTGCGGAACTCTCCCTTGCCGGGGTCGCATTCCTCGGGGTCGCACCGCCGGCGGCGATCAGCACCCCGCGGGACATCCCGGCACCGGCCCAACACGGCAGGGGAGGTGAGTAATGACGTGCAGTCAGGTCTCCCGGTGCATGCAGGCGCCACGCAGCTCCGGCATCCCGGCACGCATCGCTCGCTCCCGCGCGCGAGGCGTGCGCATGGCCGGCACACTCGCATTCCGGTGCGCCTCTTACGAGTTCACACTTCGTCAGGAAGGGCTCTCATGAGCCGAAGACCGCCTCGCGGGTCACGTGGTGCAGCGGGCCCACCCCGCCGCTGCCCTCGCGGGGCATGAGTTCGACGCCGCCGGGCTGCCCCGGGAGGTGAGGCGACTCCCTTGCCGAACGGAGATCGTGCTCACGTGCTCACTCTGCTGTCCGCCGGCGTCGGTGTGGCCGTCCGCACGAACTACGCGGAGCTCTGCGAGTGAGGAAGGACGGAGGATGGCCAAGCTGCCGTGCCCGTCCCACTGACAGTGGGCGTTGCCACGGGCCGGACAGCCACCCCTACCGGTCACCGACACCGGTGCCGGCGGAGGAATCCCCCGACCTCGACACCTGCCGCCGGGTCGGCATCCCGCCATCCTTCAGGGTCGCGGGGCCCTGGCATTGGCATGGGCACCAGCAGGGCGCGAGGTGCCGGACCTGCAGACCCCGGGTCTAGAGTGCTTCCTTCGACGGCGTGATGGGCTCACCCGATTTGCGCACCGGAGGCAAGACGCTCCAGGGGAAGTTGACCCACTCGTCGGTGCGCTTCCAGACGTACTCGCATTTCACGAGCGAGTGCGACTTCTCGTAGATCACGGCGGACCGCACCTCCGCCACATGGTCCAGGCAGAAGTCGTGAACGAGCTTGAGCGTCTTGCCCGTGTCGGCGACGTCGTCCGCGATGAGGACCTTCTTGTTGGAGAAGTCGATGGCGTTGGGTACGGGCGCAAGCATGACCGGCATCTCCAGCGTCGTTCCGACGCCCGTGTAGAACTCCACGTTGACCAGGTGGATGTTCTTGCAGTCCAGCGCGTACGCCAGTCCGCCGGCCACGAACACGCCGCCGCGCGCGATGGACAGCACCACGTCGGGCTCGTATCCGTCGTCGGCGATCGTCTGCGCCAGCTCGCGGATCGCGCCGCCGAACTGCTCGTAGGTCAGGTTCTCGCGTACGTCACTCATGCCGCTGCTCCGGTCCTCACACCTGGGTCCGATGGAAATTGAGATACGACCGGGAGGCCGTCGGCCCGCGCTGCCCCTGGTAGCGGGAGCCGTAGCGCTCACTGCCGTACGGCTCCTCCGCGGGCGAACTGAGCCGGAACATGCACAGCTGCCCGATCTTCATGCCCGGCCAGAGCTTGATCGGCAGCGTGGCGAGATTCGACAGCTCGAGGGTGACGTGCCCGGAGAAGCCCGGATCGATGAAGCCGGCCGTCGAGTGCGTCACCAGACCGAGCCGCCCGAGGCTGGACTTCCCTTCCAGCCGCGACGCGAGGTCGTCCGGCAGGGAGATGACCTCGTAGGTCGACGCGAGCACGAACTCGCCGGGGTGGAGGATGAACGCCTCGTCACCCTCGGGCTCGACGAGCCGGGTGAGATCGCCCTGCTCGACGGCAGGGTCGATGTGCGGATAGCGGTGATTCTCGAACACCCGGAAGTAGCGGTCCAGCCGCACGTCGATGCTCGAGGGCTGCACCATGGATTCGTCGTACGGGTCGATGCGCACGCGCCCGGCGGCGATCTCGGCCCGGATGTCCTTGTCTGAGAGAAGCACGCCCCGAGGATACGCAGAGCGCGCGGGCCGTCCCCAATCGGACACCTGCCCGCGCGCTCACTCAAGCCTTACTGCTTCTCTGCCGTCGCCTGCCCTGCACCTCTCGGCGCCCTGGCCCTACTGCTTGCCCTGCCGGCCCTGAGCCACGGGTACGGCGCTCCTCAGCCGCGCGCACCGCGGACACCGGATGAGCCGCCCGGGCCCGATCCGGTCGGTCCCCAGCTGCTGCATCGGAAACGAAGCGGTACTGAACACGTGCCCCTCGGCACAGCGGACGACGGTGCGCTCCATCAAGTCCATCGGGCCCCTTCCCCAGCGAATGCGGACGAAGGTCACATTAGGGGATACCTCGGACACCACCACACGCGGCACTCCGCCCCGCCACCGTACGCCCCAACTCCCGCCAGCCGCAGTCGCGTCCGCGTCCGGAAACCACGAACGCCCCGCGGCGTAATACACCGTGGGGCGACCGATGGGGTAGAGTGTGCGACGATGCGGCACCGATCACCGGTCCGCCGCGCGGGTGTAGTTTAATGGTAGAACATGAGCTTCCCAAGCTCAGAGCGCGGGTTCGATTCCCGTCACCCGCTCCAGCAGAAAGCCCCAGGCCGGCGGCCCGGGGCTTCTTTGTTGTCGTTCAGACCCCTTCAGGTGCCCCGGGGCAGGTGGTGCGTAGGTGGTGCGGCCCCGTCTCCCTCTCCTCCCGGGCCTTCTCGCGAGCCGTCGGCACCACCCGGTCCAGCCCGCCGGCAACTTCCTTCTGCCGGTCGTGGTCGGAGTGCTCTGCCGGAGCCGGGTTCCGGGGAGAGGGACGCAAATGCGGGGGAATCGAACGAGTCGAGGAGGCGGGCGTGGGTGTCCGGAGCGCGACGGCAATGCAGGCGCCCTCCCGGGAAAAGACGTTGAACGGCCGGCTGGGCGGTGAGGGCTGAGCGAGCCCTCGCCCTGAGGGCAAGGGCTCGCTCGCGGATCAGGCAGCTGTGCGCTTCTCGCGCTGCTCGATGATGAAGTCGGCGCCGGCGGGGGCGGCATAGGCGACCTCGTAGGACACCTTGCCGTTGTTCTCCAGCCTGATCTCGAAGTGGCCGGACCTCTGATACGTCCGCCGGGGGCATGTTCCGGTTCGACCCGAACTTCGAGGTCTGCTTGCGGAAGACCCCGAGTTCGACCAGCCGGCGGCAACGCGACCACCCAGCCGAACAAACCTCCCCATCCAGGCGATGCCCGGCTGGTTCCGGCCCATCGCCGAGTACCAGCCGTTCACACCCGCCATCGAAACCCTGCGCGGACTCCTCCTCGGCACCGAGATCGGCAACAACGGGTGGATCACCATCGCCTGGTGCCTGCTCCTCACCGCACTCGGCCACCGCTGGGCGCAGGCACAGTTCAACCGCGACCCGAAGTAGTCGAGAAGACTGCGCGAGGGGCTGCGGAGCGGCCGGACGGGCCCCGCCGACGATGATCAGGCCGGTGTCGAGGGCGCTGGGCGATCCGAGGCGGAGCGGCGGGGCTGTTCCCGGCACCGCAGGCCCGTAGGGGCCCGCACCCGTACGAGAGCGGGCTCACGTTCCGCCGCGAGGCCGGGAGCGCGGGCTCAGACGTTCGGCCGCGACGCCGGGAGCACGGGCGCGGCGGTCGGAGCGGTGTCGTTCTTCATGGCGGCGGCCTCGCTCTTCAGGATGCGCGCGGACTTGCCGAGCGCACGGGCCACCTCGGGCAGCTTCGCGCTTCCGAAGAGCAGAACGGCGACTCCCAGCACGATCAGGAGGTGCGAAACGCTGAACGTACCCATCATGACCACCTTCTCCGACCGGGGCCGTCTCTCAAGACGGCCCTGATTTCTCCGAGCGGAATCGTAGCCGTCCGCAGGCAAGGCGCGGGCAACGAGGTGGTAAGCCGCAGCCCTGCCCGCCCGCGGGGCAGGCGGGCAGGGCGGGCAGGCGGGCAGGGCGGGCGGGTGATGCGCGGTGGGATGTCGCCCGGCGACGGTACTGCCTGGCGAACAATATCTGTGCTCATGAAATGAGAAATAGAAGCGACACCTGATGAGGTTTTCTGGGACAACAGGCGGAGCGTAATCAATCGTCGCGCACCGCGGAACATGGCGTGCTACTGTCGACGTCAGTTGCAGTTGTGGTTCCCAGAACTTCAAGCACCCTCTCCGGCTTCGGTGCCAACGAGAGTGCTTTTGTATTTCCGGTCTTTCCGGGCAGGGCAATCATCGCGGCGACTCGGATTCCGCACAGTGCGGGACCCGATGCACTGCCCCGAAGGAGATTTACATTATGGCTACTGGCACCGTGAAGTGGTTCAACGCGGAAAAGGGTTTCGGCTTCATCGAGCAGGACGGTGGCGGCGCTGACGTGTTCGCCCACTACTCGAACATCGCCGCCCAGGGCTTCCGCGAGCTGCTCGAAGGCCAGAAGGTGAGCTTCGACATCGCGCAGGGCCAGAAGGGCCCGACGGCGGAGAACATCGTTACCGCCTGACGCTCACGCGCACAGTCCGAGCTGGGGCCCGCACCTTGGGTGCGGGCCCCAGCTCGTTGCACTCCGGGGCCCAGTCCCCGGGGGTCAACGCCGTGGCGTTTTCCCCGGCGGCATGAAATTTCAGGGCTCCGCCGCCTCATCCTGCGGCGGATACCCCCTCAAGGATCCGGACCGCGAGTCCGCTCAGATCTCCCCGTACGCGACACGCCGGTCCGCCCGGCACCGCTCGCGTCACCCTTTTTCAGCGCTCCGGCCGCGAGAATTCCCGCCGGCCGGATCCGCTTTCGCCTTTTGGCTCGTTCTTGCGATTCTCTCTGCCGTTCGTTCTGCAGGAATTCCTTGAGACGTGCCGCTTCGAGGAAGGTTCTGCATGAACCGCACACGTACGAACGACCGTTTCAGCCGCACCCGTTCCGCCGGTTCCTACGCCGGCAAGGGCGGCAGCCGCTCCGGTGCCCCGGCCGCCGGCCGCTCCCGCACTCCGGGCCGTTCCGGTGGCTACGGGCGCCGTCCCTCCGCGCCGCAGGGCGAGTTCGCCCTGCCGAAGACCGTCACCCCCGCGCTTCCCGCCGTCGAGGCGTTCGCCGATCTCGACATGCCGCGGCCGCTGCTGGCAGCGCTCGCCGCCGAAGGCGTGACCGTACCGTTCCCGATCCAGGCGGCGACCCTGCCGAACTCGCTCGCGGTTCGCGACGTGCTCGGCCGCGGGCGGACCGGATCCGGCAAGACCCTCGCGTTCGGCCTGGCGCTGCTGGCCCGTACGGCCGGCCGGCGGGCCGAGCCGGGACAGCCGCTGGCCCTGGTGCTCGTACCGACCCGGGAGCTGGCGCAGCAGGTCACCGACGCGCTCACGCCGTACGCCCGCTCCGTGCGACTGAGGCTGGCCACGGTGGTCGGCGGAATGTCGATCGGCAGGCAGGCCGGTGCCCTCAGGGGTGGAGCCGAGGTCGTCGTCGCGACGCCGGGCCGGCTGAAGGACCTGATCGAGCGCGGCGACTGCCGCCTGGACCAGGTCGACATCACCGTCCTCGACGAGGCCGACCAGATGGCCGACATGGGCTTCATGCCGCAGGTCACGGCGCTGCTGGACCAGGTGCGTCCCGGGGGGCAGCGGATGCTGTTCTCCGCCACCCTGGACCGCAACGTCGACCTTCTGGTCCGCCGCTACCTGACCGATCCGGTGGTCCACTCCGTCGACCCGTCGGCAGGCGCCGTCACGACCATGGAGCACCACGTGCTCCACGTACGCGGCGCGGACAAGCACCAGGCGACGACCGAGATCGCGGCCCGGGAGGGCCGGGTGATCATGTTCCTGGACACCAAGCACGCCGTCGACAAGCTCACCGTGCACCTGCTGAGCAACGGTGTACGCGCGGCCGCCCTGCACGGCGGGAAGTCGCAGCCGCAGCGCAACCGGACGCTGACCCAGTTCAAGACGGGGCATGTGACCGTCCTGGTGGCGACGAACGTCGCCGCACGCGGCATCCACGTCGACAACCTCGACCTCGTCGTCAACGTGGACCCGCCGAGCGACCACAAGGACTACATCCACCGAGGGGGCCGCACGGCGCGCGCCGGCGAGTCCGGTCTCGTCGTCACCCTGGTGACACCCGACCAGCGCCGGGACATGACCCGTCTCATGTCCGACGCCGGGATCCGCCCGCACATCAGCCAGGTCCACTCCGGTGAGGCCGAACTGACCCGCATCACCGGCGCGCGGACGCCGTCGGGCGTCCCGGTCGTCATCGCGGTGCCGGTGACCGAGCGCCCGAAGCGCAGCGCCTCCGCGTCCCGCGGGCGCCGCGGGCGTAACGCCAGGAACGGCAGGACCGGGCAGGCGGCGCGCCGCACGGCTCAGCCGCAGTCCGCCTTCGACGCGGCAGCCTAGGACGTTCACGCTCAGGACCCCGACCCCGCTTCGCTGGAGGCACCTTTGACGCTGGCCCCGATGAAGCCGCGCCCCGCGGATCTCGCCGCCGTGACCGTGGTCGACGCCATGGACGCGCCCGGACCGCAGGTCTGGGACGACATGACGGTGGAGGTGGCGCTGTCCGTCATGGACGGTGCCCGCTCGATGCACCTGCTCGTCAGCGACGAGGACGGCCGGTGCACGGGCCTGATCACTCGGGCTCGGCTCGCCGCCGTCCGCGACAGCTCCGCCGATGCGGACCGGGTGCGCCTGCGGGACGTCGCCGGGGACCCGGGGCCGTTCCCCTCGTCCCTGGCCACGGTGGCCGAGGCGGAGCATGCCATGCGGTACCGGCGGCTCAAGGCCGTGCCCGTCGTCGACGAGCACGGCTGTGCCGTGGGCGTCTTCACCCTCCCCCGCTGAGTTCTGCCCCTTCCCCCGGGCCGGACCTCTCCCCACTCCCCTTGGAGGCACCATGCGCTGCGTCATCGCCCGTTTCCCGTTCGACCTCTCCAAGAGCGGGGTCCTGGCGTCGATGAAGGGCGTCAGGCCCGAGCCGATCACGGGTGACTCCGTGATCATCGGCCGTCGTCACTACCCCATGATGCAGGTCGGTGAAGTCATCACCCGGCAGGACCGCCGCGACTTCACCGCCGGCGAAGTCCTCAGGGCAGTGACCCGCCTCGGCTTCACGTGCCGCAGCCTGCCCGTGGCCACGCCAGCGCGTGCCCTCACTCCGTTCGAGGAGGCGTCGGCGCTGCTCGGCACCTCGCCCGCCGTGTGACCGGCGGAGGCCGGCGGTAGCGCGCACAACCAGACGCAGGCGGACACAACCAGGTCTGCGCCGCGCAGCCGGGCGCAGACCAAGGGCAGGACAGACAGGCGTACGACAGCGGCGAGGGCTCGACCGGCACACTGCGGTCGGGCCCTCGCCGCGTTCGGCCCCCGGTCAGCACGGCCGCACCGACCGGGCCGACCACCGGCACCCGGGCAGGACAGGGGGACGGACCGGGCCGGTGGGCGGAGAGCGGACCGGGCAGGGGGCGAGGAACGGACCGGGCAGGGCCGGTGGGCCGGGCCGGTCGGTGGGCCGGGCCGGTCGGTGGGCCGGGCCGGTCGGTGGGCCGGGCCGGTCGGTGGTCGCGGGATCAGTGGTCGGAGTAGCTGAAGTCGCCGACGGTCCAGCCGCTGACCTCCTTGATCGCGACCCGGTACATCCCGCCCGTCTCCGGGATACCGACACTGCCCTGCAGGATCCGGGCGACGTGGAAGTGCAGATGCGTGGGCGGCTCTCCGCGCTCGGGACGGCCTGCGGCCCGCTCGGAGGAGAAGACGCCGGAGAAGGGGCGGAGGTGCTCCGAGTCCCTCAGGACCTCCGACACGCGTTGGCGCCACACGGCTTCGGGTGCCAGCCGTCCGGTGATGACGGCGCCGCCGATGACCACGGTGAGGGACATCTGATTGCTCTGCTCGGACTCCACCATGGCGGCGATGTCAACGAGGAGTTCGTCAGCATTCGACATGAGAGCCGATTCTATCCGCGACGGGCCCGGTGGGGCGGGGGCCGGTCACAGAGCGGACGCCGAGGGGGCCGGCTGCCGAGCGCGTCCCCCGCTCCGGGCGAGGTGATGGGGCGGCTTCCGCTCCGGGCGGGGTATGGGTCGGCTTCCGCTCCAGGCCGGCTGCCGAGCGCGTCCCCCGCTCCGAGCGAGGTGACGGGGGTGGCTTCCGCTCCGGGCGGGCTTCTGCCGTTGCGGCCCGCAGATTCCCTCGTCCGCGACGAATCGAAATCTATGCTCACCACAGTAGACATTGGCTCGCCACACGGTTAGTGTTTCTTCCGTAGACGAAGTCGGATGAGACCCGGCAGAGACGAACTGCCGGGTAGCAGTAGGCGATTCAGCACGACGGTGCGACTGCGGAGTTCCGAAGCCACGTGGTTCGAAGGACGGCGACGGGACTGGCAGGCGCACCGGGCGGCCCGCAGGCGAGGGGCTGCCGACGGCAACACCAGCAGTTGGCACCACCGACCGGCACCCAGTGGCCGGTCCGACGAGGAATGGAGGAAGCAGGCGCCATCAGGATCGCCCGGGCAGGGAAGATTCGGCCCGGGTACCGCAAGGCCCCGGATTGGAAGGTGGTCCCCGGTCACGCATCCGCGATCCCCGCATTCTCGCCCCCTCCTGGGGCGAGTCGGCGGAAACAGCAGGTCGGCACCGCAGTAGAGCCGACCGATGGTGTTGAATTTCCTTCGGGGCCCTGGTGCCGTACGGCACCAGGGCCCCTCGACGCGTTGCTCAACGAGGTGAGAATGACAGCAGACACTCCGCTCAGTGGTCGTCTGGACGACGACGACTACCCCGCGTACACCATGGGACGGGCCGCCGAGATGCTCGGCACCACCCCCGGTTTTCTCCGCGCCATCGGTGATGCCCGCCTCATCACCCCGCTCCGCTCCGAGGGCGGGCACCGGCGGTACTCCCGGTACCAGCTCCGGATCGCGGCCCGCGCCCGCGAACTCGTCGATGAGGGCATGCCGGTCGAGGCCGCCTGCCGCATCGTCATCCTCGAGGACCAGCTCGAGGAAGCCCAGCGCATCAACGGGGAGTTCCGCCGCGCGGCAGCCGAGGAGCGCGACGACGGCTCCGCGTGATCCCGTCCCGGCACGGAGGTCACGTCCCGTGCGTCAGCCTGGAGAGGCGTCACGGACCCGGTAGGTCACCGTCTCGGGCATCGCTTCCCCGGACCGTCGCGGAGCCGGGCATCGCTTCCCGGACCGTCGCGGAGCCGGACAACATCGTGGGAGCCGGCCATCGCGGAGCCGGGCCATCGCCGCCCCCGGCCTCCGTGACTCGCACGGGGCCGGCCGCCGGCCGTGACGGTGCGGACCTGCTGCACAGCAGTGGCATGACCGGCGGGACGGTTCGCCCGTGTCGGCGTGCGCCGCCTCCGGCGCGTCACGAAGAAGAGCGGCCGATCTCCCGGGAGACTTTCCCAGCATGAGTGACAACGCGAAGAGAGCAGTCCTGGAAGGCGGCCCCGGCGATCTCCCCGAGCGGATCGTCCCCGTCTCCGCACCCGGAGCGGACATCAAGGTCCGGTTCCGCGGAGGTTACGAGCACTTCAGGGCGACCGCGCGGCATCAGGAGACCACCGAGGGCACACTGCCCGTCTACGAATGGTGGGAGCGCACGGAACTCCCCGGCTGAGCACCGGCAGCACGTCGGGCGACACGTCGGCCGCACGCCGTAGGGGCGGTCGGCGCAGCAGAAGAGCACACCGGCCTGACGGCGGCCATCGTCCCCACCGGCACCGGCAGACCGCCCTCGCACACGATGAACGGCACGCCTGCACGCCGAAACGCCTGCACCATCGCCTGATGCCGCTTGACGCACTCGCCCCCGCCTGACACCGCGGGGCCCGGCGGAGCCTCTGAGGAAGCCGGGCGCCGGTGGGAACCGTCCCGCCGTCATGGGACCGGCGGAACGCCTCGGTGGCCGTCTGCCGGGCTTCCCCGGTCCGTACCGTCCAGCGCCGGTCAGTACCGCACGGTCCAGCGCCGGTCAGTACCGCGCGATCCAGCGCTGGTCGGTGCCTCCGTCCGCCGGGTCGAATTCGAGGGTGCTGCTGCCGGAGCGGCCAAGGGGCTCGAGAGCGAACTCCGGTGCGATCCGGGGACGGATTCCACCCGCCGAGTCGACGGCGAAGAGAAGGTTGATGCCGTTCCTGCCCTCGACGGAGGCACAGGACCAGATGCCGACCCCGCGGTCCGTGGCGCCCCGCGAGTCGAGGCAGTAGTCGGGGTCGGCACCGCTGCGCAGCAGTCCGACCCGCTCGGGCCTCCAGCGCTGGGTGGACGTTCCGTCGCACGGCACGATCAGGACGTCGGTGCGGTCGGCCATGACGCCGTTGTCAATGTCCAGGCACAGTCCGGTTTCCGCGTGGACGATCTGCACCCAGCCGCCGCCTACCGCGACGGGCACCTGCCGGGGCGGGCTGCTCGTCGAAGGGGTGGGTGAGGGCTTGGGAGCGGGCGTCGCCCTCCTGGGGGCCGAGGTGACGGGGCTCGGTGAGGGCGAAGGCTTCCCGGAGGGTGGGGCGGTGGCGGTGATGGTCGCCGAAGGCGCGAAGGTGGGCAGGGCGGTGGGCGGCGGTGCTTCCCAGCGCCGGGGCTGCTCAGCTCGGGCCCGGCCACGGTCGAGGTCCGGGTCCGAGCCGTCGGATCCGGTCGCCGCCCAGGTTCCGGCGGCGACGGCCACGGCCGTCACCGTGGTGAGGACGGTGAGCAGCGAGGGCCGCCACGTACCGCTGCGCACCGCCACGTCGCGTCGGCGTACGCGCGGGGAGCCGATGACCGTCGGCAGGGCCGCCCGGTTCTCCCACCGTTCGATCGGGGAGTCCGGCGTGTGCCTCGCCCGCACGGGGTTGCCGGCCGCGTAAGCCGCTCCGCCCCATCCGAGCAGGCCCTCGGCGAGTACGGCCCGGGGGGCGTCCGCCATCCGCATCAGCTCCCCCATGAGCCGGGCGCAGCCGGTGCACTCCCCCAGATGGAGCGTCAGATCGTTGCTGCGCCGTCCGCCCCCGGGCCGGGACGCGGCATCGATGATGCGGCGGAACCCCTGGCACTTCCTGTCGCCGCTGTGCTCCAGGCACGCCTGGATGTAGGCCCTGCGCATCGCGTCCTGGCCCTTGGCCCGCAGATCGGGGACCGTTTTCGCGGGGACGCCGACGAACGTGCCGACCGTGCCGTCCGGCTCGTCGTCGACCGTCGCGTACCAGAGGACGCCCCTGGTCTGTTCCGGCAGTCCGTAGAAACACGCGAGCATCGTGGACGTCTCCGCGAGCCGGGGACCCGGCGAGTCGGGCGAACGCGGTGCGGCGGGATCGGTGTTGTGGTCGAGCCACGCCGCGAAACCGGGGTCCAGTCTGGCCCGGCGGCTGCCGACGGCCCACCGGAGGCCGATGCGCTGAAGTGTGATCAGCAGGTGATGGCCCCAGCTGCCCCGTGGTTCCATGCCCCGGCACGCCTCTTGCGTGGCGAGGTCCACCGCCTGTACCGCGAGCTGGTTGCCGGCGAGGCCGGTGCGCCCGCACAGCATGGCGTACGCGCGGAGCGCCGGCAGGTGGCGGCGCCTGAGCTCCTGGGCGGCGGGATAAGCGGACGGGGCGCCGGCCCGGACGCGTTCGGTGAGTTCGGCGTCGGACAGGGCGGCGTGGCCCGGGTCGTCGTCCCCGGTCTCCCAAACGCCGTGTCGGAGCTTGGTCACCCTGTTGACTCCTCGTTCGGTTACGAGCCGGCAGACCAACCAGTCGTCATGCGGCGGCTGTCCGGTGTTACCGGCCGGAAACAGGACCCCATAGTGGAGCAGGCGGATCGACGGGGAAAGATGTGTCCGCAGGTAACCCCGGAGGGCCTCGACCGCTCTCCGTACGGAGTGTCACGCCCCCGAAGGCGATAGGCCCACGCCGCGTACGGGCAGGGATCGAACCATGCCCGTGTTGGTCGGAACGTCCGGATGGCAGTACAAGGACTGGCGAGGCGTTCTCTATCCGCCCGGCCTGCCGCAGCGGCTGTGGCTGGAGGAGTACGCCGGGCAGTTCACCACCGTGGAGAACAACAACGCCTTCTACCGGCTCCCCACCACTGAGATCTTCACGGCGTGGCGGGAGCGGACGCCGGACGATTTCGTCATGGCGGTGAAGGCCAGCCGCTTTCTGACGCACATCAAGCGGCTGCGCGACCCGGTGGAGCCGGTGCACCGTCTGATGGACCGCACGGCGGGGCTCGGCGACCGGATGGGGCCGGTGCTGCTGCAACTGCCGCCGAACTTCCAGCAGGACGTCGACGCCCTGGAGACCACTCTGGACTGCTTCCCCGGCACGGTCCGCGTAGCCGTCGAGCTCCGGCACCCGTCCTGGTGGCAGGCCGAGGCCCGGCTGCGCGCGCTGCTGGAACGGCACGACGCCGCCCTGTGCTGGGCGGACCGCGGCTCCCGCCCGGTCGCCCCGCTGTGGCGGACGGCATCCTGGGGCTACGTACGCCTCCACGCCGGCCTCGCCCTGCCGGAGCCGCGCTACGGCCGCCGGGCGCTCATGTCATGGGCCGCCCGTATCGCCACCGCATGGCCGGACGAGGCCGACGTGTACGTCTACTTCAACAACGACCCCGGCGGCGCGGCCGTCCTGGACGCGGCGGAGTTCGCGCGGTCGGCCGCCACGCTGGGCCGGTCGGTGAGCCGCACGCCGCGTGCACGGAGCCGGTGACGCCTGCACCCCGCGTGTGCGCCGTTCGGCGGCCCCCGGGTGGCGGCGGGCCGAAGGCGCGGCCGATCGTGGGCGACGACGGGATCTGACCGGGTGGCGTCGGCCGGGTACGACGAGCCGTGCGCGGCGGAACGGGCACCACGGCCGTACGCGACGACCGGGCCCCACTGCTCGGTGCAACGAACCGGCGGGCAACGAACCGGGCCCCACGGACCGGGGCAACGAACCGGGCGCGACGGACCGGGGCGGGAGGCATACGGATGGCGGACGACGACCGTAGACCGCGTCGCCCGGCGCGGACACCGCTGAGGCTGGCCGCGGTGGGGGCAGCCACCCTCATGACGGTGGCGTACTTCCTGCTCCCCCTGGAGGAACTCGGCCCCGAGCGCCCCGGCGTCAGCTGGACGATCTTCGCCCTGGCCCTGCTGTCGATCGCACTGCTGCTCCTCTTCCAGGTCAGGGACGTCCTCACCGACCGTCCCGGCACCCGCCCCGGTGTCGCCATCCCGCTGCTGATGTGCACGTCCGTGCTCATCTTCGCGGGCGCGTACCACGCGCTCGGAAGGGAACCGGGCCAGTTCCACGGTCTCGACACCCGCGTCGATGCCCTGTACTTCACGATCGTCACCCTGGCGACGGTCGGCTACGGCGACATCACCCCGAGGGGTCAGAGCGCCCGCGTGGTGGCGATCCTTCAGATCGTCTACACCTTCGTGTTCCTCACCGCCGCGGGGACCGCCCTCTCCCGTTGGCTGCGTACCCGCCTGACCGGCCCCGGCCGGGAGGGGGAGACGGACGGCGGCCACCGGTCCGGCCGGCCCCGCCCGCACGACTGAGGCCCGCGTCGCACGCGCCCCGGCCTGCGCTCGGCCTGCGCCGGGCCGGTCCCCGGCCGTGGCCGGGGTGGCCGGATACGGTCGGGCGCCGGGCGGAGCCCCAGTAGGGTCGGCCTGACGAGGCAGCCACACCGACATCCGGAAGAGGCGGAGAGCGCGCTGTGATCGACGACAAGCGGCCCGACGAGGTCGCGATACCGTACGACGTGCCGACCTCCGCACGGGCCTACGGGTGGATGCTGGGCGGGAAGGACAACTACGAGGTCGACCGCGCCTTCTGTCTCGCCACGCTGCCGGCGTTCCCGGAGTGCGTGGACATCGCCCGGCAGAACCGGCAGTTCCTCTTCCGGGCGGTCCGGTATCTGACGCAGGAGCTGGGGATCCGTCAGTTCCTGGACATGGGCTGCGGGCTGCCCACCGACGACAACGTGCACCAGGTGGCCCAGCGATTCGCGCCGGACGCGCGCGTCGTGTACGTGGACATCGACCCGATCGTGCTCGCGCACGGGCACGCGCTGCTCGCCGACAACGCGACGACGACCGTCATCACCGCCGACATGCGGGACCAGCAGTCGGTGCTCGACCATCCCGATGTGCGGCGGCTGATCGACTTCCAGGAGCCGGTGGCGGTGCTGTTCCTCTCCGTGGGGCACCACCTCGTCGACGGCGACGACCCGCGCCGGATCCTGCGCACGGTCCTCGACCGGGCGGCGCCGGGAAGCTGCGTCGGCTTCTCGCACGTCGTGTGCGACGACCCCGTCCGCGGCGCCGAGATGACCGCGCACATCTCGTCCAGCGGCATCCCCTGGCAGACGCGGACCCCGGCCGAGGTCGACGCGCTGGTGGAGGGGCTGGTGCCGGTGGAGCCCGGGCTGGTCGATCTGGCCGACTGGCGGCCCGATCCGGACCAGCCGCCGCTCGCCCCGGTGCATCCGGACCTGGTGCCCTACCTCGGGGCCTCGAAGAGCGACAAGGGCGACAAGGACCTCTACGAGTACGGCGGCATACTGCAGACGCCCCTGGCCTAGGCATGCCTGCCGGCCGGCGCGCGCCGTCAGGTCAGCGTGATGAACAGGCCGAGCGCCAGTACGGCGATTCCGCAGCCGTACAGGGCCGATGTCACGGAGCGGGCCTCCGCGGACGGGTCGGTGCCGCCGGCACGGGCCAGGCCCACGGCGGATTTCAGCAGCAGGGTGAGAGCGGCCGCACAGCAGACCGCGATCAAGGAGTCCGTCACGCGGCGACGATCTCACGGGTCGTCAGGCAGCGCATCTCGGGGCGGTCCGATCATACGTTTCGGGACGGTCGTCGGGTGATGCGCCTGCGGGACGGGCGTCAGGTCACGTGTCTCGGGGCGGCTCGGCGCCGCCGGCCGGGGCGGAGAGTTCGGCGAGCGTGTCCGCCAGCCACTTCGTCCAGAAGGTCTCCAGTTCGATGCCGCCCCGCAGCACCACATGGCGCAGTCTGTCCTCCCTGCTCACCCGGCGCTCCGGCGGGAAGTCGCGTTCCTCGATCGCCAGGTACCCGGCCAACTGGGTGCGGTGCAGCTCCAGATGGCGTACGAGCTCCACCTCCATGTCCGCGCCGCCCACCACCGCCGCCGCGCGCAGCCGCAGCAGCAGGGGGTCGCGGATCTGCCGGGGGTCCTCGGGGCGGGTGACCCAGGCCGCCAGTTCCTCCCGGCCGGCGGGCAGAACCTCGTAGTCCTTCTTCTGGCCCCGGGTCGGCTGCTCGGACGGCAGGGCCCGGATGTGGCCCGCCTGTTCGAGTTTGCCCAGTTCGCGGTAGATCTGCTGGTGTGTGGCCGACCAGAAGTAGCCGATCGACTTGTCGAAGCGGCGGGTCAGCTCCAGACCCGAAGAGGGTTTCTCGAGCAGGGCCGTGAGGATCGCGTGGGGCAGGGACATGGCCGCATCGTAGGACCCGTGTCGCGCGCGGGGCCCCGGCGCCTCCGCCGGAACCGGTGGCAGCGCACCGGGGCGGCGGCGCGGCGGCGGACGCGGGCGGGCCGGGGCCGGGAAGGCGTTGTGCCCGGGGGTTGCAGCGGGGCGCCGGGGCCGCGCTCCGGACCGGGCGCACCGGCGGACGCGGCCCCGTAGACCGCGCTTACGGCGTGCGCACCCGCCCATGGGGGCCGGCACACCCTCGTTTTCCGGACACCGCTTCCTCCTCATATCGGCGTCGGAGGCGGATTTCGCGCTCCCGTTCAAGCTGGAGCGCTGGCGCAGCCCTTTCCAAAGGGACGCCGTCGAGCGTTGACCGACCCGTCAACGCGGGTTCAGGGCACGCCGGGCGGAGTTGATGACGTTGTGGGCGCCGGCCCCGTACCCGGCCGACTCGCCGAGGGTCCTCCAGACCTTCGCGTACAAGGCGACGTTGTCGGCGTCGTCCAACCACAGCTCGGCGTGCCAGTTCCTCCGCGACCACCAGGCGGTCATCAAGGACCCAGAAACCGTTGGCGGTCACGATCTTGACGGAGGCCCCCCGGCCGGGGCATAGGCGGTCGTGGGGTCTGCGTCGCTCTCCCTGGACACAGGAGACCGCCCCGGGTCTCGGTGCCCGGGGCGGTTTCCTGCGCGGCGGGAGGGCCGTCCGTGGGCTCAGGCCCCGATGGCCACCCGGAACCGGATCGGAGCCAGAGCGGCTCCCCCGGAAAGAGGTGTGGACGCGCCCCACGGGCGGGTGCGGCGTCAGCCCGCCCAGAACTCAGCCTCGTCGGCCGGGACGGTGGTGGCCAGCCCCAGTTCCTTGCGGGCAGCGACCGTCTTGTTCGGGTCGATACCGGTGACGGCCGGGTCGTAGGCGATGTAGAACGCGTCGGCGTCGGCCGCGTTCGCGGCCTTGTTCCACTCGGCGGCGGTCTTCTCCAGCCGGCCGCGGAGCTTGCCCGTCTCCGTGCCGTCGATGCCCTCGAGACCCTTGACGTGCGCGTCGAGGGCGGCGGCGACGGCCTTCGCCTGCGCCTTGTAGCCGTCCAGGTCGTCCTCGACGGACCCCGTCTCGGGCTGGGTCGTCCACAGGGCCTGGTACACGGCGTTGGAGCCCTTCAGGTACTCGGCCTGCCCGGGCTTCGCGTCGTCGGCCTTCAGGGAGCCGCTGAACGTGCCCTTCTCCTTGGTGTACGTGCAGCTCACGGCGCGGTCGCCGGTCGCCCAGCTCTCCTGGGTCGGGGTGTAGTAGAGGATGCCGACGCCCTGCGGGAGGGCCCAGGTGTCCGGGGCGAACTTCTGGGCCTCGGCCGGGCACCGCTCGTCGGCGACCGCCCAGATCGCGTCGTTGCCGGGGAACGCCTTGGCTTCGTCGAGCTTGAACTCGCCGACGACCTGGGCCTGGTGGGGCTCTTCGCAGGGCACCACCTCGATGGCGAACGTCTCGCCCTCGGCCTCCTTGCCGTTCGGGTTGTAGCAGTCCCCGATACCGAGCGAGAACACCGAACGCTGGCGGGCCACCTTCTTGGCACCGTCCTTGGCGCTGTCGACTACTTCCGAGCACCCCACCGCGCCGACCGCGAGCAGGGCGACGGCGGCGGATATGCCGCGCAGGGGACGGGACGGGGTGCGCAGGGCCATGACGGTACGTCCTCTTACGTAATTCTTATGAATGTCGTGCGCATGGTATGCCACCCGCCTGACCGGTTCATGACCGGATATGAACGGCCGGGAGGGCGGCGCGCACGCGCCGCCCTCCCGTTCACCCGCCCCCGGCGGGGCCCGGACTCACAGGGTGGCCGCCAGGCGGGTGCCCTGGTCGATGGCGCGCTTCGCGTCCAGCTCGGCGGCCACGTCCGCGCCGCCGATCAGGTGGACCGTACGGCCCGCCTCGGCCAGCTCCTCGTGGAGCGAGCGCTGCGGCTCCTGGCCGGTGCAGAGCACCACCGTGTCGACGGGGAGGACGGACGCCGTGCCGTCGACGGTCAGGTGCAGGCCCTCGTCGTCGATCCGGTCGTACGTGGCACCGGCCGTCATGGTCACACCGCGGTGCTTGAGCTCCGTGCGGTGGATCCAGCCCGTCGTCTTCCCGAGCCCGGCGCCGACCTTGCTCGTCTTGCGCTGGAGGAGGTGCACGGTGCGGGGCGGGGCCGGGCGCACGGGCTTCGTCAGCCCGCCGGGGCCCGCGTACTCCATGTCGACGCCCCACTGGCGGAAGTACGTCTGCGGGTCCAGGCTCGCACCCTCGCCACCGTCGGTGAGGAACTCGGCGACGTCGAAGCCGATACCACCGGCGCCGATGACGGCGACCCGGTCGCCGACGGGCGCGCCGTCGCGCAGGACGTCGAGGTAGCTGACGACGCTGGGGTGGTCGATGCCGTCGATCGCGGGTGTCCTCGGCGTGACACCGGTGGCGACGACGACCTCGTCGAAGTCGGCGGCCGGCAGGTCGCCGGCGGTGACACGTACACCGAGACGAAGGCGGACGCCGTGCTCCTCCAGCTGCGTGCGGTAGTAGCGCAGCGTCTCGTCGAACTCCTCCTTGCCCGGGATCCGCTTGGCGACGTTCAGCTGGCCGCCGATCTCGTCGGCGGCGTCGAACAGGGTCACGTCGTGGCCGCGGCCGGCCGCGGAGACCGCGCAGGCGAGCCCGGCCGGTCCGGCGCCGACGACCGCGACGCGCTTCTTCAACCGGGTCGGTGCGAGGACGAGTTCGGTCTCGTGGCAGGCGCGCGGGTTGACCAGGCAGGAGGTGATCTTGAGGCTGAACGTGTGGTCCAGACACGCCTGGTTGCAGCCGATGCAGGTGTTGATGGTGTCGGGGCGGCCGGCCCGGGCCTTGGCCACGAACTCGGGGTCGGCGAGGAACGGGCGGGCCATCGAGACCATGTCGGCGCGGCCGTCGGCGAGCACCTGTTCGGCGACCTCGGGGGTGTTGATGCGGTTGCTGGTCACCAGCGGCACCGAGACGGCGCCCATCAGCTTCTTGGTCACCCAGGTGTACGCGCCGCGCGGCACGGACGTCGCGATGGTGGGGATACGGGCCTCGTGCCAGCCGATACCGGTGTTGATGATCGTGGCACCGGCCGCCTCGATCTCCTTGGCAAGGGCGACGACCTCTTCGAGGGAGGAGCCGCCGGGCACCAGGTCCAGCATGGAGAGCCGGTAGATCAGGATGAAGTCGTCTCCGACCGCCTCGCGGGTGCGGCGGACGATCTCCAGGGGCAGCCGGGTGCGGTTCTCGTAGCTGCCGCCCCAGCGGTCGGTGCGGTGGTTGGTGGCGCTCGCGATGAACTCGTTGATGAAGTAGCCCTCGGAGCCCATGATCTCGACGCCGTCGTAGCCGGCCGACCTGGCGAGGACGGCCGCGCGGACGAAGTCGCCGATCGTCTCCTCGATCTCGGCGTCGGTCAGGGCGTGCGGGACGAACGGGCTGATGGGGGCCTGGATCGCGCTGGGGGCGACGAGGTCCCGGTGGTACGCGTACCGGCCGAAGTGGAGGATCTGCATGGCGATCCTGCCGCCCTCCGCGTGCACGGCGTCGGTGACGACCCGGTGCCGGTCGGCCTCGTCCTCTGTGGTGAGCTTGGCACCGCCCTCGTAGGGGCGGCCGCGGTCGTTGGGGGCGATGCCGCCGGTGACGATGAGGCCGACGCCGCCGCGGGCGCGCTCCGCGTAGAAGGCCGCCATCCGCTCGAACCCGCGCTCCGCCTCCTCGAGGCCGACGTGCATGGAGCCCATCAGGACGCGGTTGGGCAGCGTGGTGAACCCGAGGTCGAGGGGGCTCAGCAGATGCGGGTACGGCGCCGGCCCGGCCGTGGTGGTGCTCGTACTCGTCGTCATCGGTGCCTCCTCGCACGGGGGTGTCGACTGAAGTTCTAGCGGGCCGACCCCACCTTGTGCAACAAAGTGCAAAATGATTCGCACCACAGATCGCCACCGGTAGGACAAATGTGCTGATCAGCCATACGGGTGATCCTGGCCATAGGACCGCGACCCGGGCCTCTACCGTGACGTCGTGGCGGGATGGCAGCACGTGAGCGCACTGGGTGTCGCGGCGGTTCTCGGAGCACAGGGGGCCGGCGTCGTGGCCCCGTCATCCGGGGAGGCCGCAGGAGCCGGGCGGGCGGAAGCATCGGTCACCACTGTCGCCACCACGCACGCCGGAGCGCCGGACACCGCGCCCGTCGGGGCCTCGGTGATCACACCCACCGGCACACCGGTCGCCGCGCACGCCGGGGCATCGACCACGGAAGCCGCGCACGCCGGGGGATCGGCCACGGGAGCTTCGGCCACCGCGGCATCGACCACAGGAGCCGCACACGCCGGAGGATCGACCACGAAAACGTCGGCCACCGCGGCCGGGTGGGGACCGGAGCCCGGGCCGAGCCCGGCGGCGCCCGTCCTGTCGCTATCGGTTTCCGTGTCGGCAGCCGTGCCCTGGCCGGCCCGGGTCACGGTCTGCGTGACCGTCGGCGCCGGACACTGTCCGCCGCCGCCTTCCTGCCCCACACCCCCGCCGACGCCCCCCGGTCCGGAGCCGCCGCCACCGGCGCCGTCACCTCCGGCGCCGTCACCTCCGGCGCCCGGCACGCCGCCGGCCGCGCCACCCACCCCCTCGCCTCCCCCCGCACCGCCTTCCCCCACCCCGCCGCCACCGCCCGCCGCGCAGGCCGGCCCGCCTGCCCCGCCCCCGCCGTCTCCCGAGCCGCCGGCACCCGCGCCGCCCGCCGCCGCGCCGCCGCCGGAGCGCGTGCAGGCCGTCGCCATCCGCACCTACCGGCCCGTGACGCGCGCACCCAAGCCCACGGGCACACCGCTCACCGTCCTGATGCTGGTCACCACGATTCCGGCCGTACTCGCCGCTGCCCTGCTGCGTCCCCGCTCGCAGTCCGCCGCGCGGCGCGGCCGCGCCTGACCCGCCCACACAGCCCACCGACCCCCACACACCGGAGACCCTCATGTCCGAATGGCTGGTCCTGGCCATCGTGATGGCCGCCGCCTGCGCCGTCGTCCTCGTCGTCACGGTCCTCAGCCAGCGCGTGCAGCGCACGACGGCGGCGGCCGGCCTCGACGAGCGGGAGGCGCCGGAGACCCCGGACGTCCTCGAGTACATGGTGATGATGGTCGGGGTCGTGTACGCGATCGTGCTCGGCCTCGCGATCGCCGGCGTCTGGGAGGCGCGCGGAGCGGCGCAGGACGCCGTACGTACGGAGGCGCAGGCGCTGCACGAGGTCACCCAGCGGGCGCAGGTCTATCCGGCCGACTTCCGTGAACGGCTCCGTACGGACATCGACACGTACGTCGCCGAGGTCGTCGAGGCGGAGTGGCCTCGGATGGTCGAGCAGCAGGAGCTGTCGTCGCGCGGGACGGAGCTGCTGGCGGCGGTACGCACCGGCGTCGCGGAGCGGGAGCCGAAGAACGAACTGGAGGCGCAGGCATACCAGCCGATGCTCGACCAGGTGGCCGCCGCCGAGGACGCGCGCAACGCGCGTGCGGCGGGCGCGGAGGAGACGCTGCCGGGCATCGTGTGGTTCGGGCTGATCAGCGGGGCCGTCGTGACGATCGGGCTGATCTTCACCATGCAGATCGGCCGCACGTTCCGCGAGCTGCTGCTCGCGGGGCTCTTCAGCGCGCTGATCGCCTTCCTGCTCTTCCTGGTGTGGGACTTCGACGCGCCGTTCGGCCGCTCCGGCTCCGAATCGGCGGACGCGTTCCGCCAGCTCTTCCCGGGGGCGACCGGCATGGGATGAGCGCTGCCGCTCGGCGTGGGAACAGCGGCGCGGGCGCGACGGTTGAGCGATACAGTTAATTAAACGTTCAACCACCACCCTGGGAGGTGAGCCGCCATGCAGTTCGGCATCTTCACGGTCGGCGACGTCACGCCCGACCCGACCACCGGTCGCACGCCGAGCGAGCACGAGCGCATCAAGGCGACGGTCGCCATCGCCCGCAAGGCGGAGGAGGTCGGCCTCGACGTCTTCGCGACCGGCGAGCACCACAACCCGCCGTTCGTCCCGTCGTCCCCGACCACCCTCCTCGGCCATGTGGCGGCCCTGACCGAACGGATCACCCTCTCGACCTCGACCACACTGATCACCACCAACGACCCGGTGAAGATCGCCGAGGACTACGCGTACCTCCAGCACCTCGCCGACGGCCGTGTCGACCTGATGACGGGCCGCGGCAACACCGGGCCGGTCTACCCGTGGTTCGGCAAGGACATCCGCGAGGGCATGGCGCTGGCCATGGAGAACTACGCGCTTCTCCACAGGCTGTGGAGAGAGGACGTCGTCGACTGGGAGGGGAAGTTCCGTACGCCGCTGCAGGGCTTCACCGCGACCCCGCGGCCGCTGGACGGTGTCCCGCCGTTCGTCTGGCACGGCTCCATCCGGTCCCCCGAGATCGCCGAACAGGCCGCGTACTACGGCGACGGCTTCTTCCACAACAACATCTTCTGGCCGATGTCCCACACCCGGCGGATGGTCGAGCTCTACCGGCGCCGGTACGCCCACCACGGCCACGGCGCCCCCGAGCAGGCGATCGTCGGGCTGGGCGGCCAGGTCTTCATGCGGGCGAACTCGCAGGACGCGGTCCGGGAGTTCCGGCCGTACTTCGACAACGCGCCGGTCTACGGGCACGGGCCGTCCCTGGAGGACTTCACCGAGCAGACGCCGCTGACCGTCGGCTCCCCGCAGCAGGTCGTCGAGCGGACGCTCGGCTTCCGCGACGCGGTCGGCGACTACCAGCGCCAGTTGTTCCTGATGGACCACGCGGGACTGCCGCTGAAGACGGTCCTCGAACAGCTCGACATCCTCGGCGAGCAGGTCGTACCGGTGCTGCGCGAGGAGTTCGCGAAGCTGCGGCCCGCCGGGGTCCCCGAGACCGCGCCGGCGCACCCCGCCACCCTCGCTCGTGACAGGGGCCGCGACACCGACGGAAGCAGTGGGCGGGCCACGGAGGGGACCACCGACCGGGACACCGAGGAGACCTCATGACGCAGACGTCCGCCCCCGTGAATTTCGTGGTCGTCTCGGCCGGCCTGGGGGTTCCGTCCTCCAGCCGGCTACTGGCCGACCGGATCACCGAGTCCGTGCGCCGTGAACTCGCGGGCACGGACCGCGAGGTGAAGGTCACGGTCGTCGAGCTGCGTGACCTCGCCGTGGCCATCGCCAACAACCTGGTGACCGGCTTCCCGGCCGGGCCACTGGCCGACGCGATCGACGCGGTGACCGGCGCGGACGGGCTGATAGCGGTGACGCCCGTGTTCACCGCCTCGTACAGCGGCCTGTTCAAGTCGTTCTTCGACCTGATCGAGCCCGACGCGCTCACCGGCACGCCGGTGCTCATCGCGGCGACCGGCGGCACCGCCCGGCACTCTCTCGTGCTGGAGCACGCGCTGCGGCCGCTCTTCGCCTACCTGCGGGCCCTCGTCGTGCCGACCGCCGTGTACGCGGCGTCCGAGGACTGGGGCGGCACGGGCGACTCGATGACGGCCGCCCTGCCCGACCGCATCGCCCGCGCGGGCGCCGAACTCGCGGCCCTGATGGTCGCGCCGGGCACCGGCGGGCCTCGCCGGGACACGGCCACCGCGGACCTGTTTGCGTAGATTTACGTAGGCTGGCAACGAGCTACAGCTACGGAGGTGGCGGGAATGGCGGACAACGCAGCCGCGGGCAGGATCGTCGTCGGCGTCGACGGCTCCGAGCCGTCGATCAGGGCTCTGCGCTGGGCGGCGCGGCAGGCCGGGCTGACCGGGGACTCCCTGGAGGCCGTCATCAGCTGGGAGTATCCGGCAGCCGGCTGGGCCACCCTGGTCGCCGCCGTCCCGGCCGACTTCGACCCGCAGAAGGTGGCGGCCCGAGTGCTGGACGAGACCCTGGAGCAGACGCTCGGCGACGAGGCGGCCGCCGTCGCCCGCACGGTCCTGATCGGCAATCCGGCGCAGGCCCTGATGGACCGGTCGGAGGGCGCGTCACTGCTGGTGGTGGGTGACCGCGGCTACAGCGGCTTCAAGGCGGCCCTGCTCGGCTCGGTCGGCCTCCACCTGGCCCAGCACGCCCCCTGCCCGGTCGTCGTGGTCCGCGGCACCACGACCTGACGCCCGGCCCGGCAGGTCCGTACCCACCTGTCGGGCGGGCC
The DNA here is from genome assembly GCF_040706335.1 of Streptomyces sp. NPDC048389. NCBI lineage: Bacteria > Bacillati > Actinomycetota > Actinomycetes > Kitasatosporales > Streptomycetaceae > Streptomyces > Streptomyces sp. NPDC048389. The sequence continues at coordinate 331,397 of NZ_JBEZKP010000001.1, read as the reverse complement.
TCCGGCCTGCGAAGGCGCCCCCGGGCCGCCGACTCCCGGCCTGCCAGGGTGCCCCGGGCCGCCGATCCTGGCCGGCGAGTGCCCGGGGGCCACCGAGGCACCCTCCCCATGGCCGGCGCGCAGTCACTTGCGGTTGTAGAGGCGCATCGTGATCGAGCCGAATGCGACCACGAGCAGCGCCGACCAGCCCAGTGACCAGGCGATGTCCGCCGCAGGCCAGTCACCCGCCATCAGTTCCCGGACCGCCGTGGCAACGTGGGTGACGGGCTGGTTGTTGACGAACGCCTGGAGCCAGCCCGGCATGGTGCTCGGGTCGACGAACACGTTGCTGAGGAACGTCATCGGGAAGATGATCATCATGCTGACGCCCATGACCGACTTCTCGGTGCGCAGCAGCAGGCCGAACATCGTCCAGATCCAGGAGAACGCGAACGAGAAGACCAACAGCAGGGCGACCCCGAGAGCGATGCCGACCGGCCCGCCGTCGGGGCGATAGCCGATGAGCAGGCCGACCGACAGCATCACGGCCGAGGCGATGAGATAGCGGACGACGTCACCCAGGAGGTAGCCGACCATCGGCGCCGGTCGCCAGATCGGCAGCGTACGGAACCGGTCGAAGACGCCCTTGGAGATGTCGTTGTTGACGGCCACGCCCGTGTACATGGTGATCATCACGACGCTCATGGTGAGGATGCCCGGCAGCAGGAACTGCACGTACGCGTCGACGGAGCCGGCGATCGCGCCTCCGAAGAGGTACGTGTACATCAGGACCATCATGATCGGGAACGCCGTCACGTCGAAGAGCTGCTCCGGCACATGCTTGATCTTGAGCATGGCCCGCCAGCCGAAGGTCAGTGACGCCGACCACGCCGTGGGCCGCGCCGGCCGGTCCGTGGCCACCAGAAGCGAGGCGAGGTCCTCCGTCCGCGGCGCTTCGAGTTCGAGGTCACCGGGCTCCTTGGCGGTGGTCGCGGTCGTCATGCCGCCTCCCCCTTCTTGTCGGTCAGGGCGAGGAACACCTCGTCCAGGCTGGGCTGGCCCAGCGCGAAGTTGTCGACGGTGATGCCGGAGCGGGCCAGTTCGGCCAGCGCGTGCGCCGCCTGCTCGGCCGCTCCGCGTTCGGTGCCGTGTCCGCCCACCCGGGCCGTGAGGGCGACCGGGTCGGCGTCCAGGAGCACCTCCGCGCCCAGCGCGGCGGCCAGCACCCGCTCGGCCTCGGGCCGCTGCTCGGCGTCGCGCAGCCGCAGATGCACGGCCCCGGAGCCGACGGACGCCTTCAGCTCGCCCTTCGTGCCCTCCGCGATCACCTTTCCGTGGTCGATCACGGCGACACGGGAGGCGAGCTGGTCGGCCTCGTCGAGATACTGCGTCGTCAGCAGCACGGTCGTCCCCTGCGAGACGACGGCTCGGACGATGTCCCAGACCTGGTTGCGGCTGCGCGGGTCGAGGCCGGTGGTCGGCTCGTCGAGGAACAGCAGGTCCGGGGTGTTGAGGATGGACGCGGCGATGTCGATGCGGCGCCGCATGCCTCCCGAGTAGTTCTTCACCTGCTTGTCGGAGGCGTCGCGCAGCCCGAACGCCTCCAACAGCTGGGCCGCCCGCTCGCGGGCGGCCCGCTTGTTGTGACCGAGCAGCCGGCCGAGGAGGACCAGGTTCTCCGTGCCGGTCAGGTCCTCGTCGACCGAGGCGTACTGCCCGGTGAGGCTGACCCTGCCGCGGACCGCGTCGGCGTCCTTCTGCACGTCCTTCCCGAAGACGCGGGCCTCGCCGGCGTCGGGCCGCAGCAGCGTGGCGAGCATCCGGACGGTGGTCGTCTTGCCGGCCCCGTTCGGACCGAGCACGCCGTAGACCGTCCCGGCCGGTACCAGGAGGTCGACGCCGTCCACGGCACGGTTGTCACCGAAGACCTTCACCAGCCCGCTGGTCTCGACTGCCGGATCTGTCGCTGTACTCATCGTCCGTTCGCCCGTCCCTCGGTTCCTTCTCGCCGTCCGTGCAAGTACAGACGGGATCCGAGGCCCGAAGTAATCGGTCGGGACGGCACCGGTGTCACTCCTCCTGTCACTCCCGCTGTCACTCCCGCGTGTAGAAGAAGTAGAAGACCGCGGCGCCCAGGCCCACGCCCACGGCGATCCCGATCGCCGCGGATCTCAGGACACTGCCGTCGGCCAGGCTGGTCATGAAACCGATGACCACGGCGGTCAGCGCCCCGTAAGCTGCCGCGCGCGCCTCGCGCGGCAGCCTGTGCTGGACACGGCCCAGGCCGAAGGCCAGGCCCGCGACGACCACCGCGGTGACCACGCCCAGGAGCCACTGGCCGCCGGTCGCGACGCCGCCCTCCTCGACCCGTCTGATGACGGCGGCCCAGATGCCGAAGGTCAGGCCCAGCGTGACGGGCAATGCCCAGGCGAGTGGGCTGTGATGCCGTGATTCGCGCGTCCGGCGCCGCCGGTGCGACATCGCTGCGTGTGCGGCCATGGCAGAGGCTCCTTCCCTGTCCCCCGCGCCCCCTCTTCAGGGCACACCAGCACGCCGCCGCGGGCAAGTCCTGGGACCGCGCGCCTGGGGCCGGGCACGGCGTGCCGCCGCCGGTACACCTGCGGCCGGGCACGGCGCGCCGCGTAGGCGCTCCCAACGGATCGGCCCGGCCCCGCGTCTCTCTCAGGACAGACCCGCGTCTCACTCAGGACAGAGGAGACAGGCGGACACACGGGCGGACGCGCAAACGGGGAGACACCACACGTGGAAGCCGGTGGGAACGGGACGACCCGGGCGAGGGCGCACCGCACCGGACACGGCGGCGGGCGGCCCGCCGAGCTGCTGCCCGTCGTCCCCGAGGGCCGTCGCCGCATGCGGTGCCGCGGACTCGGACGATGTCACGCCCGTACCGCGACTGCCGGCTTTCCTGCCTGGCTGCTGGTGCCCGCGGGAGCCGCCCTGCTGCTTCCTCCTGGCCGGCGGAGCTGAGCGGGCCGCTGGGCACACAGATCGATCACGTGCTGGTCAGCGCGGACTCTGCGGTACGCGGGGCCCGCTTTCTCGGCCTTCCCGACACCGACCACCGGTCGCTGCTCGTGGACCTGGAGCTGCACGATGTGCGCTGACGGCCCGCACGCGCGAGAGTCGAGCGAGAGCACCGCGAACCGAGACGGAGCAGTGCGAACCGAGACGGAGCAGTGCGAACCGAGCACCGAACGACGAGAACCGAGCGCCGAGTACTGCGCACCGAGTACTGAACCGAGCACCGAGTCCTGAACCGAGCACCGGGCACTCGGCGCGCCGCGCAAGAGAAGCCGGCACGAGCACCGGCACGAGAAACCGGCACCGGAGCGGACGCCATGGACCACGAGCAGCACAACGCGAAGGTCGACGAGCAGATCATCGACAACATCGGCAACCTCGTCGCGGAGGAGCGCGCTCTGCGTGACCGCTCCACCGGACAGCAGGGCCTGGGCCCCGACGAGCAGGCCCGGCTGCGCGAGCTGGAGATCCAGCTCGACCAGTGCTGGGACGTGCTGCGGCGGCGCCGGGCCAAGGCCGAGGTCGGCGAGGACCCCGGCACGGTGAAGGAACGGCCCGCGGACGAGGTGGAGAACTACCGCAGCTGAGCGGGGCGGGCCCCGCCCGGGCGCGGCCGCCGCGGGGCTTGCGCGCGACGGTCCGTTCGGGGTCTCTTGATCCCATGGCACGACGTGAGGGCGGCATCGGGGGGCACACAGGACGCCTGACCCCGCCGGACTGGCTGACACACGGGTTGCGGCCCCAGCCGACACCCGTCCCCAAGGCCGCAGTCGGCCGTGCGGCCGTCGCACTGGCCGCGCCGCTGGCCGTGGGACTGGCCGCCGGACGCCCCGAGTACGGGGCGCTCGTGTCGATGGGTGCCCTGGCCGGCGTCATCGGCGACACCGCCGACGCCTACCGGATGCGTCTGCTGAACATCGCCGTGCCGCAGTTCTTCGGCGCGGTCGGGGTCACCCTCGGCACCCTGGTGTACGGAGAGGGCTGGGCCGCCGTGGGTGCGCTCACCCTCGTCGCGCTCGTGTCCGGCATGATCTCCTCGATCGGTGCGGTGGCCTCCGTGTCCGGGCTGCTGCTCCTGCTGAACGCCGTGGTCGGAGCGGGACTCCCGATGCCGGGGCCTTGGTGGAAGGCCCCGCTGCTGCTCTCGCTCGGCGGACTGTTCGTCCTCTTCCTCACCCTGCTCGGCTGGCCGCTGCGGGCACGGGTGCCCGAACAGTCGGCCGTCGCCGCGACATACCGCGCCGCCGCCGACCTGCTGGCCGCGGCGGGCACGGCCGACTACGACGAGCGCCGACAGGAGGTCACCCGGTCGCTCAACACCTCGTACGACCTGATCCTGGCCCGGCGGGCCCGTGACCACGGGCGCCGCAGCCCGCTGGTGCAGCTGCTCGCCCAGCTCAACGTGGTCATCCCGCTGGTCGAGGCGGCCGCCGCCGCCCACCGGTACGGGCGGGCCTCCCGCCGGCCGGAGATCGCCGCCGCGGCACGCGAGCTGGCCACGTCCGTGGAGCAGCGCCGCGGCACCGCGCCCGAGCTCGTCCTGCCCGAGCCCGAGGGTCCCGCCGACCGTGCCGTGAACAGCGCGCTGCGGCACGCGTCGACGGTCGTCCACGACGCGGGCCTCGACCCCGCGGTCATGGACGACCGGCTCGGCCGGCCGGCCTCGCTCGGCGTCCGGGCGCGAAGCGCCGTGCGCACCATGCTGCTGTCGGAGCCGTCGTGGCGCTACGGGCTGCGACTCGCGCTCTGCATCGGGCTGGCGCAGACCCTGGTGTCCCTCGTACCGGTGACTCGCTCCTACTGGGTGGCTCTCACCGTCACGTTCGTCCTCAAGCCCGACTTCGGTTCGGTGTTCTCCCGCGCGGTGCTCCGGGCGTTCGGCACGGCGGCGGGCCTGCTGGTGGCGGCCGCCGTGCTCTCGGCCGTCGAACGGGGCTGGTGGGACGTGCCGGTCATGATGGTGCTCGCGGCGCTGATCCCGGCGTTCTCCGTGAAGGGCTACGCCTTCCAGACGGCGGCGATCACGCCGGTGATCCTGATGCTCTCCGACGTCCTCAACCACGAGGGCTTCCATCTGGTGCTCCCGCGGCTGGTGGACAGCCTTCTGGGCTGCGCGATCGCCCTGGTGGCCGGCTATCTGCTGTGGCCGGAGAGCTGGCACGCCCGGGTCGGGGACCGGCTCGCGCAGTGCGTCGAGGACACGGCCGGCTATGTGGCGTGCGCGTTCGGCGACCTGGACCACGCGGCGCGGGCGCGGGCCCGGCGGCGGATCTACCGGGACCTGTCCTCGGTGCGGTCGGAGTTCCAGCGGGCCCTGACCGAGCCGCCGCCGACCGGGAGACGGGCCGCGGCCTGGTGGCCGCTGGTCGTGGCCGTCGAGCGGATCGTGGACGCGACGACGGCTGCCCGGGTCCGCGTCGATCACGGGGCGGAGCCGCCCCGGCCGGATGAGATCGCCGGTATCGAGCGGCAACTGCGCGAACTGGCGGACGGACTGCGCTCGAGCGACGTGCTGGTGGAGGTGCGGGCGGACCTGCCGGGCGACGAGGAGGGCGTGCTGGCACCGCTGCGGCAGGAGGTCAGGGCGGCGCGAGCGATCGCGTCGCCCGCGCCGGGGCGCTGAGGACGGCCGGGGCGGAGACCCGAGCCGGAGTTCACGGCACGGAAGGGGTGCGGGGCGGAGACCCGCGCAACGGATCGGGGCCGGGGCCCGGTTACGGGGCCGCCTCGCGTCAGCTCTTCGGCCGCCCGCCGTGGAGCCGCTCCAGCTCGCGCCGGTCGCGCTTCGTGGGGCGGCCGGCCCCCCGGTCGCGTACCGCCGCCGGGGCCGTGAACTCCTTGGGCGGGGGCGGCGGGGTGTTGTCCACGTACGCCTGAGCCGCGACCGGCGGGCCGACCCGCTTGCGCAGGATCTGCGACACGACCACGATGCGCTCGCGCCCCGCGTGGAAGATGCGCACCTGGTCCCCGACGCGCAGCGACTGGGCGGGTTTCACGCGGTCACCGTTGACACGAACATGTCCCGCGCGGCAGGCCGCGGAAGCCTGCGAGCGGGTCTTCGTGAGCCGTACGGACCAGATCCAGACGTCGACCCGTACGGACCCCTCGCCTGTCGCGGACGCTCCCTCTGCAGCCATGCCTCCGACTCTACGACCCGGCGCCCGTGTCGCGCCCGTACAGGCACGTGCGGGTGGGGCGGGCCCCCTGCCCCTCACCGGAGCGCACACATCCGACTACGATGCGCACGATCCCCCACGACGGAGGCGCTCCCTCCGCATTCCGCCAACCCCCTTCGAAGCGCCGTCAGCTTCCGTGCGGCGCAAGGGCATTCGGAGACTTCCATGCGCAGCAGCTCCGGCAGAGGGCTTCGGCCAGGTGTCCTCGGGACCTTCGACACCGCCGTCATGGCCGTGGCGGGCACCGCCCCCGCCTATTCGATCGCGGCCACCACGGCCGTACTCGTCGCCACGGTCGGGCTCGCGGGACCCGCCGCGCTGCTGTACTGCGCGATACCCATGCTCGGCATCGTCCTGGCCTTCGGCCGGCTCGGCCGCATCGACGTCAACGCGGGCGCCGCGTACTCCTGGGTCGGGCGGACCCTCCACCCGTTCCTCGGTTTTCTCTCCGGGTGGGCGCTGGTGGTCTCGACGACGATCTTCATGGTGGCGGGCACGCTGCCGGCGGGCTCGATGACGCTGGCGCTCTTCGATCCGGTCCTCGCCCAGAACACGGTTCTCGCGACGGCCGTAGGCGCGGCCTGGTTCCTCGCGATGCTCCTCGTCGTCCTGGGCGGCGTCCGGCTGACCGTGCGCGCCCAACTCCTGCTGTCGGGCGCGGAGATGGTGATCCTCGTCCTGTTCATCGGGGCCGCTCTGCTGCACGGTGGAGCCGCCGTCGCCTTCGACTGGTCGTGGTTCGGCTTCTCCCACTTCCAGGGGACGGCGGGCTTCGCCGCCGGGGCGCTGGTCGCCACCTTCTACTTCTGGGGCTGGGACGTCACCGGCAACCTCAGCGAGGAGACCCGGGACAGCCACCGCACCCCGGGGCTCGGCGCGCTCATCGGTGTGGGTGTCGTCTTCCTGCTGTTCGAGGCGTTCACGATCGCCGTCAACGTCGTCCTGACGTCCGGGGAGATCCGGGCCGCCGGATCGAACGTGCTGTCCGTTCTGGGTACCGCCGTCTGGCCCGGCGTCGGCGGCAAGCTGCTTGTCGTGGCGGTGCTGCTGTCGACCGTGGCGACGCTGGAGACCACGCTGATCCAGGTCACCCGCTCGCTGTTCGCGATGGGCCGTGATCGTACGATGCCCGCCTCGCTGGGCCTGGTCCACCCGCGGTGGAAGACACCCTGGGTGGCCGTCACGGTGGTCGGGGCCGTCGCCCTCGCCATGTTCGTGGCGTCCACGGCGCTCGGCTCCGCCGGTGACGTCGTCGCCGCGGCGGTCTCCGCCATAGGTCTCCAGATCGCCTTCTACTACGGGCTCGCCGGGATCGCCGCCGTCGTCGCGTACCGCAGGATGCTGCTGACCTCCGTGCGCGACTTCGTCCTCGGCGGCGCGTGGCCGCTGGTCGGCGCACTGTTCATGCTCTGGGTCTTCTTCGAGTCGCTCGGTGGGCTCGGCGGCGCGTCGATCGCGATCGGCCTCGGCGGTCTCGCCTCCGGACTCGTGCCGATGATCGTCTACTGGCGGCGCGGCAGCGCGTACTACCGGCCGGCCAGGCTGGACGCGTCCTGTGCGGTCGTGCCCGGCGGCGGCCACGGGGAGCGCGGCCCGCACGGCGGGGACTACGCCGACAAGGCGCTGGCCACGGACTTCTGAGCACCACCACGTCACCACGCCCGCACGGACCGGCGCCCGTACGCCGGCCACCCGGGAACGCCAGCCGCACGCTTGCACCGCCGAGGGAAGTGCCGCACATGGCCGTACGCCGCCGATTCGTACCCGACTTCGATCCCGCCTTCGGGGACCGGCCGCTGGCCGACGCCTTGCACGACATCGCCATCGGCAGGTGGCAGGGCGTGCGTGACCTGCTGCGCGACACGGCCGACGACTGGTCGCTGCGCACCCACAGGATCCGGCTGCTCGCCCACGCCGCGGCCGGTTCCGCCGCGGCCGAGAGCTGGCGGGCGGCGGAGCCGTCGTGCCCGGACGCGGCGGTCCTGGGCGCGGCGACCGAGGTGGTGCGCGTCTTCCAGCGGGCGATCGCCGCCGGCCGGGGCGCGGGCACCGACCGTACGCGGCTGGACGCCGCCGTCGCGGCCTGCCGCACCGCCGCCGATGCCCACCCGGCCGACCCGATGCCGTGGGTGTCGCTGCTGACGGTGGCCCGTCTCTACCAGGACGGGGTGCCCAGACGAGAACTGCGGGGCTGGTGGGACGAGATGCGCCGACGCGACCCGTACAACGTCGAGGGCCATGTGCAGCTGCTGCGCTACCACTCGGCGCGCTGGCACGGCACCCACGGCAGGATGTACGACTTCGCCCGGGACGCGGCCGGGGCGTCACCGCCCGGATCACCGCTGCCGGTGCTGGTGCAGATCGCCCGGGCCGAGGAGTACCGGTACGTCGCCGGTGAGGCGCAGGGGCGGGTGGTGCGCGGTTTCGACCAGCACTGGAAGCACGAACTGGCGATCACGGAGATCCGCCGCACCTGGGAGCGGTGGATCCTGTGGCGTACGGACGGGCTGCTCGCCCCGCAGGAGGTCGGCGAGCTCAATTACCTGGTCCACGCGGCCTGCCACGCGGGTCTGCGCCTGGAGGCGAGCGGGCTGTTCCGGCTGCTGGGCCGCCGCGCGGCGCACCTCCCGTGGGCCTACACGGGAGACGCGGCGGAGCAGTTCGCGAGGTGGCGCGCGCAGATGGACGCCACCTCGTGAACCCGTGCATCACGCCGCCTCGTGAACCGGTGAACGACGAGGCTTCGTGAACCCGTGCATCACGCCGCCTCGTGAACCGGTGAACGACGAGGCTTCGTGAACCCGTGCATCACGCCGCCTCGTGAACCGGTGGCTCGCGCCACCGCGTGAACCCGTGCATCACGCGCCGATGTCGCGGCCGTCCTTGCGGTACACGGCGACAACCGCCGGGCGGACCATCCGGCCCGGTCCGTCGGGCCAGGCGCTGGCGGGCTTCTCCGCGGACGCCCCGTCGACCTCGCCCGGGTGCTGCACGGCCACCAGGACACGGCGGTCCTGGATGATCGGGCCGCAGGTCTCCGCGCCGGTCGGCACGGTCAGGAACTGCTTGAGCTCACCGCGGCGCTCGCCGTGGGTCGCCACGCCGAACAGTCCGTCGTGCGAACCGAGCTTGTTGCCGTCCGTCGAGATCCACAGGTTGCCGTACGGGTCGAACGCGAGGTTGTCCGGGCACGAGATGGGGCTGACCTTGTCCTTCGGGTAGCCCGCGTAGTACGTGGCCGGGTCCTCCGGGTCGCCGGCGACCAGGAAGAGGCGCCACGCGAATCCGTCGGACGTCGGGTCGTCCCAGTGCTCGGCCAGCTCCAGGACCTGGCCGTGCTTGTTGAGGTTGCGCGGGTTGGCCTCGTCCGCGCTCGGATTGTCGCCCTTGCCGCGGTTGGTGTTGTTCGTGAGCGCGACGTAGACCCGGCCGGTGCGGGGGCTCGGCTCGACGTCCTCGGGGCGGTCCATCTTCGTCGCGCCGACCTTGTCGCCCGCGAGGCGGGTGAAGACGTACACCTCCTCGGCGGTCATGCCCGGCACGTGCGACACGTCGCCCGTCGCGAGCGGGATCCACACGCCGGAGCCGTCGAACTCGCCGTCGTTCGGGAGCTTGCCGGTGCCGTCGATCTCGCCCGGCGAGTCACCGGTGAGCTTGGCGACGTACAGGGTGCCCTCGTCGAGCAGCGTGCGGTTGTGCTCGCGCGCGGCGCTGCCGCGGCCCTTCTTCATCCGCTTCGAGGAGACGAACTTGTAGAAGTAGTCGAAGCGCTCGTCGTCGCCCATGTAGACGACCGGGCGGCCGTCGCCGGTGAGCCGGGGCTGCGCGGCCTCGTGCTTGAACCGGCCCAGCGCGGTGCGCTTGGCGGGCGTCGAGTCGGGGTCGTACGGGTCGAGCTCGACGATCCAGCCGTGGCGGTGGGGCTCGTTCGGCTCCTGCTTCACGTCGAAACGCTTGTCGAAACGCTCCCACTTGCGCTCGGTCGCGCCCGAGCCGATGCCGTAGCGCTTGTCCGTGGCGCTCGAGCCGTTCGCGAAGTACTGGTTGAAGTTCTCCTCGCCGGACAGGATCGTGCCCCACGGGGTGGTACCGCCGGCGCAGTTGTTGAGCGTGCCGAGCACGGTCCTGCCGGACCGGTCGGCGCTCGTGCGCAGCAGCTCGGAACCCGCGGCCGGGCCGGTCAGCTCGAACTCGCTCGTCGCCGTCAGACGGCGGTTGAGCGGGTGGCGGGTCACGGGGGAGAGCTTGCCGGAGCGGTGCTCCTCCTGGACCACGACGACGGACAGACCGTGGGCGGCCCAGGCGATCTCGACCTGCTCGCGGGTCGGGTTCTCGGAGTCGTAGCCCTTGAACATCAGGACCTCGTCCGCGTACTCGTGGTTCGCCACGAGCACCTGACGGCCGCGCTCACCCCGCAGGGGGAGGAGACTGAGGAAGTCGTTGTTGTAGCCGAACTGGCCCGCCTGTGCCTTGGCCGACTGGTTGTCCGGGTCGAAGGCAGGCGCGCCGCGGAGGATCGGCTCGCCCCACCCGATGACGACGCTGTGGGCGTAACCCTCGGGGACGGTGACCTTGTCGTCCGTGTTGGGAGCGACGGGCGCGAAGCGCAGACCGCGGGCGCCATCGGCCCTGCCGGGCCGGTGGCCGTGCCCGTGGCCGTGGCCGTGGCCGGGGTGGGCCTCGGCCGGGGTCGCACCCTGTACGACCGCACCGCCGGCCGCGGCGGCCACGGTCACGACCGCGGCGGCGCGTATCATCGAGCGGCGCGACAGGGCGCTCGCGATGACGTCACCGACGTACTCGTTGTCACTGGTGTTGGGGACCTCGTGGAAGCAGGCGTCGCCGCAGCGGTAGCGGCAGGTGAGGGCAGAGCGTCCGCCCACGTGCGGAGTCGTGTTCAACAGCGGCAGCAGTTTGCGCACTTCGTCCTCCTTCGGCGCAGCCTGCGCCGACATGGTGTCGGAATCATTTCCGGCCATGACGTTATGTGCGCACATGTGCACGGCGGCGGACGCCGGATGAACGACGAATGAATGCGGCGCGGATGGGACGCGGTTGGGGCACGGTCGGGGCGTGTGCGCGGCACAGGAGGGTGCCCTCCCCGAGGGCGGGCCGGGTGGCCGCTAACCTTACGTGTCCGCCCTGGCCTGTGATGCCCGGGCAGGAGCGGACACTCACCGCACTCAACTCATGCGAAAGGTCTCGACCATGAGTATTCGGAGCTTGCTGCGCAAGGTGTTCGGACGCGACCGTGCTGAGCGTAACGAGTCGGCGGCAGCCTCCGTCCCGGCCCAGACCGAGCGCACGGAACCGGCCACGGACACGTCGTCCGACGCGTCCGTGGCCGCATCCGCGTCCGCGTCCGCGTCCGCCAAGGGCTCGGAGGGCTCGAAGGGCTCGAACGCGACGGTGCCCTCGCAGGCTCCGTCGGAGCGGGTGTCGGACCTGGTCTCCGCGGCCTTCGACAACCCGTCGCCGCGCACCACGCCCTCGGTCCCGCCGCAGGCCGACCGCACCACGTCGCGCCCCGCCGAGGCGGAGACGAAGGCGAAGACGGAGACGGAGACGAAGGCGCCTGAGGTGTCGGCCGACGCGCCGGTCGCGAACGACGACACGCACGACGACACCAACGACGGCGCGGCCGTCGCGGCCGAGACCGCCTCGGACGAGCCCGGGGCCGATGCCCCGGAGCCGCAGGCCGGGGAGCCCGTGGCGGACACCCCCGCTGCGAAGACCCCCGCGCCCGGGACACCGGCCCCGGAGGCGGCTGTCGCGAGCGCCACGTCCGCGTCCGAGTCCGATGTGGCCGATGTGACCGAGGACCGCAGCTCGATCACGGCCGAGACCGACGCGCCGTCCACAGCGGACGCCCCCGCGGCGGACACGCCCCCGGTCGAGTCCGCCCCCGTCACCGATGGCACGCCCGCCTCTGACGACGCTCCTCGGGCCACAGAGCCCGCCAGGGCGGACACGCCTCCGGCCGACACCCCCGTCGTCGCCGAGGACGCACCGGAGGCGACCACCCCCGCCGGGGACGACGCGCCCCAGGGCGAGGCCCAGGAGACCAGCGCCTCCAGGGACGACGCACCCGTCGTCCAGGACCCGCCGGCAAACGCCGCCACCTCGGAGGCCGCGCCCCTGGCCGAC